>DASWJZ010000261.1:0-5169 GCA_036396875.1 Propylenella sp.
TAGTTCGCCGGATCCCATTCCGCCCAGAAGATCGTCAGCTCCTGCGCCGAGGCAGTCCCGGCGGCAAGCGCCATGGCCGTGCCGGCCAGCAAACCAGTCCACGTCTTTCTCAGCATTGTGTCTCCTCCCTCAGCCGCCGTCGGAAAGGCCCGGCGGCGCGACAAATTCCGGTTGGCTACATTCCCTTTGCGAGCGGCTGTCTCGCCGCCTTCTTGTCGGCGCCGTGAGCGCCTTTTTGCTTCTCCGACGCCGCTTCGGCAGCCGCGGTGGCGACGAGAGCCCGGGCGGCCCAAACCGCCACTTCCTGCACCTCGTCGTCGTCGAGACCCCAGATATCCTTGAGTACGACAATCGCCTCGATCCCGAACAGGAGTGACAACGATTGAGCCAGCTTGTCAAACGTTTGGCTGTCCGTCTCCGGCCGAAGCGGCGCCAGCGCGTCGCGCAGAAGCCCGCGGCGGTTGCCGCGCACGATGCGCGTCTCAAGACCGAGCGTCCCCGCCTCCCGACGGGCCCACTGGTCGAGCGCCTGCGCCAGCGCCGCGCGGTGCGTCGCCTCGTATTCAAGCATGCGCGGAAAGGAGAATTCGAGCAGCCCGGTCACCCTCGCCGCGGTATCCCGTTCGTCGGAGCGCCAGTTGAAGATCGGGCCGAGCGCTTCGCTGACAACGGCCCGCACCATCTCGGCCTGGCTCGGAAAATACCGGTAGGCCGTCGCCCGGGAGACCTCGGCCGCTTCCGCCACATCGCTTACGGAAGGTACGAAGCCGTCCTGCATGAGCCGGATCGCGGTCGCCAGCATATGCCGCATCATCCGCGCGCGCGGCCCCTTGTCCGGGTGCGCGACGCGGTCCTCGGCTTGACCTGAGACGGACATGTTAATACGGTACGCGCGTCTCACACGAAATGCAATTCAAAATCGGCACCGCCCGCCGGGCGCGAGCCGGAAAGGAAGCCGCAAGAGGGGCGATCGCCTTCGAGGTCGCAACGGGCCGGCGGCAGCGGCCTTCCGCAACCCGGACCAGGGAAGCGACAGGCGGGGGAGGAAATGACGCGCGTCTACGTCGTCGGCACCGCCGATACGAAGGGCGAGGAGTTGGCCTACGTGAAGGCGCTTGTGCTGCGCGCCGGCGCGCCCGCAACTCTTGTCGATGTCGGCATTCGCGCGCCGCAGTGCGCGCCTGACGTTTCGGCGGACGAGGTCGCTTCGTTTCATCCTGACGGCGCCGATGCGGTGCTTGCGGCGGGCGATCGCGGCGCGGCTGTCGCCGCGATGGGCGAAGCCTTCGCCCGCTTTCTGCCGACGCGCGACGATCTCGGCGGAATTCTCGGCGTCGGCGGCGGCGGCGGCACCTCGATCGTGACCGCCGGCATGCGGACGCTGCCGATCGGCGTGCCGAAGCTCATGGTCTCCACCATGGCCTCGGGCGATGTCGGCGCCTATGTCGACGTGAGCGACATCGCGATGATGTACCCGGTCACCGACATGGCCGGGCTGAACCGCATCAGCCGTGCCGTGCTCGCCAACGCCGCCTATGCCATCGCCGGCATGGCGCGCGCCGCCGTGCCCAAGGCGGACAGCAGGCCGGCGATCGGACTCACCATGTTCGGCGTCACCACCCCTTGCGTCACGCAGACGGCCGAGCTCTTGCGCGGGGAATACGATTGCCTGGTGTTCCACGCCACCGGCACCGGCGGCCGCGCGATGGAAAAGCTCGTCGACAGCGCTCTCCTCGTCGGCGTCGTCGACGTCACGACGACGGAGGTTTGCGATCTGCTCCTGGACGGCGTCCTCTCCGCCGGGCCCGACCGGCTCGGCGCCATTGCGCGGACCGGCATCCCGTATGTCGGCTCGGTCGGCGCGTTGGACATGGTCAACTTCCGCGCCTTCGACACCGTGCCGGAGAAATACCGGTCGCGGAACCTTTACCGGCACAACCCGCAGGTCACGCTGATGCGGACGACCGTGGAGGAGAACCGCGGCATCGGGCAATGGATCGCCGAGCGGCTGAACCGCTGCGAGGGCGAGATCCGCTTCCTCATCCCCGAAAAGGGTGTGTCGGCGATCGATGCGCCGGGACAGCCCTTTTACGATCCGGAGGCGGACGCGGCGCTGTTCGAGGCGCTCGAGCAGGGCGTCGAGCAGACGGAAAGACGGCGCCTTGAACGGCTGCCGCACCACATCAACGAGCCGGAATTCTCCGCCGCCCTGGCGGAGCGCTTTCGGCAGATCGCATCCTGAAGGGGGAACGGATGCCGCGTATCGAGCGATCGGAAATCCTCGAAAGGTTCCAGGACATGGTTCGCCGGAAGGCGCCCATCGTCGGCGGCGGCGCCGGCACGGGCCTGTCGGCCAAATGCGAGGAGGCGGGCGGCATCGACCTCATCATCATCTACAATTCTGGGCGCTACCGCATGGCTGGCCGTGGTTCGGCGGCTGGCCTCCTCGCCTATGGCAACGCCAATCAGATCGTGAGGGAGATGGCGGCCGAGGTGCTTCCGGTGGTGAAGAGAACGCCGGTGCTCGCCGGCGTGAACGGCACCGATCCGTTCGTGCTGATGAAGCCGTTTCTCGCCGAGCTGAAGGCGATCGGCTTCTCGGGCGTGCAGAATTTCCCGACCGTCGGCCTCTTCGATGGCGTCATGCGGCAGAGCTTCGAGGAGACCGGGATGGGCTTCGGCCTGGAAGCCGACATGATCGCGTTGGCGCACGGTTTCGATCTCCTGACCACGCCCTACGTGTTCAACCCGGATGAGGCGCAGGCGATGACCAAAGCGGGAGCCGACCTCGTCGTTGCCCATATGGGGGTGACGGTCGGCGGCTCCGTCGGCGCGACCAGCGCGAAGACGCTTGAGGAATGCGTGTTAGAGATCGACGCCATCGCGGAAGCCGCGCTTCGCGTGCGCAAGGATGTGATCGTGCTCTGTCACGGTGGGCCCATCGCGATGCCACAGGACGCCGAGTTCATCCTGCAGAACTGCGAGCACTGCCACGGCTTCTACGGCGCCTCCAGCATGGAGCGGCTGCCGGTGGAGGCGGCGCTCACCGAGCAGACGAAAAAATTCAAGGCGATCGCGTTCGGGGCGCGGTAGGAGGATCGGGAGATGCCGGGAAAATTCGTCGTCGCGGCGGAGACCGCCGAGGATGTGCTGGACTGGGGACGGCTGCGCTGGCTGAGCAACCCGCCGTCGACGGGCGCACGGGCGCTGACCGTGATCGACGTGACGCTCGCGCCGGGCAAGGGGCACGCCTTCCACAAGCACCCCGACCAGGAGGAGGTGCTTTACGTCGTCACCGGCGAGGTCGAGCAATGGGTCGACCGCGATAGGCGGATGCTCGGCCCGGGCGACTCCGCTTTCGTTCCCGCCGACATGGTGCACGCCTCCTTCAATGTCGGGAGCGGCGAAGCGAAGATCATTGCCATCCTCGGCCCCTGCGTCGGCGCCGGCGGCTACGAGCTGGTGGACGTGTCGGGCGAGGCGCCATGGACGGGGATGCGAGGGTGAAGGGGCGTTGCACGAGCACCACACAGTGGGTATATATCAATGATAGATATCTCACCCGGAGGTCAACATGCGGGGCACAAGCGCGGAAACAGTCGGCGGGCGCAGACGCCCGCGCCGAAATCGAAGTGACAGTGCCGGCGAGGCGACGGAGACGGCTACCGCGAAACTGTTCATGCATGGCCGCAGCCAGGCAGTTCGGCTGCCAAAGGAGTTCCGCTTTGCTGGCAAGGAAGTGCGTGTGCGCCGATTTGGCGGCGGCGTCCTTCTCGAGCCGATGGAGTTCGACGTAGATGCATGGCTCGCCCGCCTCGACAGCTACCGCGACATCCCTTTCATGGAGGATGGGCGGGAACAGCCGGAAATGCCCGAGGATGACGAAGAGATAAGCTTCGACGAATGATCTGCCTCGACACGAACGTTGTGATCGCCGCGCTTAAAGACGAGTCGTCGCCGGTTCTTTCGCGGCTTGCGCAAACCATGCGGAAGCGCGTAACGATTGGGGTTTCGGCTCTCGTGATGTTTGAGCTTTTCTTCGGCGCTGCGAAGAGCGCGTTCCCTGAGCGCAACGCGCGACGCGTGCGTGAATTCGCCTTGAGCGCGCTTCTGATCCTTCCGTTCGATGCCGAGGATGGGGCCGAAGCGGGCGACATTCGCGCTTACCTGAAACGCATGGGCACTCCCGTCGGGCCGTATGACATTCTCATCGCCGCCCAGGCGCGCCGGCGCGATGCGCTCCTCGTTACGGCGAACACACGTGAGTTCGCCCGCGTGCCAGGGCTCAGGATCGAGGATTGGACTGCAGCTTGAGCAGCGCGCCGGCCGAAGTGGCGCTGGGCGATACGACAAGCGAGAGGGAGGAGGAATGGCGACGACCAACAACTACCCAAAACTCCACAATGCCATGTGGCCCGGCGTCGTCGGAAAGGGGGCGCCCGACTCGGAGCCGATCATCCCGCTCGACACGCTTTTGACGCTGACGGCGAGAGCCGAGGTCGACGGTCAGAAATTCGACGGCGTCGATCTCTTCGTCGTGGCGCCGCATTTCGACATCGACAGCGACAAGGACGCGGTGAAGCGCGTGGCGGACAAGATTGCCGGCCACGGGCTCGCCGTCGGCTCGCTGGTCGCGCCGATCTGGGGCGGCGCCGGCGGCGGTTCGGCCATGGGCCCGGCGGACGGGCGGGTCCGATTTCTCGAGCAGGTGCGCAAGGCCTGCGCCATCGGCGCGGAGCTGCGCCGTCTCGGCATCCGCCCGACCGGCGGCGTGCGCATCGACTCCTCGACCGGCGTCGAGGCCTGGGACAAGGATCCGGAGGGCGGTACGAAGCGCATCGCCAAGACCTTTTCGGAGGCCGCCGACATCGCCGAGAATCACGGCGAGGTGCTGGTCGCGGAGGGCGAGATCTGCTGGGGCGGCATGCAGTCGTGGCGGAAGATGGTGGACCTGCTCGAACGGGTGAACCGCCCCGGCACGGTCGGCTATCAGGCCGACATGGCGCATTCGATGCTCTACACGCTCGGCTACAATGCCGAGGAGGACCGTATCCTGCCGAAGGACTTCGACTGGAGCGACAAGGGCGCGCTCGATGCCGCCTACAAGAAGGTCGCCGACGCGCTCCGCCCGTGGACGCTCGATTTCCACGTCGCGCAGAACGACGGCAC
>DASWJZ010000262.1:0-13260 GCA_036396875.1 Propylenella sp.
GAAATGCCGCTCTCCGGAGAGATGGTGGCGATGGTCGATCCGGCGGCGGCGATGGAGGAATCGGATGGCGCCGCGGTTTCCGTGGCCATCACGGATGCGGAAGCGTCGGCCAACGGACTGTCCGCTCTGGAAGCCGCCGACGCTGGAGCGCTGGCGGCCGCGGATGTCTCGATACGGGCAGCGGAGGCCGAGGCCGGCAAGCTCTATGTGGCGGGCGAGGCGCCTCCCGGGGCGCTCGTGCACATTTATGCGGACGAGGAATTCGTGGGCGAGGCGCGCGCCGGCCGCGAGGGCCGCTGGCTGGTCGAGGCGGAGACCGACGTGCCGGTCGGCGAGGTCGTGATCCGCGCCGACGCGAAGGTGCAGCGCGATACCATGGCGGCCGCCGAGGCCGAACTTCCGTTCATCCGTTATCCCGACGGCATCGTTCTGGAGCCGGTGATGACGGCGTCGCGCGGATCGCTGTCGGCGGCTGCGACGCTTCCGACGCCCGCTTACGTCATCATCCGGCGCGGCGACAATCTGTGGCGGATCGCGCGCCGCAACTACGGCCGCGGCATCAAGTACCACGCCATCTTCGAAGCCAACCGCGACCGCATCCGCAACCCGCATTGGATCTTTCCCGGGCAGGTCTTCATCGTTCCGGCGCGCGATCGCGGCTGGACCGCGAGCGCCAACTGACGCTCATCGGGCTTGCGGCGCCGGTTGCGTTCATCGTCCATCGGCGATAGACGATATAGGCGAAGGCCGGTCAGCGCGTTCGCCGCGCCGGCCGGCTTGGTGCGACCGAGGAGACAGCGGTGCGAGACGACGAAGCGGCAGCGGAGCGGCTGAAGGCGCTGGGCCACCCCGTCCGGCTTGCCATCATCCGGGCGCTTGCCGAACAGAGTTGCTGTTGCTGCGCGGATGTCTGCAGCCGGCTGCCGCTTGCGCAATCGACCGTATCCCAGCACCTAAAAGTTCTGAAGGAAGCCGGGCTCGTGACTTTCCGGCGCGACGGCGTGCGATCGAGCTATGTCCTGAACTCGCCTGCGATCGCGGCCCTGCGGTCAGACCTGGAGGAGATCGTCGGATTGTCGGCCGGGGCCGCGCGCGCGTCGGTCTGCAAGGTTAAATGATGGCGCCGGTGAACAAACCGAAGGTCACCGCGGACCGGGGGCGCACCCTCCCGACGCTTATGAACCTCTGGCCCTATATGTGGCCGAGCGACCGTCCCGATCTGAAGGTCCGGGTGCTGGTCGCTGTCCTCGCGCTCGTCGCCGCCAAGGTGTTCACCGTCCTCGTCCCCTATACGTTCAAGTGGGCCACCGACGTGCTGACCGGCCAGGGCAGCGTTCCGGGCTATTGGCCGCTGCTCCTCGCTGCCCCTGTCGTCCTGGTCGTGGCCTATAATTTCGGGCGTGTTATCGCGACGACGCTCAATCAGGTGCGCGACGCGCTCTTCGCGCGGGTCGGGCAGCACGCCGTCCGCCGGCTCGCATACCGGACCTTCGGGCATCTCCACGATTTGTCGCTCCGCTTTCACCTCGAGCGGCGGACGGGCGGCCTCTCCAGGATCATCGAACGCGGCACGACCGGCATCGAGACGATCGTGCGCTTCACGATCCTGAACACCGTCCCGACCATCCTCGAATTTGCGCTGGCCGCCGCGGTGATCTGGTATCAGTTCAGTTTCTTCTACGTGGCCGTCATCGCGGTCACCGTCTGGGCCTATGTCTGGTTCACGGTCCGCGCCAGCGACTGGCGGATCACCATCCGCCGCGAGATGAACGAGTCCGACACCGACGCCCATTCCAAGGCGATCGACTCCCTCCTGAACTACGAGACCGTCAAGTATTTCGGCAACGAGGGCCGCGAGGCCGCCCGCTTCGACCGCTCCATGGCGCGCTACGAAGCGGCCGCGGTCAGGACCTGGACGTCGCTCGCATGGCTCAATTTCGGCCAGACCGTGATCTTCTCCGTCGGCATGGGCATCGTGATGATCATGTCGGCGCGGGCGGTCGTCGCCGGCACGCAGACGATCGGCGACTTCGTGCTGATCAACGCGCTGATGATGCAGCTTTCGATCCCGCTCAACTTCATCGGCTTCGTCTATCGCGAGATCAAGCAGGGCCTTGCCGACATCGAGGCGATGTTCGCGCTGCTCGAAGTGCCGCCGGAAGTGACCGACCGCCCGGGCGCACCGCCGCTCGCGGTGTCGCGCGGCGCCGTCCGTTTCGAGGATGTCAGGTTCTCCTACGACCCGATGCGGGAAATCCTGAAAGGTATCAGCTTTGACGTGCCCGCCGACGCCACCGTAGCGATTGTGGGCCCTTCCGGCGCCGGCAAGTCGACGGTCTCGCGGCTGCTCTATCGCTTCTATGACATCGACGCCGGCCGCATCCTGATCGACGGCCAGGACATCCGCGACGTAGCGCAGGACAGTCTCCGCGCAGCGATCGGCATCGTCCCGCAGGACACCGTGCTGTTCAACGACACGATCGGCTACAACATCCGCTACGGACGCTGGGATGCTTCCGATGCTGAAATGCGGCAGGCGGCCGAGATGGCGCAGGTCGCCTCCTTCATCGAGCGGCTCCCGCAGGGCTACGATACGCAGGTCGGCGAGCGGGGACTGAAGCTTTCCGGCGGGGAGAAGCAGCGCGTCGCCATCGCCCGCACCATCCTGAAGGGTCCGCCCATCCTCATTCTGGACGAGGCGACCTCGGCGCTCGATACCGCCACCGAACAGGAGATTCAGACGGCGCTCGAGGAGGTGTCCCAGAACCGCACGACGCTGGTCATTGCGCACCGCCTTTCGACGGTGGTGAATGCCGATTCCATCATCGTTCTGCAGGACGGCGAAATCGCCGAGCAGGGGACGCATGCGGAGCTGATCGCGCGCGGCGGTCTCTATGCCGCGATGTGGGACCGGCAGCGCGAGGCGGACGAGATGGCGGAGCGGCTGCGCCGCACCCGCGAAGAGGCGCGCGCCTACCTGCCGCCGGAGCCGGTCGCGGCGGAGTAGGGCGGGGCGGGCGCGCTTGGCCGCCGGCGCCCCATTCGTTAAGAGCCGCGGATGAGCATTCCGCATTCGATCCGCGAGGCGGTTCCGCGCGTCCATCGCGAGGGCTGGCCATTCATTGCGGCGACCGTGGCGCTTGCGGCCGTCTTCGCCCTTGTCTTCACGCCGCTTTTCTGGCTGCTGATGATCCTCGCCGGCTGGATGGCGATTTTCTTCCGCGATCCGGTCCGCATTGTTCCGGTCCATCCGGGCCTCGTCGTCAGCCCGGCAGACGGAAGGATCGAGCCGATCGTCCAGGCCGTTCCGCCGCCCGAGCTGGAACTGGGCCAGGAGCCGCTTACGCGCGTTTCCGTGTTCATGAACGTGTTCGATTGCCACATCAACCGCGCTCCGGCCGGCGGCCGCATATCCCGCATCGCCTACCGGGCCGGGAAGTTCCTGAACGCCGACCTGGACAAGGCGAGCGAGGACAACGAACGGAACTCGCTCCGCATTGAGACCGAGGGCGGACACAGAGTTGGGGTCGTGCAGATTGCCGGGCTGGTGGCGCGGCGGATCGTCTGCTGGACGGAGGAAGGCGATTCCGTCGCGGCCGGCCAGCGGATCGGCATGATCCGCTTCGGCTCGCGGCTTGACGTTTACCTGCCGCAGGGCGCGACCGTCGCCGTCGCGGCGGGGCAGCGCGCGGTAGCGGGCGAGACTGTGCTGGCGCTGCTGCCGGGCGCCCGCTTCGAGCCGCCCTTTCCCGCGCGGCCGGATTGAGGCCGGGCCATGGAGGGGCTTTTCCCGCCCGTCGATCCGGAGACGCCCAGCGGGCGACCCCAGCGGCGGCTCGTGCCCTTCCGGGCGGTGCTGCCCAACCTCGTGACCCTGCTCGGCCTTTGCGCCGGTCTGACGGCGATCCGCATGGCGGTCGAGCAACGCTTCGACCTTGCCGTGGCGGCCATCATCTTCGCCGTCATTCTGGACGGGATCGACGGCCGCCTCGCCCGCTACTTCCGCGCGACCTCAAAATTCGGCGAGCAGCTCGATTCACTTGCCGATTTCGTCAATTTCGGCGTTGCGCCGGCTATCTTCGTCTATGTCTGGCGCCTCGACGAGCTCTCCTCGTTCGGATGGATCTGCGCGCTGGTCCTGGCCATCTGCACCGGGCTCAGGCTGGCCCGCTTCAACGCGGCGCTTCTGTCGGTGGAGCCGCGGCCCGACTGGCATCGCGATTTCTTCGTCGGCATACCGGCGCCGGCCGGGGCGAGCGTCGTGCTCTTGCCCTTCTATCTGGAGCGGACGGGGCTGATCGACCTCCGCATTCCCGCGGTTCTGGTCGCCGGATACGCGCTTCTCATCGCCCTCCTGATGGTAAGCCGCTTCCCGACGCTTTCGGGAAAGCGGATCGGCCAGCGCATTCCGCGCGAGATGGTGCTCCCGGTCCTCGTCGTTGGCGTTTTATTGGTCGCGTTGCTGGCAAGTTATCCATTCTCGTTTCTCGCGCTCGGCGCCATCGCCTACCTCGCGCACGTGCCTTTCGCCTGGCGGGCCTGGAAGCGGGCGGAGGCACGCGCTCCCCGGGCCGAGCCCGCGCCGGTCGATCCGGAGGCGTAGCGATTTTCGCAGTGGGGCAGAACGTCGCAATCATTCGCAAAAAGGGCGGCGCTTAGTCTGCCGTTCAAGGTTTCCTGTGCTAGGCAGGCCATTGAGAGGGCGGGCGATCCGGAGCCCCGACGATGATCCCGAGACTGATCCGTATTCTTCTTACCGCTGTCGCAGTGGCGTTCTTCGCCGCCGCCGTCGCGCGCGCGCAGGAGACGCTGCGCTTCGTCATGGTCACCCACGGCCCGCCGAGCGATCCCTTCTGGGCCACCATCAAGGACGCGGCCGAACGCGCGGCGGACGAGGCGGGCGTCGAAGTCGTCTACCGGGCGCCCGAAACCTTCGACCTGGAAGCGATGGCGGCGCTGGTGACCGCCGCCGTCGAGGAGAAGCCGGCGGGGCTGATCGTTTCGATCCCCAATGCCGACGCGCTCGCCGGTCCGATGCGCGCGGCGGAAACTGCCGGCATACCGGTCGTGTCGATCAATTCCGGTTTCGACGTCGCGCGTTCGCTCGGGGCCATCCTGCATGTCGGCCAGGGGGAATACGAGGCGGGCCGTGTGGCGGGCGAGGCGATGCGCGAAAGCGGAGGGACAAGGGCGCTCTGCCTGAACCACGAAGTCGGCAACGTGGCGCTCGATCTCCGCTGCAAGGGCTTCATCGACGGTTTCGGAGGGTCGGTCGAGGTGCTGCCGGTCGCCAGCGATCGCGAAGAAGTCGGCGAGGCGGTCGAGGCGAAGCTCGTGGATGACCCCGAAATCAATGTGATCCTGGCGCTCAACGCCTCGATCGCGGGAGAGCCGGCGATCGAGGCGGCCAAGGCGCTTCGTCCCGGCCGGACCGTCGATGTCGGAACTTTCGACCTGACCGCGACCGTGCTCGCGGCGGTCGCCGATGGCGCTGCGGCGTTTGCGATCGATCAGCAGCCCTTTCTGCAGGGCTACCTGCCGGTGCAGTTCCTCGCGCTACTGAAGCGCCACGACGTTGTCCCCGTGTCGAATGTCAGCACCGGGCCGCGTCTCGTCACCGAGGCGGAGGCCAAGCGCCGGCTGGGCCGCCCGGAGAACCTGGAGATGGACGGCGAGCCGACGGAACCGGGCGGCGGCTGAATCGTTTGGTTCCGCCTGCCTGCGGCAATGCGGCCGACTTTCTTGACGGAGAACCCGGCTATGCCCCGCCGCGATCGCCTTGCTTCCGACCTGATGAGCATTGGTGTCCTCGCTCCGTTCGTCATGGGCGCGCGCATGCAGCTTATGGCGATGGAGGCGATGCGCCCGACCGCCGCCGGCCGGCGCGAGATCCGCACGATGGTCTCGGAAAAGCCGTTCGCACTGGTTGAAGCGACCGTCGCGGCGCAGCGCTCGCTCTTCGATGCGAGCATCCGGCTGTGGAGCGGCGCGGCCGGCTCCGCCGCGCTGTTTTTCGTCGCCGCCCCAGCCGCCGCTTTCGCAGCATCGGCCGCGCCTTTCCGCCGGAAGGTCAGGGCCAATGCGAGGCGGCTGAGAAGGTCGTGACCGCGGCCCACCCGGTTGTCTCCGCCGGCCGCGGCCGCCACATGAGGCCGCAGAAGAGGAGATAGGCATGGCCAAGCCGGTCGTCGTCAATATCCCGCATGACCTGGGACGCGATGAGGCGAAGCGGCGGCTTGTGACGGGCTTCGGGCGCATCCGCGAACAGATCGGCGGCAAGGCGATCGCCTTCGAGGAGCGTTGGGAGGGCGAGTGCCTGCATTTCGCCGCGGGCGCCTTCGGACAGAAGCTGAACGGCCGCGCCGAAATTCTCGATGCGTCCGTGCGGATCGAAGTCGATCTGCCCTGGGTTCTCGCCTCGATCGCGGAATCGCTGCAGGGCCGCATCCGGAAGGCCGGAACTCTGCTCCTGGAGAAGAAATAGCGAAAAGAATAGCGGCGTTGAATATGACAGCGGGATGACCGAATGATCCCGCAATGCAGCACGAGATCGAGCGCAAGTTTCTTGTTGCAAGCGACGCATGGCGGGCGGGAGCCGATAGCGGACGAAGGCTGCGGCAGGCCTATCTTGCCGAAACCGGCCGGGCCGCCATCCGGGTGCGGGTCGTCGATGGCTCGAGCGCCGTCCTGACCGTCAAGAGCGCTGCTGCGGGCGCATCGCGCGAGGAGTACGAGTATCCGATCCCGCTTGCGGACGCAGATGCGTTGATCGAGCTGAGCAGCGGCGGCGTTCTCGACAAGACCCGATTTCGCGTACCGCATGCCGGCCGCACCTGGGAGGTCGACGTCTATTCCGGCGACAACGAAGGTCTCGTTGTCGCGGAGGTGGAGATCGAGGACGCGGCGGCGAAAGTGGAGCCTCCGCCCTGGGTCGGGCGCGAAGTGACGGACGACCGGCGTTACTATGCGGCGAGCCTTGCGACGCGTCCCTACCGCCTCTGGTCCGATTCCGATCGCCGCCGGAGCGCCTGACGGTGGCGTGGTCCTTCGAGCCGGGGGAGGCGCTGC
Organism: Propylenella sp.; assembly: GCA_036396875.1. Taxonomy (GTDB): domain Bacteria; phylum Pseudomonadota; class Alphaproteobacteria; order Rhizobiales; family Afifellaceae; genus DASWJZ01. The sequence continues at coordinate 7,069 of DASWJZ010000262.1, forward strand.
ACGACGCTTTCCGCCGCGTGGCGGCGGAGGAGGTTGCGCGGGTGCGCGAGAGCCTCGAGGATCGCGACGCGGATCGAAGCAATGCGATTCACGGCGCACGCCAGGGATTCAAGCGCTTGCGCGCGCTCCTGCGCCTGGCGGAGCCGGCACTCGGTCCGGACCGCAAGACGGCGGATCGCCTGCTCAGGGACGCCGGGCGCAGGCTTTCCGGGTTGCGCGACGGGACGGTTCGGGCCGAGGCCTTCAATGAGATCGTCGAGGGTGACGGCGTCGACGCGCCGAAGCGCGAGATCGGCAGGCTGCGCGTCAGTGTCGTCGGCAGCGGCGCTCAAGGAGACATCGAACCGAACGTCGCCGACGCCCTGAAGCTCCTCGGCCTGGCGGGAGCCGCGCTTGACCGGCTTGAATGGCCTGAGCGCCGCGGAGAGCTGCGGCGCGGCCTGGAAAAGAGCCAGTCTCGGCTTCGCAAGAGCTGGAAGAAGGCGCGCGATGAGGCCGACTCCGGCGCCTTCCATGCTTGGCGCAAGCGCGTGAAGGACCAGGCAGCACAATTGCGGCTGTTTCGGCGGATACTCCCGGCCGGCCTGAGGCAGCGCCGCGACGAGGAAAAGGCGACCGCCGAACTCCTCGGCAAGGAACACGATCTGGGCCTTCTTCTTGACAGACTGCCGGAGGGAACGCTCTCGCCGGGGATGTCGTCGGCCCGCCGTGCATTCGGCGATGCGATTGTCAGCCGCCGCGGCGCCCTGCAGCGCGATGCGCTCGCCGCCGGCGCCGCGTTCTCGTGCGTGCAGCCGAAGGCGTTTGCGCGCGAAGTCGCGTCGGCATGGGAAAAAGGGTCGAAGAAGACTCCCCGCAAGACGGTGCAGCCGAGCGGATAGCCGCCTACTTCTCGACGGCGACGAAGACGCCGTCCCATGCCGGCGGCGGCGCCTCGGCGAGCGCGGCCAGTCGCTCCCCGTAAAGATCGTAGAACCTGGCGAGGCGATCCGGCGCGAGCCTCCGGGCATCCCGCAGCGCGTTCTCGGCGGCGGCGAAGTCGCCCGACTGGTAGGCCCCGATCATGCGGCCATGCGCATCGGCGAGCTGCTTGAACGCATCCTCGCCGGCGAAGGCCTCGTCGCCGAGCAGCGTGAAAATGGCGATCGGCTCCGCGCGGCCGACGACGCGCACGCGATCCACCTCGAGCAAGGCCAGTCCCGCCGCGCCCTCGGCCGTCGTCTCCGAAATCAGGATGGCCAGCCCGTACTGCTTCGTCAGGCCTTCAACGCGCGCGGCGACGTTCACGGAATCGCCGATCACCGAGTAGCTGAAGCGCTGCTCGGAGCCGAGATTGCCGACGCATCCCGTGCCGCTATTGAGGCCGATGCCGATCTTCAGCGTCATGCCTTCCCGCGCGTTCAGCTCGTCGAGGGCGCGCAGCATTTCGAGCGCAGCGAGGCAGGCGCGGCGCGGATGCTCTTCGATCGAGAGCGGAGCGTTCCAGAAGCACATGATGGCGTCGCCGATGTACTTGTCGATGGTCGCCCCGGATTTCAGGAGCACGTCGGTCATCGGCGTGAGGAAGCGGTTGAGGAGCCGTGTGATCTCCTGCGGGTCGAGCTTTTCGGAGATCGAGGTGAAGCTGCGGATGTCGCTGAAGAGGATAGTCACCTCGCGGGTCTCGCCGCCGAGCGCCAACGCCGCGGGATTCTCCGCGAGCCGCTCCACCAGCGACGGCGCGAGGTATTGGGAGAAGGCGCGCCGCACGAATTGCCGCTCCCGGTCCGTGACCAGAAGCAGGAAGGCGGTGACCACCGTGTAGACCGAGAGGACCGAGACGCCCGGAAGTATCGGGTCGAGCACCAGGCCGCCGCTGGCGAAGGCCTGCCAGGAGGCGGCGACGGCGGTCGCCGTGATGAGCACCGCCGCGACCGCGCCGAAGAGCGGGCCGAACCAGAGCACGGCGATGAGCATGATGAGCGTAAGAACGAAGGCCGCGACGATCTCGGCGCCCGGCGCCCAGTCCGGCCGCGTGAGGAACGTCCCGCCGAGAATCTGGTCGATGATCTCCGCATGGACTTCGACGCCCGGCAGCCCGGCGGAGAGGGGGGTCGCCACGATGTCGCGCAGCCCGACGGCGCTGCTCCCGACGAGGACGATATGGCCGGCGATCTTGTCGGCGATTTCGGACGCAGCGGCCGGGTCGAGAAGCTTCGCCGCCGAGATCCGCGGCACGTTCGGGATGCCGGAATAGTAGACGCGGAAATCCCCGGCTGGTCCGGTCGGCGCTTCGAAGTTGCCGACTTTCAGCGCCGTCATCGCGGGCTGGCCCGTATCGGCCTCGCCGCTGGCGCCGGTTCCCCGGATGATGATCGCGCCGGCGCCCTGCGCCATCCGCAACGCCTCGACCGAGAGCGCCGGATAGGTGTGGCCGCCGCTGCGGGCGACGAGTGGCACCGTCCGCACGATGCCGTCGGGGCTCGGCGGGAAGCTGAAGAAGCCGAGACCGGCGGCGTTTTCCGTCAGCACCGGCAGGTTCTGGACCGCGCCGGCGAACGACATGAGATAGGCTTCCGGATTCTGTCCGGCGAAAGCGAAGCCGGTCTTCGGCGGCGCCGGGGCCTCGTCGGTGGAGTTGGTCAGCACGAAGCCGGCGGTGACGCCGTTTCGCGCAAACGCCTGGCCGAGCAGCTCGTCGTTGTCAGGCAGGCTCGCGGGCAGCTTGACGTCGGCTCCGGCCTGGATCAACGAATCGGCCGCCCGCCTGAGCGACGTGCGGTCCGGCTCGGCGAAGACGAGGTCGAACGCCACGGTCGCCGCGCCGAGCTCTCCCAGCCGGTCGACGATGCGGGCGAGGTCCGAGCGCGGCCACGGCCATTGCCCGAGCGCGCGAAGCGACGCCTCGTCGACATCCACGATGGCAATCGGCGCTCCCGTCTCGGCGCGGGGCTTTATCTGCTGATAGAAATCGTGGATGAGGCCGCTCAGCCGCTCGAATACCGCGACGTTCCCGACAAAGGCGGCGAAGATCAGGAAGAGGGTGGCGAGGCCGAGCGTGAAGACCTGCAGGGCGCGGCGTCTCTGACTCTTCTTCGGTCCGGCCCGCGTCATCCCCCTCCGAAATCTCCTCCGGCGCGCCCGTCGGACGGACGCAACATTTCCGCCCCGACGGCTTGCTCCCGCGCGAGTATTGTAGGAAGCGGCGCGGCTTGTCACCGCCATTTGCAGGTGTTTTGCTCCCGGGGAACGGGGGTTGCGGAGGCAGGACGGCGGCGCCGATGAAGCTCATCGCCTATGTGATCGACATCGAGCACGACGTGAGCATCCGCCCCGCCCCGGTGGAGCGCGCCTGGATGGACGCCACGAACGAGCGCTTTGCCTACCGCTGCCTCCCGCTCAGTATCGCCAACGCTTACGGATGGGAGGTCCTCTGTCCTTCAGGCTTCAAGGCGATATGGAACGGCGAGCCGGCGATCGACGCGATCCGGATCGAGCGCGAGGGCGACGGGCCGGCGGCCGCGAGCAGCCATTTCGGCTCGGGCGTTCTGACCTTCCACCTGAACTGCCTGCTGAGGACCGAGCCGGGATTCGATCTGATGGTGCAGGGCCCGGTCAACCGGCCGAAGGACGCGATTGCGCCGCTGCAGGGGATCATCGAGACGGACTGGTCGCCCTACACGTTCACGATGAACTGGATCTTCACCCAGCCTGAGATCGAGGTCGAGTTCGAGGCGGGCGAGCCGTTCTGCCACATTTTTCCGATCCGGCGCGGCGAGATCGAGACGGTCGAGCCGCAGCTGCGGCCGCTCTCGGCCGACCCCGAACTTCAGGCGGCCTACGAACGCTGGAACGCCAGCCGGCTCGCATTCAATCGCGAGCTGAAGGAGCCCGGCTCCACGGCGCGCGCCGAAAAGTGGCAGAAGCACTATCACCGCGGCGTCGACCTCGGCGGCGCGCCGATCGCCGCCGGCGGTCACCGGACGCGGGTGAAGCTCCGCCCGTTCTCGCGCTGAACGCTTGCGGCAAACGCCCCTGCGCAGCGGCGAACGATATCTTAACGCACCGCAGGCAATTTTCGGCGGACGGGGCCGCGCCATCTTCACCGCCCTCGCAGATCCGCGCCTCGGCGGGGCGGATTGAAGGCTCCCGCCCACAGGCTTGTCGCATGATCACAAGGCCGGCGACCCGGATCGATGGCGAGGGGAGGAGCCTTCTCTCATCCCGCATCGCCGAGCTGGACGGCCTCCGCGGCCTTGCCGCGCTCGCCGTCGTCGTCGCCCATTATTTCGGCGAGGTCCCGCACGGCTTTCGCATCTTCACGGTCGGCTGGCTCGGGGTCGACGTCTTCTTCGTCCTCTCCGGATTCCTGATCGGCTCGATCATCCTGACGCACCGGGAGAGCCCCGGCTTTTTCCTCTCGTTCTATGCGCGGCGGGCGGCGCGCATCCTGCCGATCTATTTCCTCACGATATTCGCCGTGTTCGCGAGCCTTGCCCTCGTCGGCGCCGGCGCAACCTGGGCGGACGCGCCGCTGCCGCTCGCCGCCTACCTCACCTTTACGCAGAACTTCGCCATGCTCATCGGCGGAGAGACGCAGAACCTCTGGCTGACGCCGACCTGGACGCTGGCGGTGGAAGAGCAGTTCTATGTGCTCGCGCCGCTCGTCCTCGTCATGCTGCCGCGGCGGCATATCCTGCCGTTCCTGATTGCATGCATCGCGCTCGCGGTGATTTTTCGCGCCGGCCTTCTGCTCGCGGGCGGCCATTGGATGGCGTCCCTCGTGCTTCTCCCGAGCCGCCTCGACCTCTTCGCCTGCGGCATCGTCGGCGCGCATCTGGTGAACGCCGGCGCGCTGGCGGACGGCCGGCGCGACGGCATCTTGCGCGCCGTGCCGCTCCTTGCCGCGCTGCTCCTCCTCGCCATCATGGTCATGGACGTCCGGGCGCAATCGCAATGGTTCAAGGTGCTGACGCCGCTGGTGCTCGGCGTCGGCGCCGCTTCGTTCATCCTGGCGCTCGTGCGGGGCGCGCCGGAGGGGCGTCGCTTCCGGGCGAAAACGCTCGGTTTCCTCGGCACCGTCTCCTACGGCCTCTATCTGATCCATCAGCCGGTCGCAGGCCTGCTGCACGGGCTTCTCCTCGGCGGCCGGCCGGACATCGGCACGGGCGCCGAACTCGCCGTGACGATGCTCGCCTTCGCGGCGTCGATCGCGCTCGCCTGGATGTCGTGGCGGCTTCTGGAGGCGCCGCTCATCCGCATCGGCCGGCGTTGGGCCTATGCGCCGGCGCGCGAGGCGCGCGCGTCGTATCAGCCGGCGTGAGAGCTTGGCGGCGGCGGACTGTTCGGCCTCCTCGGCAATCTCTTCGCCCCTGCGGCAGCGACGGGCGGGCTTGGTCGCAGCGGCGTGGCGATCCGCGGCGGCACGGCGATTCCGAAAGTGCCGACCTACGCCCCGCCCGCGTCCATCGCCGCACGCGATCCGTGCCGCCTCAACCGCGAGCCGCACCGTCAGCATCAACGCGCCGATCAACGTCAAGGTCGAGGGCGGCAGTCGCGGACGTGAAGCGGATCAAGAGCTGGCGGCGCAGATCGGCGGGCAGGTGCATGCCGCCGTGCGGTCGCTCGTTGCCGAAGAGTTGATCTTGCAGAAGCGGCAGGGCGGGCTGCTCAGCTAATTAGCGCGAGTCAGTCGCCAGCGGAGCGGTAGGTCTAGTGGACGCGCGCCGCGCGGTGAATGAGCTACCTTTTCGGGAGACAGAACGCCGGGTTCCATCTGGAAGCCTCAACGTGCGCGCAAGTGGTTTTCCTTCAGCCCCCGCAGCTAGTCCGTCCGCGAGATTTTACCGTAGATCGTGCACTTGTTGAGCGGGGACTCAGGATCGGTGGTGCCGCTCCATATCACGACTAGCTCTCCTTCTGTGAAGTAGTAGGGGCTGCCGACAGCGATGACTTCGCCTCCCGCGCTGGTTTCTTCCGGCAAAAATAAAGCTACGTTCGCAGCAAGTATGGCCTCAGTATTTGGGATCGCTGTCTTCGCCAGAATAAAGCCGTTCGACCCTACAACAACGCATGCGACCGTCGAAAGTTCGAGCAGCCGATTGTCCTTGACTCTAAGGAACCGAAACCTGCACACGTTTGGCAGGGTGGGTATGTCGCATTTGGGGATTACTGTCTGACGAAAGAGCCTCGTATCGCGCGTGGGCGGCAGGA
>DASWJZ010000263.1:0-1920 GCA_036396875.1 Propylenella sp.
CCGAAAACGCCTGGTTCTCGAAAATGTCGCCGCGCGCGAGCAGCGTCGCGCCCGAGGGCAGGTCGAAGCCTTCGCGGTGCCACTGGTAGACCGTATCGGGCCAGTCGATGAGGCGGCGGCCGGCCTCGGTCGCATGGAGCCTGTAGAAGCCGATCTCGGCGCATCCGTCGCAATGCCCGCAGACGCTCCCGCCAAGATGCTTCACTAGCATCTGCGCGCCGAGGCAGACGCCGAGGAAGGGCGCGCCTTCCTTCAGCGTCACGCCGATCCAGTCGATCTCCCGGCGGATGAAATCGTCGGAATCGTTGGCGCTCATCGGGCCCCCGAAGATCACCGCCCCGGCATGCTCCGCCATCGTTTCCGGCAGCGGGTCGCCGAATCGCGGCCGGCGGATGTCGAGGTGGTGCCCCTTCGCCACGAGCATCTGGCCGAGCTTGCCGGGGCTCGACGTCTCCTGATGCAGCACGATCAGAATCTTCGGCGTGGCGGGCGGTCTCGGCATTGAGGGGAGGATGGAACGGGACGTGCTGCGCTGCAACAGACGAATCGACCGGTAGTTACTGCCGCAACGATTTATTTTCCGCTACCGCAAGTTTTCGCGCAATCCGGTCGCGGCGATGCACGCCGAGCAGTTCGGCGACCCGCCATACGAGGTTTTCTTCGAACTCGTGGCTCCGCCCGTCGGCGAAGACAATCTCCCAAAGGCTCTCGACGACCCTGATCCGCTGCGCCTCGTCCATCTGGCGCTTCAGGACGCTGGTGAAGCGGTAGAGGTCGACCGCCTCGCGCTCGGCTTGCGACGCGTCGTGCACAAGCGTGTCGAGATCGGCGCCGGAGAGCCCGAAGCTGCGGGTGAGCAAATCGCGGAGCACGCTGCGCTCCCGTTCGCTGACCACGCCGTCGACAATCATGCAGTGAACGAGAAGCGCGGCGAGCGCCAGCCGCGCATCATCCTCGCCGAAGTGCCGCGGCTCGTCCTCGCCGGCCAGCTGGCGCACGAGATTGCGCAAGGCATCGAGCATTTCGTCCTCCGCACCTTGACTTAAGCGGGGGGAGCGCGGATTGCACCCCGCTTCGATGTCGCGGCCGCGGTCAGGCTCCGCATCGGCGCCGAAAGCCCTCCGGATGACGGACATCGCCCTTGCATCGACCGGCGCGCGCCGCGCGTGGCACGAGGAGGCTCGCGCCACGCTGGCGCTCGCCTGGCCGATGATTCTGACCAATCTCGCCCAGTCGGCGCCGACGACGATCGATGTCGTCATGCTTGGCCGGATCGGGCCGGAGGCGCTCGCCGCCGGCGCGCTCGGGACGAACCTCTATTTCGCCTTCATGATCTTCGGCATCGGCCTCGTGACCGCCGTCTCGCCGATGGTCGCGCGCGAGGTGGGGTCGCGGCGCTCTTCCGTGCGGGATGTCCGGCGGACCGTCCGGCAGGGGCTGTGGAGCGCCGTCGCCATCTCGATCCCGGTCTGGGCCATCCTCTGGCATACCGAGCCGATCATGCTGGCGCTCGGCCAGGACCCCGGGCTTTCGGAGCGCGCCGGCGCCTATCTGAGCACGCTGATGTGGGGCTTCCTGCCGTTCCTCGGCTACATCGTGCTGCGATCCTACATCGCGGCCCTGGAGCGGCCGTTCTGGGGTCTGTGGGCCGGACTGATCGGCTGCGCGGTCAATGCGCTCGCGGCATGGTGCCTGATCTTCGGAAAACTCGGCTTCCCGCGCCTCGAGCTTGTCGGCGCCGGGATCGCCACGTCCTTCGCGATCACCGTCATGTTCGGCAGCCTGGCGCTGGTCGTCGTGCTCGACCGGAGGTTCCGCCGCTATCATCTTTTCGGCCGCTTCTGGCGGCCTGACTGGCCGCGCTTTCTTGCGCTGTGGCGGCTCGGGCTGCCGATCGCCGCAACCCTCGTCTTCGAGGTG
>DASWJZ010000264.1:0-3679 GCA_036396875.1 Propylenella sp.
GATGATCGAAGAGCCTGATCTCGCAATCGGACCACTCGCGCTTGTAGGCCTCGTCGCCGACCGTGAAGTCGAATTGCCGCATGCCGCGCCCGATGGCGCACTCCATCAGCCGGTGCAGATGCACGCGCCCGGGACCGTATCTGGCCAGCGGGCCGTCCTGATAGCTCGACAGCACCAGATAGTAGCGCGACTGGAACATCAGCCCGAGACTCGCCGCCGCCGTGACCGAGCCGACGTCGAGCCGGGTGACATGGACGATGTCCCGCATCCCCGGGTCGGCAGCGACGTTTTCGAAGAAGTCGCGGTAGCCGGGGCGGGCGAAGAGGTTTCCGATCCCCATCGCGGCGAACCAGCGCGCCTTCTGGGCGAAGAGGGTTGCGAGGGTCTGCTCGACGTCCCGCGGGTCGCGCACCTCGATGAAGCGCACCTCCCCGTGTTCCTGCAGCTGCCGCAGCTTCTTACGCTCGCGCTTGCGCGTGGCGGAGGATCGCTTCGCCGCGTGGAAAATCTCCCAGTCCGCGCCGAGTTCGGCGAGATGCGCGCCGCTCGGATGCAGCTGCGCCGGCAGCGCCAGCAGCGGGTTGCGCCGCCCGCCGAGCGTCTCCGGCATTTTCGGCAGGTCGACAACGTCGAACCGGCGCCAGGCGCGGAGCAGGTCGATCGCGTCGCGCCAGAGCTGCACGAGCCGCGCGTCGGTCATGCTCCCGGCGAAGCCCGGCGCAAGCAACGGCGCGCAATAATCGCACAGTTCCGCACCGAGCCAGGTGAGGCGGCGGACGACGCGGCCCTCGTCGATGGCGAGCGGAAGGATGAAGAGGAGCGCGCCGTCCGCGTCCTCGCCGGTGACGATGGCCGGCCTCGCCTTTCGGCGCAAGCCGACGTGGCGGTGGAAGTTGGCGATCCATGCAGCGGTCTGGAAGACGGTGCAATCGGCCTCCGCCTGGGACGCCTGCCATGCGGCGGCGACCTCCATCGGGTCGGCATGGACGGTCAAAGCGATGCCCCCGACGGATAGCCGGCGCGGCTTCCCCGCGCCTAGCCGGGCGGCTGGCTCCGGCGTTCCGCCCATGGCCGGCAGCCGGAGCGCAAAACGGGGGGGCGGCCACGGCGCCGTGCGGGCCGCGACCTCCTCCAGGGAACCGTCGATCTCCGACATGCGATGACTCCCGTGGCCGCGAGCGGCCTGCAGCGGCGCGCTACTGCGCGGTGGGCGTGCTCCCGAGCGCTGTCTGCCCCCCGCGCGGCAGCCTCACCGACAGCCGGCTGCGCGCGTCGCGTGCCCGACCCATGCCGAAATGGCCGAGAAATTTTCCCCAGCGGCGCGCGCTCCAAGCGAACCCGGCCTCCGTCGAGAGGGCGCGCAGATGATGGGCCTTCGCCTCCGAATGCCGGTCGCAGGCCTGCTTCACCGGATCATCGTAGAACCTCGCGACCTTGCCGGCGCCCATTCCGGCGGTCGACAACCATTCGGGAACGTAGACGCTGCACAGCCGCTCCACGTCGGTCAGAACCTTGTTCACGCCCGTCCCCGCCGCCGGGCAGGAGGTCGCGAAGGCGTCGCCGATCGCCACGACTCCCGGTCGCCTGAGATTGGTCGTCCGGTAGAGGTCGACCGGGCGGATCTGCACCGGGCCGACGATCTCGAAATCGCGCAGAAGCTTGCCGAGGCCGGGCAGCGCCGCAAGAAGCGTCTCCGCCGGCGCGTGCCGCATCTCCCGCAGCCAGAGATCCTGCATGCCGCGGTAGACGAACATGTTGGCGCGCAGGCCGGAGGGGATCGGAAACAGCGAGATATAGGCGAGCCAGCGGGCGCCGCGCTCCGGAAAGTAGGTAAGCGCGCGGAAGCCGAAGTCGGCGCCGCCGGCAGGGGCGACGTTGAAGCCGATCCCGATCGAATGGCAGGCGCTGATCTCGCGGCGCCCCATGCCAAGAGACTGGCGCAGAGCGCTGTTCAATCCATTGGCGAGGACGATGAGACGGGCGGAAATCTCTTCGCCGGTGGAGAGCCTGATCTCCTGCCGGCCGGCGCTTGCCGACATCGCCGCGGCCTTGGCGCGCAGGATCGCCGTTCCGGCCGGGATCTGGGCGCGCGCCGTGTTGACCAGCTCGTCGTAGAGGATGCCGTATTGCGCGTTGGGCTTGCGGTCGATCACGCGCCCGAAGCGCGCCACCGTCAGCTCGCCGTCGAGGGCCGCGGCGCCGAGGATTGCGTCGGCGAGTCCGGTCTTCCGCAGCAGCGCGACCTGTGAGCGGTCCAGCTTCTCGCAGCGAAAATCGGGCGGATAGGCTTCGTGCGGATCGATCAGCAGGGCGTCCATGCCCGCCCGGCCGAGCATCGCCGCGGCCATCGAACCGGCGAGGCCGCCACCGACTACCGCGATATCAACACGCCGCATTGGTCCGCCTCGTTCCGCCCGCCCGGCATTTCTGTAACATCCGGCTGGGCGCGAACGGTCTAATCCCGCCGGCCGTCACGCGGCAGAACTTCGACGAATTAAGATTAAAATCCGAAATTTCGCGGCGTCCGCGCGGGCAGCGGCGCGCGACCGCGGCAACGCCTTCCGAATGTGTAGGCCTCCCCCCGGGCGGACGGCGATTCACCCTTTCCTAACCAATGCGGCGACAGGCGGCGCCCCCCGGTCCAAGAAAACGGCTCGAGAAGCGGCAGGCCGGGGAGCTTCCATGACCGAACGCGTCGATTGGGTCGACGTCGCCAAGGGCATCTGCATCGTGATGGTGGTCATGATGCATTCCACGCTCGGGGTCGAAAGGATCATGGGCGAGACTGGCTGGATGGGGACGCTGGTCGAGTTCGCCCGCCCCTTCCGGATGCCGGATTTCTTCCTGATCGCGGGCCTCTTTCTCGCCAGCCGGATCGACGCTCCCTGGCGGCTATATCTCGACCGCAAGGTGCTGCACTTCGTCTATTTCTACGCGCTCTGGCTCACCATCCAGTTCGCGCTGAAGGCGCCCGAGCTTGCCGCCGAGGCAGGCGTCGGCGGCCTCGTCCGCGACTATCTCTTCGCCTTCGTGGAGCCGTGGGGCACGCTCTGGTTCATCTACCACCTCGCGCTCTTCCTCTTGGTCACGCGGCTCCTGAAGCGGGTGCCGTGGCCGCTCGTCTGGTGCGCCGCGGCGGCGCTCGAAATCGCGCCGATCCACACCGGTTCCATGCTTGTCGACGAGTTCGCGGCCCGCTTCGTCTATTTCTATTCGGGCTACGTCTTCGCCCGCCATGTCTTCCGCTTAGCGGAGACGGCGCGCGCGGGCGCGCCGGCCGCTCTCGCCGGGCTGGCGCTGTGGGCGGCGCTGAACGGGCTCCTCGTCTTCAACGGCTACGGCGACCTGCCGCTCGTCAGCCTCGCCCTCGGCTTCGCCGGAGCGCATGCCATCGTCGCCGGCTCGGCGCTCATCGCGGGCAAGGCCGCCGCGGCGCCGCTCCGCTGGCTCGGCGAGCACTCGATCGTCATCTACCTCGCCTTTTTCCTGCCGATGGCGGTGAGCCGCGCAGTATTCCTGAAGCTTGGCATCGTCGCCGATGTCGGCACGCTGTCGCTCCTCGTCACGCTCGCCGGCATTCTCGGCCCGATCGTCCTCTACGCGGCGATAAAGTGGAGCGGCTGGGGCAAATTCCTGTTCGAGCGGCCGGGCTGGGCGCGCATCGACGGGCCGTGGCGCC
>DASWJZ010000265.1:0-8904 GCA_036396875.1 Propylenella sp.
CCGTGCGACGACCTCTCCCCGACGGGGAGAGGAACGCCCCCGGCCGCACGACGAGCAGCCGCGCGGAATCGCGCGGGCTTGCGGGCCGGAGCGCAATCCGCTCCTCAGGCAGCTCGAAATCAAACGCATCAACGCGCATGAAGGTTTGATGCACGTCAGGGGCGCCGACGCTAGCCCCGCTCTATTCTGGCAAGCGCAAACCAACGCCCGGGCTACTTTAGAGGGATAGTGGAAGTCGGGATTCCGTTCACGCCGTTGAATGCAATCTCGTTGTTGCCGAAGGAGCGGATCTTGCCGCCATTGATAGCGCTGAGCCCAGTTCCATTGTAAGTGATTGTCGAGGCGCCCACGACAATAATGGCGCTCTCGCCGTTTGCGCGCAATCCAGACGCAGCATTTCGAGACGCCTGAACCGTGTCCAGAGCAGCGACGGTTGCGTTGCCGCTTGGCTTCGCGACCGCGAGCCCATGGCGGCCGTTCCCATTGAGCTGCACGTTTCTGAGCGACGCGCGAACCACGGTATCAGCCGCGGGACGGATGAGAACGCCGCCGCCGGCATTGTTGCTGACGATCGTGTCGGAAACGAAGAGATCGACGCTGGAGGTCGGACGGAAATCGATGCCCTGTTCGGCAAAGTCGAAGATCCTGCAATCTTCCACATGCAGCTGGGCGCCCCCGCCGACAAAGCGGATACCATCCAGGCCGGGCGTGGCGCTGGCGTGGCCCAAGAAACCGACGAAGGTGATACCCCGGAGAATTACCACCGCATCGGGGAACGAGGCCTCGCTGATATTGACGGTTATGGCCGAGGAGCCATTGCCCCACCGCAAGCCGGGGTTCCCGCCGCAGTCAATCGTGATCGGCTTGTCAATCGTGGTGCCGGGGTTGTTGATTCCGAAGCCGCCCGCGAGGCACTTGACTACACCCGCCGGATCGGTTTTCGCGACCGCCGCGCTCAAAGTGGCGCAAGGGCCAGCCTGACTGCCGCAACCGACCGTATCGGCGCCACTACCAGCGACATAGGTTACGGCGCCCTGCGCCCGCACCGGCGTCTCCGTCCAGAGCAGAAGAACCACCGCTGCGATTATCCCAAACGCAAGCGATGCTCTAGCCATTGTCCCCTCCCTCCTGTTTGAGACTGAGCCAAGCGCGCCATCCTAGTAGGCAGCCTGGCAGCGGACAAAGAGATTCGATGCTCAGGCTCGCGCCGCGTCGGCGGCCACCTTCATGGACACGATTTTGTCCGGCTCCCGCGGCGGCTCGCCCTTCTGGATCGCGTCGACGTTTTGCATGCCGTCGATCACCGTGCCCCAGACCGTGTACTGGCGGTTCAGATGCGGGGCGTCGTCGAAGCAGATGAAGAACTGGCTGTCGCCGGAATTCGGGTCCTGCGCCCGCGCCATCGAGACGGTGCCGCGCCGGTGCGTGGCGTCGGAAAACTCCGCTTCGAGCTTCTTTCCGGAGCCGCCCGTGCCGGTACCCTGCGGGCAGCCGGTTTGCGCCATGAAGCCGCCGATGACGCGGTGGAACTTGATCCCGTCGTAAAAACCGTCCCGGACCAGCTCCTTGATGCGCGCCACATGGTTCGGCGCGAGGTCCTGGCGCATGGCGATCACCACCTCGCCCTTGCTCGTCTCCATGATCAGCGTGTTGTCGGGGTCCTTGATGTCGGTCATGTCGTGCCTCACTGATTGTCCGCCGCGACCTTCATGCTGACGATGCTGTCCGGGTCGTCCACCGCGCCGTTGTTCGCCTCGCTGCCCTTCTTGATCGCGTCGATGGCATCCATTCCGTCCACCACCTCGCCGACCACCGTATACTGGCCGTCGAGCCAGGTCGCGTCGGCAAAGGTGATGAAGAACTGTGAATTGGCGCTGTCGGGGTCCTGCGAGCGCGCCATGCCGATGACCCCGCGGGTAAACGACGCATCGGAAAACTCCGCCTTGAGATCGGGCAGGTCGGAGCTGCCCATGCCGGTCCCGGTCGGATCGCCGGTCTGCGCCATGAAGCCGGGGATCACGCGGTGGAACACGACGCCGTCATAGAACCCCTGCCGCGTCAGCGTCTTCAGGCGCTCCGCGTGGTTCGGCGCCAGATCGGGACGAAGGGCGATCGTCACCGGACCGTCCTTGAGCTGCATGATGAGGGTGTTTTCCGGATCGCCGCTCTGTGCGAGGGCCGGGCTTAGGAGTGACACCGCGGCGATCAGCGCCGCGGCGGCTTTCGCGAAGAGCATGTTGGGGTCCTGTTCTGTTTTCGGGATCGACGGTGACGGTCCGGCGGAGTTTCCTGCCGGCCGTCAGCGGTTCAGGCGCTCCTTGATGCGCGCCGCGACGAGCGGCGGCACGAAGGGAGTTATGTCGCCGCCCATCGCGGCGATCTGCCGGACAAGCGTGGCGGTGATGTGGCGCGCCTCCGGGCTCGCCGGCAGGAAGACGGTCTGCAGCCAGGGCGCCATCGTGCCGTTCATGCCGGCCATCTGCATCTCGTAATCAAGGTCGGTGCCGTCGCGCAGGCCGCGGATCAGGATCGTCGCGCCGATCTCGCGGGCGAAGTCGACGACCAGATTGTCGAACGTGCAGGCCTCGACCGAAACGCCGACCTCTTCGCCCAGCGGCTTGCCGATTGACTCGATCAGTTCCAGCCTGTCGTCGACGGAAAGCATCGGCGCCTTGGAGGGGTGTACGCCGATTGCGACGATCAGCCTGTCGCAGAGGCTGAAGGCGGCCTCCAGCATGTCGACATGCCCGTTGGTGAGCGGGTCGAAGCTGCCAGGATAGAGCGCCGTGCGGACCATCCGCCGGGCTTAGCGGCTTCCTGCAACCTGCGCAACGCGGGCAAGAACCACGGACAAACCGGGTCTAGCGGAGGACTTCGAAGGCCTTGTCGCGATTACGGCCGTAACGATAGACGGCGAAATCGTCGTCAAAGCTCGCCACGCGCGTGATTCCAAGCCTTTCCATCACGGCAAAGCTGGTCCGGTCGACAATCGAAAAATCCTGATCGGCAAAGATGCGCCCGATCATCCAGGCAGTCTCCAGATCCGCGATGCTTACCTTTTCGACGTCGGCTGCACCGCCCCTGATGCCTGACCAGAACTGCTCGGCTGCCTCCCGATGCACACGAACTCTCAACATGCTCCAGGTCTCAACGAGGATGTGATCCGTCAAAATCGGAGCAGCGACAGCTGAAAGGAGTTTCAGCGCGCGCTCGTTATGCCGATCCCGCGTGTTCGCCGCCGCAAACCAAACTGACGTATCGACAAAGACGCTCAATCAGGAGCCACGTCAGCGACGCCGACGTCTCTGCCGGGTCTTGCGGGAGTGGTCTTCCAGCAGAGCCTCCGCAACGAGGCGGTCCTTGTCACGCGCGACGTCGGTCGGCCGGTCGGATGCTCCCAGGTTGAAGACCACCGAAATATCGGCCTTCGGCCTCGGGCCGCCAAGATCCTCGGCGACGAGCCTGCGCACATACTCCGCAAAGGAAATGCCGAGTTCCGCCGCTTTGGCCTGAGCGCGCCGCTGCGTGGCCATATCCAGGGTGATTTGAGTTCGTGCATTCATGATGGCGCCATCATACCATCATCCTCGCGATTCGGCAAATGTCGAGGAGCGGGTAGCGCTCCCGCTAGTTGGTTTCGCTCGCTCCGTTATCGCCATTGCCGTTCGTGTCGCCCGGCTCCGGGATGTGCTCGACGGAGACGACCTTCTCGTCCTCCGCGGTATTGAAGATGCGCACGCCCTTCGAGGCGCGGCTGGCGATCCGGATGCCCTCCACCGGCACGCGGATCAGCGTGCCGCCGTCGGAGACGAGCATGATCTGGTCGCTCGCCTCCACCGGAAACGCTGCGACCAGCGGGCCGATCTCGTCGAGCTTCGACTGGTCGGTCGCCTTTATCCCCTTGCCGCCGCGACCTGAGACGCGGAAGTCGAACGAGGACGAACGCTTGCCGGTGCCGCGCTCGTTGACCGTCAGCACGAACTGCTCCGCCCCGCTCATCTCCGCGTAGCGTTCCGGCGACAGTTCGGCTTCGCCCGGCGCGCCTTCCGGCTCCTCCGACGCGTCGTCGATCGTCCCGGGCGCCTCTTCCGCCTCCTCTCCCGTCGCGGCGCGGCGGATGGCGGCGGCCTGCCGCAGATAGAGGTCGCGTTCCGCCGGGGTCGCCTCGAAATGATGCAGGACCGAAAGCGAGATCACGCGGTCGCCCTCGCCGAGCGCGATGCCGCGCACGCCCATGGAATCGCGGCCCTTGAAGACGCGCAGATCGGCGACGGGAAAGCGGATGCACTGCCCGCGGGCGGTGGTGAGGAGGATGTCGTCGTGCTCGGTGCAGGTTTCGACCCCGACGATGCCGTCGCCGGCCTCGTCGAGCTTCATGGCGATTTTGCCGCTGCGGTTGACCTGCGTGAAGTCCGACAGCTTGTTTCGCCTGACCGTGCCGCGGGTGGTGGCGAAAATCACGTCGAAGGAGTCCCAGCTCGCCTCGTCTTCCGGCAGCGGCAGGATCGAGGTGATGCGCTCGCCGCTGTCGAGCGGCAGGAGGTTGATCAGCGCCTTGCCGCGCGCCTGCGGCGCCGCCAGGGGCAGCCGCCAGACCTTCTCCTTGTAGACGATGCCGTGCGACGAGAAGAACAGCACCGGCGTGTGGGTGTTCGCCACGAACAGCTTGGTGACGAAATCCTCCTCGCGCGTCGACATGCCGGAGCGGCCCTTGCCGCCGCGCTGCTGCGCCCGGTATTCCGACAGCGCCACCCGCTTGATGTAGCCGGCGTGGCTGACGGTGACGACCATGTCCTCGCGCTGGATCAGGTCCTCGTCCTCAAGCTCGGCATCGCCCTCGGCGATCTCGGTGCGGCGCGGCGTCGCAAATTCGTCGCGAATGGCCCTCAGCTCGTCCTTCACGATCGTCTGGATGCGCGCGCGCGACGACAGAACGTCGAGGTAGTCGCGGATCTCGGCGGCGAGCTTCTCCATCTCGTCGCCGATCTCGTCCCGGCCGAGCGCCGTCAGACGCTGCAATCTCAGTTCGAGGATCGCCCGCGCCTGGTCTTCGGAAAGCCGGTAGGTGCCGTCCTCCGCGATCAGATGGCGCGGATCGGCGATGAGGGCGATGAGCGGCGCCACGTCCCGCGCCGGCCAGCGCCTCTCGACCAGGCGTTCGCGCGCCGTCTGCGGATCGGGCGCCGTCCGGATCAGCGCGATCACCTCGTCGATGTTCGCCACGGCGGTCGCCAGGCCAACCAGCACGTGCGCGCGGTCGCGCGCCTTGCCGAGCAGGAATTTGGTCCGGCGGCTGACGACGGTCTCGCGGAAATGGATGAAGCTCGCAAGAATGTCCTTGATGCCCAGCAGCTCGGGGCGGCCGCCGATCAGCGCGACGATGTTGACGCCGAAATTGGTCTGCAGCGGCGTGAAGCGGTAGAGCTGGTTCAGCACCACGTCGGCGACAGCGTCGCGCTTCAGCTCGACGACGACGCGAATGCCCTGGCGGTCCGACTCGTCGCGGATGTCCGAAATTCCCTCGATCCGCTTTTCGCGCACCAGGTCGGCGATCTTCTCCAGCATCGCCGCCTTGTTCACCTGATAGGGGATCTCGGTGACGATGATCGCCTCCCGGTCCCGTCTGATCGTCTCGATCGCAACCCGACCGCGCATGATGACGGAGCCGCGGCCCGTTTCGAACGCCGATCGGATGCCGGAGCGGCCGAGGATGATGCCGGCGGTCGGAAAGTCGGGTCCCGGCATGATCGCCATCAGATCCGCGGTCCCGAGATGCGGACCGTCGATCAACGCGATCGTCGCGTCGATCACCTCGCCGAGATTGTGCGGCGGGATGTTGGTCGCCATGCCGACCGCGATGCCGCCCGCCCCGTTCACCAGAAGGTTCGGGAAGCGCGCAGGCAGCACTGTCGGCTCGCGCAGCGAATCGTCGTAATTGGCGCGGAAATCGACGGTGTTCTTGTCGAGATCCTCGATCAGCGAATGCGCCGGCTTGGCGAGGCGGACCTCGGTGTAGCGCATCTGCGCCGGGGGATCGTTGTCGATCGACCCGAAGTTCCCCTGCCCGTCGATGAGCGGCAGGCGCATGGAGAATTCCTGCGCCATGCGCACCAGCGCGTCGTAGACGGACTGGTCGCCGTGCGGATGGTATTTGCCGATGACGTCGCCGACGATGCGGGCCGATTTGCGGTACGGCTTGTTCCAGTCGTAGCCGGCCTCGCTCATCGAGTAGAGGATGCGGCGGTGCACCGGCTTCAGCCCGTCGCGCACGTCGGGAAGCGCCCGGCTGACGATTACGCTCATCGCGTAATCGACGTAGGAGCGGCTCATCTCGTCGGTGATCGAGACAGGCCTGATGCCGTCGCGGCTGCCGGGCGGCGTTTCGCTTTGATCTGACAAGGTAGGAATCGATGGTGTTGAGGCTGCGGGTTTCTACCTCATCTGTGTCCGCAAATCCAATTTTCAATGGAGAAAAAGGGTAATGATATCAGGCGTTTAAATTCCACGAAAAAAATAGTTCCGGATAGTTTCGCCGGCTGACGCCGGGCGTCGGGAAAACTCCCCGCCGGGCATTGTAAGCCGGCTGCCGGCAGGGCAGGCTGGCGGCGCGACATGAGGGGGGAATGCGCGATATCGTCTCGGCTTTCGTGACGCTGTTCGTCACGATCGACCCGCCCGGTCTGGCGCCGCTCTTTCTCGCCGTGACGGCGGGGATGACGCGCAGCCAGCGGGCGCAGATCGCCGTCCGCGCCTCGCTCACGGCGTTCGCCGTGCTCCTCCTCTTCGCGGTGGCCGGCACGGCGGTTCTGCAGGTGTTCGGGATCACGATCCACGCTTTTCGCATCGCCGGCGGCCTGCTCCTCTTCCACATCGCTTTCGAGATGATCTTCGAGAAACGGCACGAACGGCACGAACGCAGCGCCGAGCGCGCGGTCACCGCCGATCACATCCGCAACATCGCGATTTTCCCGCTCGCCATTCCGCTGATTGCGGGCCCGGGCGCCATTTCGGCGACGCTGCTGCTCGCCGGCACCTTCTCCGAGCCGGTCGAGCGGGCGGTGCTCATTCTCATCGTGGCGGTAAACCTTGCCGCGGCCTGGCTGGTCTTCCTTGCGGCGGAGCGTCTCGACCGGATACTCGGCGCCACCGGCCGTATCGTGCTCACGCGGCTTCTCGGGTTGTTCCTGGCGGCGCTTGCGGTTCAGTTCGTGATCGACGGCGTGACGGCGGTCATCGACGCGCGCCCCGGCTAGGCGCCCGCGCGATCGGGCTTTGCGATTGCCCGGCTGAGAACCGTCCTCACCTGTTCATGCGTGAAGGGTTTTTGCAGGCTCGGCCGGTTGCGCCAGGCCTCCGGCAGGCCGGAATTGCCGTAGCCGGTGGAGAAGGCGAACGGCACGCCGCGCTTCGCCAGCGCGGCCGCTATCGGAAAGCTCTCCTCACCGGCGAGATTTACGTCGAGCACCGCGAGGTCGACCTCGAAGCCCGGATCGTCGAGAAGCTCCAGCGCGCGGCCGACCCGCGACGCGGAAGCGGTGACCGCGCCGCCCAGTTCGCCGATCATGTCCTCAAGCAGCATGGCCACAAGCGCCTCGTCCTCGACGAGTAGAACGCGCAGGCCGGCGAGCGGCTTGTTGTGGTCGGCTATGCCTTTTCCTCCCTGGCGTCCAAACCTGCCTGAGATGCAAGCAACCGTGCCGTCTAGCGAAAAAGCCGCGTCAAGTGAAGGGCTTCGAAAGCGGCAGTCTCCGTCCGACCGCCGGTTCGGCGGCGCAAAGTGCGCCTAGAACGGGATCTCGTCGTCGAGTTCTTCCCGCAGGGTGGAGCCGCCGGGACCGTTCCGCTCCATCGGTCCGGCGCTGCCGAACTCCGCCCCGCGCCCGCGCCGATCTCCGGCCTCCGACCCTCCCCCGCCGCGGCTGTCGAGCATCTGCAGCTCGCCCCGGAATTTTTGCAGGACGACTTCCGTCGTGTAGCGCTTCTGGCCGGATTGGTCCTCCCACTGCCGCGTCTGCAGCTGTCCTTCGATGTAGACCTTCGCGCCCTTCTTCAGATACTGCTCGGCGACCTTGGCGAGATTTTCGTTGAAGATGACGACGGAATGCCATTCCGTCCGCTCCTTCCGTTCGCCGGATTGCCGGTCGCGCCATGTCTCGCTGGTCGCAACCCGGAGATTGACCACCGGATCGCCGGAATTCAGCCGCCGCACTTCCGGATCCTGCCCGAGATTGCCGACCAGGATCACCTTGTTCACGCTGCCTGCCATCGCCGCCTCCGTCGCTCGTCCGGTCAGCCCCACAATTCCGCGAGAGGTTTCCCACATCCCGCGGCGCCGCCGCAAACAGGGCGCTTGAAGCGGCGCAATGTTCACTGTATGTTCATGGAAAGGAACCGTCAAGCCGGACCCGTCCGGTTGCCGCGGACGGGAAGAGGAGAACCGCCATGGAACAACGGCTGAGCCTGGTGACGCTCGGCGTCGACGACCTTGGGCGTGCGCGGCGCTTTTACGAGGCGCTCGGCTGGGAGCGCGGCAACGAGAATCCGGAAGTCGTGTTCTTCCAGCTGAATGGCCTGGTGCTTGCGCTGTGGTCTCGCCGGAGCTTGGCCGAGGACGCGAAGGTCTCTGCCGACGGCGGCGGGTTTCGCGGCGTCGCCCTCGCCTACAACGCGCGCTCGAAGGCGGACGTCGATGCGGTGATGGCGGAAGCCGAGACCGCCGGCGCCCGCATGCTGAAGCCGGCCGAGGACGTCTTCTGGGGCGGCTATTCCGGTTATTTCGCCGACCCTGACGGCCACCTTTGGGAGGTCGCCTGGAATCCGCAATGGGAGGTGACACCGGAGGGGAACGTGCGCATGGGATAGCGATGAGATAGTTGTGCGCAACCCGTTCTCACGAGGTATCGG
>DASWJZ010000266.1:0-3987 GCA_036396875.1 Propylenella sp.
CGCAATATCTTGGGCACAGCGACGTGGAGACGACGCGCCGGGTCTATGCCCGCTTCAGCCCACTTACCTGCGGAATGCGGCGAAGACGCTCGAAATTGAAGGCTTTGGTTCAGTGAACCAAAGATCAATACGAAAACGAACTCTAAGTGCTTGAAAATATGGTGGGCGCGACAGGGATCGAACCTGTGACCCCTACGATGTCAACGTAGTGCTCTCCCGCTGAGCTACGCGCCCTTGGATTGGGGTCGCCGTTCGCCGGCCGCGCGGATATAGCGAGTGCCGCGGATGCGCGCAACCTCACGCCGGGACGCGCGGCTCAGGCCGCCATCAGCCGCCCGATCTCTCCCACCAGATCCTTCAGGTGAAAGGGTTTTGACAGGATCTTGGCGTCGCGCGGCGCCTGCATGTCGGGGTTGAGCGCCACCGCCGCGAAGCCGGTGATGAACATGATTTTCAGATCGGGATCGAGCTCGCTCGCCTTCCGCGCCAGCTCGATCCCGTCCATCTCCGGCATCACGATGTCGGTGAGCAGAAGCTGGAAGGGTTCTTCCTTCAGGCGGTCGTAGGCGTCGCGGCCGTTATTGAACGAGATCACCTGGTAGCCGGCATTTTCCAGGGCGCGCGTCAGGAAGCGGCGCATGTCCTCGTCGTCTTCCGCCAGGAGGATGCGGGTCATCAAGGGTCCCCGGAAAGGATGCTCGATCATGTTCATGGCCGAACACGATGAGGCAGCGCAGTAAATATCGGGTAAGCGGCGCCGCGGCAACGCGCCGGGCGACGCCGCCATATGGACAGCGGACGAGAGGCGCGCCACATTCGCGCAAAGGCGTGGAAAGGGTCGAGGGCATGCGGAACGGGGACGAGATCAAGCTGGTTGACGGCGTCATGCCTCCGGCCTGCGAAATTATCCTTCCCGGCGAACAGACGGTGCCGTTCGTCTTCAACTCGCCGCACAGCGGGCGCTTCTATCCGGTCGACTTTCTCGCCGCGACGTCGCTCGACAAGAACGAGATCCGCCGCTCGGAGGATCTGCTTGTCGACCGGCTCTTCGCGCCGGCCGTCCGGCATGGCGCCCCGCTGATGAGCGCCGTCTACCCGCGCGCCTATGTCGACGTGAACCGCGAGCCCTACGAGCTCGATCCGAAGATGTTCGCCGGACGCCTCCCGCCCTACGCCAACGTGCGCTCGCTCAGGGTCGCGGGCGGGCTCGGGACGATCCCGCGCGTGGTCAGCGATTCGGCCAACATCTACAAGGAGCCGCTGACCGTCGGGGAAGGGCTTTCGCGGATCGAGAAGATCTATCGCCCCTACCATGACACGCTGCGGCGCCTCCTCGCCCAGACCCACGTCGCCTTCGGCATTGCGGTGCTGATCGACTGCCACTCCATGCCGTCGAATATCCGCGGCGGGCCGGCGCGCGCACGGCCCGATTTCGTCCTCGGCGACCGCTTCGGCGCCAGCTGCTTGCCGGAACTGACCGACTGCGCCGCCTCGGCGCTCCGCCGCCTCGGCTATACGGTCTGCCGCAACAAGCCCTATGCCGGCGGCTTCATCACCGAGCACTACGGTCGGCCGAGCCGCAACCTTCACGCCTTGCAGATCGAGGTCAATCGCGGCCTCTATATGGACGAGCAGCGGCTTGAGCCGCATCAGGGCTTCGAGCGCCTGTCATCGGATCTGGTCGTTCTTGTCCAGGCGCTTCTCGCTTTCGTCGAGGAGATCGCCGACCTCCGCGAGGCGGCTGAATAATTCCAGGAAAAAGGGCCGCACTCGCGCGGCCCAAGTCTAGGGAGGAAACGCCCGATGCGGGCTGCGATAAAACTATCGCAGTGCACAATTTATGCTGCTACGCACAAAAACGCAAAAGGATTCTTCCCGGCCCGCCCGCGGCGCTGTGGACAGAATTTCCGCTTCGGCCGGTTCAGCTGCGGCCTTCGATGAAGGCGTCGAAGGCGATCCAGAACTGGTCGCGCAGCTCGTCGCGCTCCATCAGGACCTCGTGGTGTGCGCCCGGAACGCGCAAATAGGCCACCGTCTGCACCCGGCGCGAGAAGGCTTCCGCCGCGAGGTTGCTCACCACGCTCTCCGCGCCGCCCAGCACCATCAGCACCGGCATCGGCACGCGGCTCGCAAAATCCGGCTCCGCCAGCCGGCAGCAGGCGCGCATGGCCGCGTTGAGCCAGCCGAGCGTCGGGCCGCCGGTGCCGATCGACGGATTGGCCTCGATCAGCGCCAGCGTCCGCTGATAACGATCCGGATCGCTGGTTACCGGATTGCCGGCGAAGGGCTGCGTCTGGATGAGGGTCGCGCCGGCGCCTGGCGCATACGCCTCGCCAAGCCCGAAATGCATGAAGAACCCGGTGACACGGGCAAGCAGCCTCGGCGACCAGCGGGCGAGCGAAAGAAGCGGCGCCACCAGCACCATGCGGTCGATCTGCGTCCGCAGCCGCTCCGCAGAGAGGAGCGCGACGGCGCTGCCCGTCGAGTGGCCGAGCGCGTAATAGGGCGGCGGGCAGTCCGGCAGCACCACCTCCTGCATGATCGTCTCAAAATCGTTCACGTAGTCGGCGAAGTCGCGGACATGCCCCTTGCGCGGATTGCGCAGCAGCCGGCTCGAGCCGCCCTGGCCGCGCGCATCGTAGGTCGCGACGGCGAACCCGCGGCGGCGAAGGTCGTTCACGATCTCGAAGTATTTCTCGATGAACTCGGTTCGACCGTGCAGGATCACCACGGTTCCGCGCACCGGCGACCGGTTCGGCGGCCAGCGGGCATAGCGGAGTTCCACGCCATCCTCGGTCGCGACCATGTCGCAGACGGCGCCTTTCGGAACGGGATTGCTGGGAATGCTGACGAGACCGGCCAAGGGGCACCTGCGATCGCTTCCGGCCGGTGCCGGCATCCCGATGCAGATAGAATCACTTGATAGGTACTGGCAAGCCGAACGGAAACGGCCGGCGGTCTTTGACCGCCGGCCTGTCGGGCGCTGGAGGGGGCGTTAGCAGCGCCCGATTTCATCGCGCGGCGGTTTCGCCGCCGCAAACAATCAGATCACGTGGCGGGCGAGGATGCCGCCGTTCCAGGAGCTCACGACGACGTAGAACCGCTTGCCGGACTTGAAGGCGATGACCTCGTAGGCAGGGCCCTTGCGGTCGAGGAAATTGATGGCGCCGTAGCCCTTGCTGCGGAGGATCCAGCGGATCTGGTGCGGCGACAGCTTGCCCTTGTGCCAGCCGTAGCCGTAGCCGCCGGAGACGTAGGCCGGCCCGCCGAAGCCGAACTTGACGGTCAGTCCGGAAGCCTGCGCCGGGACGGCGGCGAGGGTGGTGAGGGCGATAAGACCTGCCGCGATTGCCGTTTTCGAGATCATCAGAGTTCTCCGGTTTGAGGCGGCCGGGGCCTTTCCCGACGCCGATGCGACAAAACCTAGCGGGCGCCGGCTGAACCGGCGCGGAAGGCGGTATTCATGTCCCGTTCATGCACCCGCTGGCATCCATGCGCCGGCCTCGGCCGTTAGGCGTAGTCGCGTTCTCGCGGCGCAGCCGCAGCTAGTGGAGATATCGAATGCAAGACCCCCAAATCGCCTGGCGCCGCCCCCTGGTCGTAGCCGGCGCAGCCCTTTCCCTTCTCGTGTCGTCGGCGGCGCTGGCGCAGAATCAGGATCGCCCGCGCGACGCCGACGCCTCGGCCCAGGCGGGCGCCAAGGCCGCCAGGGCCATCGGCGGCGCGCAGGCCCCGAACGCGCGGCTGGCGGCGCTGATCGACGCAGGCGGCGCGGTGCTCCGCAGCAAGGGCGTGCAGTCCGTGCAGCGTACCGATATCGGCCTCTATTGCATCCGCCCGAAGGCCAACACGAACATCAACCCGGCGACCGCCATCGTGATCGTCTCGGTCGACTATTTCTACAGCGGCCTTGACGAGGTCATGGTGCAGACGGCCGACGAGGGCTCCGGCTGCGGCAGCGGACGCATCGGAATCTACACGCTCCAG
>DASWJZ010000267.1:0-5858 GCA_036396875.1 Propylenella sp.
CCACGATGCGCCGCTCGGAGAACCGGCCGACGGCGTCGAACGCTTCCGCCGGCGAGCTGCGCGCCTTCACCTCGACGAAGGCGATGAGGCGACCACGCTTCACGATCAGGTCGATCTCGCCGAGCGGCGTCTTGTAGCGGCGCGCGAGGATGCGGAATCCCTTGGCGAGGAGAAGCAGCGCGGCGGCGGCTTCGGCGGCGCGGCCGTGCCGGTAGGCGGCGATCCGGTCACGCGGCATCAGCGTCGCCTGTCCTTGGCGGGAACCTTCAGCGAGAGCGCCTTTTGGTAGAGTTCGCGGCGCGGGAGTCCGGTCATCTCGGCCACGTGCTGCGCCGCCTCCTTGACGCCCATGACCTGCAGGGCATTCCGCAGCGCATGCTCGACTTCCGCCGCCTCCGGCGGTTCCGCCTTGCCCGGCGGCGCGACCAGGAGGACGATCTCGCCGCGCGTTTCGGTGGCGGCATAACGCTCGGCGAGCGCGCCGAGCGTGCCGCGATCGAAAGTCTCGTGCAGCTTGGTCAGCTCGCGGCAAAGCGCCGCCTGCCGCTCCGCGCCGAGTTCGGCGGCGGCATCGGCGAGGAGGGCGCCCACGCGGTTCGGCGATTCGAAGAAGGCGAGCGTCGCCGGAACGCGTGCGAATTCGGCGAGCCGCTTCCGGCGCGGCCCGGGCTTTGAGGGCAGAAAGCCTAGAAATAGAAACGCGTCGGCCGGGAGCCCGGCGGCGGAGAGCGCAGCGACGGGCGCGGAAGGGCCGGGGATCGGCACCACCCGATGGCCGCGGGCGATCGCGTCGGCGACGAGCCGCGCGCCCGGATCGGAGAGGAGCGGCGTGCCGGCGTCGGAAACGAGCGCGACGGAGCGGCCCTCTTCCAGCGTCGCAAGCAGCCGGCGATGCGCCGCCGGCCCGCTGTGCTCGTGATACGCGGTGATTCTCGCGGCAATGCCGTAGCGCGTGAGAAGCCGGCGCGTGATGCGCGTATCCTCGCAGGCGACGAGGTCGGCGCCGGCCAGCGTGTCCAGTGCGCGGAGCGTGACATCGCCCAGATTGCCGATCGGCGTCGCCACGACGTAGAGCCCGGCCACGAGCGGCGGCGCCGCAAGGAACTGGCCGCGGATCAGGTAACCGCGCGCCGCCCCGCCCTGCTTTTCAAGCTCCGCCATTACCCGCCCCCCCGCAAGCGGCGGGCCGGTGCGCTTGCCGCTCCTCGGAAATCTCCGTAGGTTCGTAATCCGCGATTGCAGGCTTGGAAAGGAGCGGGCGCGTGTCGCGCTGCGGTCCACCGCATCGGCTACGAGGGGGCCTCGGCGCGCTTGCATGCATGGCGCTGGCGGTTGCGATTTCCGCCTGCCAGAGTTTCAACATTCTCGGCGGCCGCGGCATGGACCTCGGCGCGGGCGGCACGCAGGCCGCC
This sequence comes from Propylenella sp., assembly GCA_036396875.1. Lineage (GTDB taxonomy): Bacteria > Pseudomonadota > Alphaproteobacteria > Rhizobiales > Afifellaceae > DASWJZ01. The sequence continues at coordinate 1,413 of DASWJZ010000267.1, forward strand.
GAAACGCTGGGCCGCGCCGGGGGCGTCAGGGTGGCGCTGCTCCTGCCGCGAACGGCGAGCGGCAACGGCGCGGCGACCGCGCGCGCCTTCCGCAACGCCGCCGAGCTCGCCCTTCGCGACTTCCCGAATGCCGGGATAGAGGTCGCCGTCTACGATACGCAAGGCACGCCGGCGGGGGCGCAGGCGGCGGTCGCCGGCGCCCTTAAGGACGGCGCCGAGATCGTCCTCGGCCCGGTCTTCTCCGGCGAGGTGACGGCGGCGGCGCCGCCGGCGCGGGCGGCGGGCGTGCCGGTCGTCGCCTTCTCCTCGGACGCGAGCGTCGCCGCGCCCGGCGTCTATCTCCTGAGCTTTCTCCCGTCCGACGACGTGAGCGCGGTCGTCGCCTATGCGGCGAGCCAGGGACGCCGCTCCTTCGCCGCGCTGCTGCCGGCCACCGCCTATGGCTCGGTGGTGGAGGCGAGGTTCCGCAGCGCGGTCGCGTCGGTCGGCGGCCGTATCGTCTCGATCCAGACCTATCAGCGGACCGAGGCCGACGTGGCCGCGAAGGCGGCCGAGATCGCCCGCATCGCACGGCAGGCGGACGCGCTGCTCATGCCGGATTCCGCCGACGTGGCGCCGGCGCTCGCCCAAGAGCTCGCCGCCCGCGGCGTCGCCCGCGACCGGCTGCGCTTCCTCGGCTCCGGCCAGTGGGACGACCCGCGCATCCTGAACAATCCGGCGCTGGTCGGCAGCTGGTTCCCGGCGCCAACGCGCCAGGGTTTTGAGGATTTCTCGCGCAAGTACCGGGCGGCCTACGGCGCCGCGCCGCCGCGGAACGCCACGCTCGCCTACGATGCGACGGTGCTCGCCGCCGGGCTTGTCCGCCAGTTCGGCGCCAACCGCTTCCAGCCGGCGGCGCTTGCGAGCCCGAACGGCTTTGCCGGGCTCGACGGCGTCTTCCGCTTCCTGCCGGGCGGCTTCACCGAGCGGCGGCTGGCGATCTACGAGGTGACCGGCTCCGGCGCCCGCGTCGTCGCCCCCGCGGCGCGGAGTTTTGCGGCGGGCGGATAAGCGCGGCAGCCGGCCGCGCAGTCAGTTCGGCGTAGCACGGTTTCGCCGGGAGCCCTCGTAGACGAGATAGATGGCGACCGCCGCGGCGAGCGAGACCGCCCCCATCTGGCCGACAAGGAAGCCGAGCCCGAGCAGGCCGGTCACGCTCAGCCAGAGCATGGCGCGTTCATTCGACATATTCGGACCCTCTTACGCGCCGCACGGGATGGCGGCGATATTCAGCCTGGCCGAAAAACAGAAAGGAACACTTAAACGGGAGACGCCGCAGGAATGCGCACGCGGCCGGCGTCGCAGCGGGATTTTCCCCCGGTTCCCGGAAGGCGGGCCGTGCTGCCATTGCGATTTGAATCGCGGTAGATTGAGAAATGGGCGGCAGACGGGCAGAGGCTTTCGCCAACGCGATCGCGTCGGTGCCGTCCTATGTGTGGCTGGCGCTCCTCGCCGCCGCGGCGGTGTGGCTTCTGCTTGTGGCCGTGAAGCAATGGCGGCAGCGGCGATGAGGTTGTCGCCGGCCCCGGGCTGAGCGTCCCGGACGCTCAGCCTCGTGAACGTCGCGTACCCCTCCATTTGTCATCCCGGAAAGCGCGGAGCGCTTGTCCGGGATCCATGAACATTGGAGTACCGGGGTTGAGCGCTGGAGCTTGCTTTCACCATTCGGAGTGCATGGGTCCCGGTCTCGGCCTGCGGCCGAACCGGGATGACAATCTCAAAGGAGACGAGAGTGTCAGGTGAGGGCTCCGCCACGGGTAGAGCCGCGCCCCCTTGAGATACGCCGCACTTGTGGCAAAGTCGCCGACGCATCGGGCAGCCGCGAAGGAGTTGCCGGCTTCCGCGCCGGACGGCGCGGATCATCAAGGGAGGGGCCAATGTCAAGGTTTTCGCGCAAGAGCGGTATTGCAGCAGTGCTGGCGATAATTCTCTTCGCCGCCGATCCCGCTTCCGCCGCGCATCTGTTCGTGTCGCACTTCGGCAGCGATACGACCGGGAACGGGTCGCCGAGCGCGCCCTTCAGGACGCTTCAGGCGGCGGTCGACGCGGCCAACGACGGTGACGTCATTCAGCTGGAGCAGGGGGGCAATTTCGGCCAAGTCACGATCGACAACAAGTCGCTGACTATCATGTCAACCAACCGCGGCGGCGTATTCTCGCCTTCGGGGCCCGCAATTGTCTTCAACGGTGACGCTGACGATGTGCTCACCCTGATCGGTCTGACGATCGCCATGGGCTATTCGCCGTTCAATGCGATCGTCTTCAACGCCGGTCTCAAACTGGTGATGCTGGATATGCTGATCCAGCAGGGCGGGGGGTACGGGCTTCTCTTCCGGCCGACCACGCTTGCCGAGCTGATTATCCGCCAAGCCATAATCAGTGAGTTCGGCGGCGCCGGCATCTGGATCAAGCCGCGCAACGGAGCCGACGTGATCGGCGCCATCATCAACGCCACCATTTTGAACAGTCTCGTCGGCCTGTCGATTCTCGCGGCCGCCGGCTCATCCATCGACCTGGCCATGGACCCCTCCTATATCGGCGGCGGCACCGACGGCGTGGTTGCGAGCGGCGCGGGGGCAAGAGTCCGCATCAAGGATTCGGTGATCGCCAACAACAGCGGTCGGGGCCTGAAACATCCCGACAACGGCCAGATCATTTCGCTCGGCGGCAATTCGGTCGTCGCCAACGGCACGAACGGCAACTTCACGTCGACGGTTTCGCCGAAGTGAGACGATGGCCGCGCATAGTTGATGCCGGCGCGCCGCCGCATCGGCTCTTGCGCATCGGCGGGTAAGGCTCCAGATTGGCCGCCCAACGCAACAAACGGAAAGGAGGTGATCCAGTGTCTCATTGTCAAAAACCGCGGTCGCCGGTTTCGAAAACCTGGATTCTCGCCTCTGACGAGGGTCCCGCCGCCTGAGAGGCGGCACGGAACGCGACCCGATCGCGGACCGACAATGGAAGGGCTGCCCGGTCGGGCAGCCCTTCGTCATTCCGGCGCCCTGTCAGTCGGCGTGCATTTCGGCGCGCTCGATCGCGCCGGTCGAGCCGTCGATGACGAGTTCGAGGTGGTTTCCCACCGGGTCGGTCCCTTCGATGAACCAGTCGCCGTCAATCGTCGCGTCGACATCCTCGATATTGGTGATTCCGCTTTGCAGCGCGATCATTTCGGCCTCGGCCTGCTGCAATGACGGCTGCGGAAACGGCCACGGCCATTGCGCGAAGGCCGCCGCCGGAGCGAGGGCCAGCGCGCCGAAAAGGGCGATGCGAGGGGCTAAACGCATGAGAACCTCCAGAAATCGCGGCGACACAATCCCGCCGACTTCGATCAAATAGCTATGACAATCATGGTTCCCGTGTGACGGCCCGGCGCTACGCCGCGAGATCGGCGACGACGGAATCGAGCAGCAGCCAGCCGTCGGGCGTGGCGCGCAGCCTGCCGTCCGGACATTCCTCCACCAGTCCCTCTCGGCGCAGGAAGGCGAGGCGGCCGGGGTCGAGCGCCCGCCCTCTCATGCTGTTGTAGCGGTCGAGCGGAATGCCTTCGCGCAGCCTGAGCCCCATCAGCAGCATCTCGTCGGCGCATTCCTCGGAGGTGAGCGCCTCGTCGGCGACGAGGCCGTGGCCGTAGCGCTCGACCTGTTCGAGCCAGCGTTCCGGATGACGCTCGGCGAGCGTGGCATGCCGGACGCCGCTGCGCGACAGCCGCCCGTGCGCGCCGGGCCCGGCGCCGACATAGTCGCGGTAGCGCCAGTAGGTGAGGTTGTGGCGGCTTTCTGCCCCCGGCGCCGCGTGGTTGGAGATTTCGTAGGCGGGGAGCCCGCGCGCTTCCGCGATCTCCTGCGTCAGCACATAGAGCGCGGCGGCCTGCTCCGGATCGGGCACGCTGAGCTTGCCGGCGGCGTGGAGCCGGGCGAAGGGCGTCTCCGCCTCGATCGTCAGCTGATAGAGGGAGAGATGGTCGGCGGCCATGCCGATCGCGGTCTCAAGCTCCGCCTGCCAGGCGCGCGGCGACTGACCCGGGCGCGCATAGATCAGGTCGAAGGAGAGGCGCGGGAAGATGCTTCGGGCGAGTTCGACCGCGCGCCGCGCCTCCGCCGCGTCATGGATACGTCCGAGCGCCTTCAGCGAAAGATCGTCGAGCGCCTGCACGCCGAGCGAAAGGCGGTTGACGCCCGCCGAGCGGTAGCCGCGGAAGCGATCCGCCTCGGCGCTCCCCGGATTGGCTTCGAGCGTGATCTCGGCGCCGGGCGCGACCGTCCAGAACGCGCCGATCGCATCAAGGATCGCGCCGACCGTGCCGGCGCGCATCAGGGACGGCGTGCCGCCGCCGAAAAAAATGCTGGTGACGGTGCGCCCGCGGGTCAGGGCGGCGAAGTGCGAAAGCTCGCGGGCGAGGGCGGCGGC
>DASWJZ010000268.1:0-12278 GCA_036396875.1 Propylenella sp.
TTCTGGCGGCTGTGGCGGCTGTTCATGGCGCGCGGCATCCCCGTCACGGTGTTCGCGGTTGCGACCGCCATGCCGCGCAATCCCGAGGCCGTCGCAGCGATGAACGAGGCCGGATGGGAGATCGCAAGCCACGGCCTCAAGTGGCTGGAATACCGGAATTTTCCCGAGGACGAAGAGCGGCGGCATATTCTGGAAGCGGTCCGCATCCATGCCGCGGCCGCCGGCGCCAGACCGCTCGGCTTCTATCAGGGCAAGGCGTCCGTCAACACCACGCGCCTCGTCATGGAAGAAGGCGGGTTTCTCTATTCTTCAGATAGTTACGCTGACGATCTCCCCTACTGGATCAGTGGTCCGAAGGGTCCGCATCTCATCATCCCCTACACGCTCGACGCCAACGACATGCGCTTCGCCACCGCGCAGGGTTTCAATTCGGGCGACCAGTTCTTCAGCTATCTCAGGGATTCTTTCGACGTCCTCTATGCCGAGGGCGAGGCGGGCGCGCCCAAGATGATGTCCGTCGGACTGCACTGCCGGCTCGCCGGCCGCCCCGGCCGCGCCGCCGCGCTCGCCCGTTTCCTCGACTACGTCCAGGCGAGGGACGGCGTCTGGCTGCCGCGCCGGATCGACATCGCCCGGCACTGGATCGAGAAGCACCCGCCTTCACCCGGACGGTGAGGATTTGAGCGACCAGGGCCGCGGTTGACAGTCGCGCCGCTGAGCAGCAAGGCTCGTCGTCAAACAGCCCCTCGCCGCGAGGCGGCGCGGGAGAATGAACGCGGCTCGCCGCGTCGGAGTCAGGAGCGCGGCTTCCATGTATCTCGGCATCGACGTCGGCACCTCGTCGGTGAAGGCCGTGCTCATCGACGGCGGCGGAAATATCGCCGCTTCGCGCAGCGAGCCGCTTACGGTCGAGCGCCCGCATCCCGGCTGGTCCGAGCAGGATCCCGACAGCTGGATCGCAGCCACCTCGAACGCAATCGACACGCTCTGCCGCGAGCATCCGGATGCACTGAAGAAAGTTCGCGGGATCGGCCTGTCGGGCCAGATGCATGGTGCGACGCTGCTCGACCATGCCGACCGGCCGCTCCGGCCGTGCATTCTCTGGAATGACGGGCGCTCCTCGCAGGAAGCGGCGGAACTGGACGCCGATCCGCGCTTCCGCAAGATCACCGGCAATATCGTCTTTCCCGGCTTCACCGCGCCGAAGCTCGTCTGGGTGCATCGCCACGAGCCGAAGATCTTTGGCGATGTCGAAGCGGTGCTGCTTCCGAAGGACTACGTTCGTCTGTGGCTGTCCGGCGACCGCGCCTCCGACATGTCGGACGCGTCGGGCACGTCATGGCTCGACGTCGCCGGGCGGGACTGGTCCGACGAACTGCTCGCGGCCACCCACCTGCAGCGCGACCAGGTTCCGGCGCTTTACGAGGGGACGGATGTCACGGGCAAACTTCGCCCCGTGCTTGCCACGCGCTGGGGCATGGAGGCTGCTCCGGTGATCGCGGGGGGCGGCGGCGACAACGCGGCCTCGGCCTGCGGCGTCGGCGCCGTCGCGCCCGGCTCCGCCTTCGTCTCGCTCGGCACGTCCGGCGTTCTCTTCGTCTCCAATGAGGCCTTCAGGCCGAATCCCGAAAGCGCCGTTCACGCGTTCTGCCACGCCCTGCCGGCGACCTGGCACCAGATGGGCGTGATCCTTTCCGCCGCCGCCTCGCTTGAATGGCTGGCCGGCGTGACCGGCCGCAGTCTTTCCGAGCTGGACGAGGAAGTCGCTGCGCACCAGCCGACCGAAGGCGAAAGCCTGTTCTTCCTTCCCTACCTCTCCGGCGAGCGGACCCCGCACAACGACCCTGCGGTGCGCGGCAGTTTCGTCGGGCTGTCGCATCAGACCGACCGCGCCGCCCTCGCCCGCGCCGTCATGGAGGGCGTCGCCTTTGCCTTTGCCGATTGCCTCGAGGCGCTCAAGAAAGCGGGAACCAGCGTAGAGCGCGCCACCGCGGTCGGCGGCGGCTCGCGCTCAAGAATCTGGCTCAAGATCATTGCCGACGTCCTGAATATCCCGATCGACGTGCCGGGGGAGGGCGACTTCGGCGGGGCCTTCGGCGCGGCGCGGCTCGGCCTTGTCGCGGCCGAGGCGGCGGACCCGGCCGCTGTCTGCGCCCCACCGCGCATTGAAGAGACAATCGCCCCGGAGGCCGCGGCGGCCGACTTCTATCGAACCGCATTTGCGCGCTACCGGGCGCTCTATCCGGCGATCAGGGAGGCTTTCTCGACATGAGTACCGGCTTTTTCGGGAACCAGCAGCCGATCCGCTATGAGGGACCGGAGGGCCGGAGCCCCCTTGTCTATCGCTGGTACGATCCCGACCGCGTGGTGCTCGGAAAGCGGATGAAGGAGCATTTCCGCTTCTCGGTCGCCTACTGGCATTCCTTCGCCTGGCCCGGCACCGATCCCTTCGGCGGCCCGACCTTCCTGCGTCCATGGTTCGGCGACGACATGGCGAAGGCGCGGCTCAAGGCCGACATCGCCTTCGAGATGTTCGAGATTCTGGGCGTCCCATTCTTTGCCTTCCACGACCGCGACATCGCGCCGGAAGGCGAGACGCTCGCCGAGTCGAACCGCAACGTCCGCGCCATCGCCGACATCTTCGCAAAGAAGATGGAGAGTTCGAAGGTGCGGCTCCTGTGGGGAACCGCGAATCTCTTCTCCAACCGCCGCTACATGGCGGGCGCGGCCACGAACCCCGATCCGGACGTCTTTGCCTATGCCGCGGCGCAGGTGAAGAATGCGCTGGAGGTTACGCATGACCTCGGCGGCGCGAACTATGTGCTGTGGGGCGGCCGCGAGGGTTACGAGACGCTTCTCAATACCGACATGAAGCGGGAGCTGGCGCAGCTCGGCCGCTTCCTGACGATGGTCGTGGAGCATGCCGAAAGGATCGGCTTCAACGGCACGATCCTGATCGAGCCGAAGCCGAAGGAGCCGACCAAGCACCAGTACGATTTCGACGTCGGCACGATTTACGGAATGCTCAAGGCGTACGACCTGGAGAAGCGGGTCAAGATCAACATCGAGCAGAATCACGCGATCCTCGCCGGCCACTCGTTCCAGCACGAGATCCACCTCGCCGCGGCGCTCGGCATTTTCGGTTCGCTCGACCTCAACCGCGGCGACGAGCTGCTCGGCTGGGATACCGACCAGTTCGCCATGAACGTGCCGGAGCTGACTTTGATGATGCTCGAAGTCCTTCGCGCCGGCGGGTTCACCACCGGCGGCATGAATTTCGACGCCAAGATACGCCGCCAGTCGATCGAGCCCGACGACCTGCTCCATGCGCATGCCGGCTCGATGGACGCCGTCGCAAAGGCGCTGCTCGACGCCGCCGCGATAATCGAGGACGGGACGCTCCAGAAGTTCCTCGACGATCGATACGCCGGCTGGGACGCCGACTTCGGCAAGGACATCCTGGCGGGGAAAAAGAGCCTCGCCGACCTCGCTCGCTACATCGACGAAAAGAGCCTCGAGCCGCAGCCGCGATCCGGCCGGCAGGAGTATCTGGAGGGGCTGATCAACCGGTTCGGGTGAGCACTGCCGTATCGATCAGCGTTGCCGGAACTGCGTATCGAGGGCGGCTAGCGTCTGGAGTAGCCCTGAGCTGTCAAGGCGGACGGCCTTCAGCAGAATTCGTCCAAAGCGGCCGGTTAGCGGCTGCGCGGCGCCTGCCACGCGCCGCAGCTCGCTCCGAACGCCCGGCGGCGTCTCATACGCGTCAAGTGCCTCCTCCAAAACCCCGGGCCTGCACCGCCGCCCGAGGGACATCAGCAGGAGAACGATATCTCTGGCCCGAGCGGCGTCCGATCGCATGACCGCCAGCGGCTGTTCCTCGAAATCCATGAATCCCGGCGTCCTTCCGTCCCAGGTCAGGTTTCGCAGGATGGGTCGGCCGTGAACGAGCCCACTGGCATGGATCCTGCCCAATTCCCGGGCAGCGGCGATTGCAGGCCTTTCGATTGCCGCCTCGCCGTCACGATGCCTGATATCCCGGATCGTCTTGCCGATGTCCGACATTGCCAGCACGGCCCCTCGTATCCAGAGGATCTCTGGCACGCGTGCCCCGATCTCTCGAAAGCGCCGAATGGCCTCCACCTCGTGGTCAAGGCCCTGAAGGCCGCCCGGGGATGGAACCGGCTGCACCAACTCCAGGCGCGTCAGGAGAAACGCCGCCTTTTGCAGACCGTGCCACTTTGGCGCCGATACCCGGGAAAAATCTTTCACCCAGACGGTCCGGCCGTCGACTTCGACCCTCGCAATTCGTAGCCCAGCTCCAGCGAATGAACCGGAATCGCCCGCGCCGGCGGCATCCGTCTCGATACGCCGATCAGCGCAGGTCGTCGGCGTTCGCATATAGCTGCCCCGTCTCGAATCGAGCCTCTTGCATTTTTAGCCGATCTCACCCTTGGCATGGGACGCCAGATCAGGGAGCATCGCTTGACACAGGATCCTGTCCGGCCAGGTGTTCTTGCGGCAATCGGCATTCGATTGCGGAACAAGACGATCCGCCGCTATTCGCGTTGGGGCGCCCGAAACTACGAGACTCGGCGAAAGAGCGCGAGATGGGCCGCCGAAACCAGAACCTTCGAGCGCTTCCTTGATCGCATCCGGCCAGGCTCTGTTCTTGATTGCCCCGTGGGTAGCGGCCGCTGGTTTCCGGTATACCGCCGGCATGGCGCGTCGGTTTTCGGCGTCGATGTCTCGAAACATATGATCGCGGAGGCGGCGCGGAAAATACCGCCGGGGGCGGATATCCGTGTCGAGCGCTGCGATGCGCTTGACCCGCGGCAGCGACCCTCGCTTGGACATGGCTACGACCTGATCGTCTGCACTCGGTTCGTCTACTGGCTCCGCCCTTTGGAGCTGGCAATTCTTCTGGGAAGCTTTCGCTCGACGGGTGCTCCTCTTCTCCTCGCAAGCGCCAAGGTCAGGTTGGACGACAAGCCGCAAGCAAAGCGCGCAGGCAGGGCCGGCATACTCCGCTTCCTGGACAGGGCCCGAGCGCATTTCTATCGCGCCGTCGTCAAGCGCGTGTATGAGGAAGCGGCTTTGCTCGAAATTTTTGGTGAGAACGGCTGGAATTTGGTCGAGAAGCAGCACGTCGTCACGACATCGAGCCTCCGCTACTTCTATTACCTCTTCGCGCGGGCAGACGCCGACAGTGTCGGTCCTTCGCGCGCCAGGCCGACTCCTACAGCCCGCCGAACTTGACGACGAAGTGACCTGAAATAGTGTCGAGGTTTACATCCCCTGTGCGGTCGGTCGCGAAGCCCATATCGAAATCTGCCTTACCAAAGTCGTAGTGCCGATATTGCATACCCACGATTATGTTGTCGGTCACCGCGAAATCGATGCCGGCGCCGCCCATCCAACCGAAGGAAGCCTCGTGATCCCCGGTCGATGCCGGCCCGCTCCTCTGCTCGGTGCCGAACTCAGCGCCGGCGATGCCGCCGGTGCCGTAGAACAGGAACCGCTCCCAAGCGACGCCGGCCTTGACACCGGCGGAGCCAAATATCTCGATGTTGCCGAAGACGGTGCCGACGATGCCCGCACCCGATTTCTTGCCGTCGATATCGGACCAGTTGGCCTCGACTTCGGCGCCCAGAACCAGCCAGTCCCACTGCTTCTGCAGCCCTAGCACGCCCCCAAAGAACGCTCCGTTCAGATCAACGTCTGTGTCGAGGGCAATTCCGTCATCGAGATTCATCGACGCCCAGCCCCAGCCGAGCTGATGAGCAATGTAGAATCCGGACCAATCGTAGGCGGTCCGAGGGTCGGTGATCGGATCGAACACGGGGCCGTCCGCGGCAAAGGTGCCGGATGTCAGCAGCATGATGGCGGCGGTGGCGGTGAGGAGACGCGACATAGCAATTTCCTCCTTCAAGAATGATGCCGCGCGCCCGGGCCAACGGCCCCCTCGGATCTGCGTGGCTGCGCATCGAGGTCGCGAATCCCCCGCAGGAGCGCCTCGAGCGGCGGCAATTTGGATCGCGCGATTTGACGCTCCAGCCAGGCCCTATGCACGAGGCGCACTTCGACGGGAATCGAGTTCAACCGCAGCGCCAGCGCGGCGGCGGTGCGGTGCTTGCCACAGCCGAAGGCATAGGTCTCGCCGCTCGGTCCGATCGCAAGCCCGACATCGGATTCCATCAGTTCCACCCAAGGCAATCGCACCTTCGGATTCCTGAACGCAGTTGCCGGGGCGCGGTACTCCTCGCGGCGGCGGACCCCGTTCGCATGGATCGACCGGCACAGCTCCGTGATGTACTCGAAATAGCCTTCCACCAGCTCCGGTGACTTCAGCGCCACGAAATTCCGCTTGACCGGCCTCCGTCCGCCCGATTTGGCCATGGCGTTGCGGTACGCGGCAGTGCGGCGGTAATCGAAGTCGTAGCTGATGATCTCCTCAACCTCACGATGCGTCGCGAATGTCGGGACGGGCTGCAGTATGGGACTCCAGTTCCCGGCGCCGAGGAACTTGTCCTCGAAGTAGATGTCACGTCCATTCCTGGGCAGCCGATGCTTAAGGCGGTACTTCAGGCGACGTGGGTCGATGTTGATCAGGAGACGGGGCCCGAGTGCGCGCCGGGCGGAATAGCCGCCGAGGAAGAACCCGTTGGCGTTCTGCGCCGCCTCTTCCAGGGCATGCGCGAGACGACGTTCGAACTGGGCTCGACTGAGCGGCAGCAGGGCCCTGAGCGTCGCCGTCGCACGGGCGATCGGACGTCGGCCCGGGCTGATCGACCAAAGGAGGAGCCTGCCGGACGCCGACCCTGCTCTGAACTCCTGCGTAGCGACCTGTGACACGCCCCCTCCCTGCGCGGATCGAACCGTCTCGGCAATTAGCGCATGGAACGCCTGAAACGAAAGAGCAAGAAAGCGAAAATGAAGCGGAAAAGCGGACTGCGGAAAAGTTTATTCCGAAGCCTTGTCGGCTAACTTTGCGCTCCGGGGCTATCGCAGCGGCGCCCCGGTTTCGATCCATGCCCCAAGGAGCCGCCGCTCGCCCGCCGTCATCCCCGTCTTGTTGCCAAGCGGCATGATGTCGGAGAGCACCGCCTGCTGCTCGATCTGCCGCGCATAAAGGCGGATCTCCTCGCCGGTGTCGAACGCCACGCCTTTCGGCGCCTCCGGGAAATCCGGATCGGTCGGCCGCGCCGAATGGCATGACGTGCAGTGCGTCTCCACGATCGGATGAATATCGGCGAATGCGACGGCGCCCGAGGGCGCCATCGCGCCGGGCCGGTAGCCAGTCACCGCGACAAGCACGAGCAGGACAACGATCGCGGCGGGAATTGAGGCAATCGCTGCGCGGTTCACGCCGTGGTTGGTGATGTTGAAATAGTGGCGGATGAGGCCGCCGGCGACGACGATGCCGAGCGCAATCAGCGGGCTCCAGGGATGCCCGAACATGATCGGGTAATGGTTGGAGATCATCAGGAAGATGACCGGCAGGGTCAGGTAGTTGTTATGGAGGGAGCGCTGCCCCGCCTGCTGGCCGAGGGCGGGGTCGGGCCTGCGGCCGGCCATCAGGTCGGCGACCGCCTTCTTCTGGTTGGGAATGATGACGAAGAAAACGCTCGCCGCCATCAGCGTCCCGATCATGGCGCCGACATGGAGGAAGGCGGCGCGGTCGGAGAAGATGCCGTGGTAGAAGAAGGTGAACAGGGCGATTTCGGCGAAGAGCGCAAGGGCGAGCGGCCCCGTTTTCTGCCCGAGCGGCGACTTGCAGATAGCATCGTAGATGAACCAGCCGGCGGCGAGGGAGCCGGCTGACAGCATCATCGCCCATGGCGGGTCGAGCGGCACCTTCTCACGATCGATGAGAAAAGCCTCGGCGCCGAAATAGTAGATGACGACAAGCAGCAGGAAGCCGGTGAGCCAGGTGAAATACGCCTCATATTTGAACCAATGGAGTTCGTCCGGCATGCGCTCCGGCGCGACGGCGTATTTTTCGGCGAGATAGAATCCGCCGCCGTGCACCATCCACGTTTCGCCCGCGATGCCGGGGTCGTGCCCCTCCCGCCGCTTGAGGCTCGCTTCCAGCCAGATGAAGAAGAACGACGTGCCGATCCAGGCGATGCCGGTCATGACATGCGCCCAGCGCAGAAGGGCGTTGAGCCACTCGAGAACCACGGCGGTCATGCGATGCCCTGTGAACCCTGATCGGCGCTGCGGTTGCGGACGGCGGCTCGTTCCTCCTCCACCGGAAGGGAACTTGGCGCCGCGCCTGTCACTGCCGACGGCGGCATCTCAGTAAAGGATCTTGTCCGGCTTTGCCTGCCATTCGGCGAAGACCGCCTCGGCCTCGGGCAATGGCAGCTTGATCGTCGGAATCGCGCGGTTCTCGATCGGCTTGGAAACCTCGCCATAGATCAGATCGTCGTCGAAACCGATCGCGGCCGCATCCTCGCGCGAATTGGCAAAGAAGATACGGTCCATGCGCGCCCAGTAGATTGCCGCCAGACACATCGGACATGGCTCGCAGCTCGTATAGATCTCGCAGCCTGCGAGCGTATAGGCGCCGAGCGCTTCGCACGCCCTGCGTATCGCGATCACCTCGGCGTGCGCGGTCGGATCGTTTTCCGAGGTGACGCGGTTCCAGCCCTCGGCGATCACGCGCCCATCCTTCACGATGACGGCGCCGAACGGACCGCCCGCCCCCTCCCGCATGCGTTCCGCGGAGAGCCGGATGGCGTGGCGCATGAAGTCCCGGCGTGCGTCAGTGGGCATCGTGCAGCACGTTCAGGCCGCGTGACCGGCTCCGCTCGCGCCGGATAAGAAGATCCGCGGCGACCGAAGCGGCGATCGATGCAGGCTCCTTGCTCTTGATGCCCGGCAGGCCGATCGGACAGACCAGGCGCTCGAGCGCCCCCGCGGAAACGCCGGCCTGGCCCAGCCGCTTCACAAACCGGGCGCGCTTCGTGTCCGAGCCGATCAAGCCCAGATGGGCGAAATCCGGACGGCGGAGCACGGCATCGCAGATTGCTTCGTCGAGCGGGTGGCTGTGGGTCATGACGAGGAAAACCGTATCGGCCGGGGCCTCCTCCACCGCCAGTTCCGGCATCGCGAGCGCCAGCGTCCGCGCGCCTTCCGGGAGGAGGTCCGGAAACTGCCCGGCGCGGCCGTCGATCCAGGTCAGCGCGAAGCCGAGCGGCGCGACGGCCGGCATGACAGCGCGGCCGACATGCCCGGCTCCAAAAAGCCAGAGCGCCTGGGCGGGCCGGTTCACGCGCTCGCGGATGACAAGCCGGCTGCCGGAGAGCGTCGCCACGAAGTCCACTTCCCGCGAACCGCCCTGCGCGCTCCAGTCGCGCTGCAGGTGGCCGGCCTCGTCGAGGCGCACCATGCGGAAGACCGGCATCGGGTCCGAGGCCGCCGCCATGAGCTTTCGGATCCAGGCGAGATCGGCGGCTGCGAAAGGCTCGAAGGCCAGCGTGACCGCACCGCCGCAGCACTGGTTCAGCTCCGGCCCGAGTGCGAGACGCACGAGCGCCGCCTGGCCGGACTGCAGAAGCTCCCGCGCCCTCGACATCGCCGTACGTTCCAGCTCGCCGCCGCCGATCGTGCCGTGCAAGGCGCCCTCGGTGACAAGCATCTGCGCGCCGGGCTCGCGCGGGCCGGATCCTTTCAGCTCGGTGACGTGCACCAGCATCGCCGCCTCGCCGCGATCAAGCGCCTGCACCAGGGGAAAAAGCCAGTCACGCATTCAGAACTCCTCCGCCGGCCCGCCGGCGAACGTCCTCCACCGCCGTCAGGATGCTCTCGGGTGTGGCGGGCGTATCGAGAGCGGGAAAGGCCTTATAGTCGCCCGCGGCGACAATCGCGTCGGTCAGCGCCAAAAAGACGGAGAGCGCGAGCATGAGCGGCGGCTCGCCGACCGCCTTGGAGCGGTAGATCGTCGCCGATCGGTTCACGCCCTTCTTCCAGATGGCGATCCGCATGTCGTCGGGGCGGTCGTTGGCGGTCGGGATCTTGTAGGTGGAGGGCGCGTGCGTCCTCAGCCTTCCCTCGGCGTCCCACCACAACTCCTCGGTGGTCAGCCACCCGACGCCCTGGATGAAGCCGCCTTCGATCTGCCCCATGTCGATCGCCGGATTGAGGGAGCGTCCGACGTCATGAAGAATGTCGACGCGGAGAAGCCTCTGTTCGCCGGTAAGCGTGTCGATGGCGACTTCGCTGACCGCGGCGCCATAGGCGAAATAGTAGAAGGGCCGACCGCGAGCCGTCTCCCGATCGTAGAACACGCCCGGCGTGGCGTAGAAGCCGGTCGAGGAAAGCGAGACGCGGCCGAGATAGGCTTCGGCCACCAGGTCGGCGAAGCGTACCTCCTCGTTGCCGACCCGCACCCGGTTCGGCAGGAACACGACCTGCTCCTCCGGCACCTTGTATTTCCCGGCGGCGAAGGCAACGAGGCGGTCCTTCAGCGTGCGCGCGGCGTTGCGCGCCGCCATGCCGTTCAGATCGGAGCCCGACGAAGCCGCCGTGGCGGAGGTGTTCGGCACTTTCCCGGTCGTCGTGGCGGTGATCTTCACGTTATCCAGGTCGATCTGGAACTCCTCCGCGACCACCTGCGCGACCTTCACGAAGAGCCCCTGCCCCATCTCGGTACCGCCGTGATTCAAATGCACCGAGCCGTCCTTGTAGATGTGGACCAGCGCGCCGGCCTGGTTGAGATGCGTCGTGGTGAAGGAAATGCCGAATTTTACAGGCGTCAGAGCGATGCCTTTCTTCAGGATCGGATTTGCGTCGTTGAAGGCGCGGATTGCAGCGCGCCGTGCGCGATAGTCCGAGGATGCTTCAAGTTCATCGACGATGTCGCCGATTACGCAGTCCGTCACCTCCATGTGGTAGGGGGTGATGCCGCCGCCGCCCGCGGGATAGAAATTCGCCCGCCGCACATCGAGCGGATCTTGCCCCAGCTCGAAGGCGATCCGGTCGATGACCCGCTCGATTCCGAGCATCCCCTGCGGACCGCCGAAGCCGCGAAACGCCGTGTTGGACACGGTGTGCGTCTTCATCCGCCGCGAGCGGATGGTCGCAGCGTTGAGCCGGTAGGCGTTGTCGGCGTGGAACATCGCGCGGTCGGCGATGGCGCCCGAGAGGTCGGCCGAATAGCCGCACCGCGCCGCCTGATCGAAACGCACGCCGCGGATGATGCCCTTGCGGTCGAACCCCGCCTCGTAGTCGATGCGGAAGTCGTGACGCTTGCCCGTAAGAACCATGTCGTCGTCGCGGTCGAGCCTGAGCTTGGCGGGCCGGCGCATCTTCGCCGCGGCGAGCGCCGCGATCGCCGCAATGAGCGCGGGTTGGCTCTCCTTGCCGCCGAAGCCGCCGCCCATACGCCGCACCTCGACGGTCACCGCATTGTCGGGCAGGCCAAGCACCTTGGCGACGCTATGCTGCACCTCGGCAGGATGCTGCGTCGATGAGTGGACGAGCATGTCGCCGGCCTCGCCCGGAATCGCATAGGCGACCTGCCCTTCCAGATAGAAATGGTCCTGGCCGCCGACATGCAGCGTGCCGCTGATGCGGCGCGGCGCCGCCGCAATCGCGGCTTCCGAATCGCCGAGCCGCATTTCATGCGGCGGCAGCGGCTTCAGGTCTGAATCCGCCGCCAGAGCCTCTTCGACGCTGATGAGCGCGGGCAAATCCGCATACTCGACCTTCGCCAGCGCCGCGGCGGCGCGCGCCGCCTCGACCGTCTCCGCAACCACGGCGAACAGCGATTGGCCGGCGTACTGCACCTCGCTTTCCGCGAAGACCGGATCGTCGTGGAACGCCGGGCTCGCGTCGTTCTCGCCGGGAATGTCCTCTGCGGTCAGCACGCACGCTACCAGCGGCGCCGCCCGGCAGGCGGACACGTCGAGAGAAGCGAGTTGAGCATGGGCGCGCTCGCTCATCGCCACATGGACTTGCAGCGTGCCCGGCAGCTCCGGAATGTCGTCGACGTAAATCGCCTCACCCGAGACATGCCGCGCAGCGCTATCATGCGCGACGGCGCTTGCGACGCCGCCGCGGATCGCGTCGTCATGGCGCGGCGGAGCATGCGGCACCGACGCGATGGTGCCCGCCGCGCCGCGATCCTGGAAAAAGGTTTCGTCCACTATGCAAGCTCCAGGACTCGTGTCGCCGGGCGTTTCGGCGAGCGATTCTCGGCATGGAACCGCCGCAACAGATTCTGCGCCGCCCGCAGACGATAGGCAGCGGAGGCGCGCATGTCGGTGATCGGC
>DASWJZ010000269.1:0-6429 GCA_036396875.1 Propylenella sp.
TTCCCTGGCTGACGCGTCGGATGCTCTCGGCGACGTCGCAGGCGGCCTTCTCAGGCACGGTGATGCTCGCCAGATGCGGCGTGATGAGCACGTTGTCCATGGCCCAGAAGGGATGATCGCCCGGCAGCGGCTCGACCGCGAACACATCGAGGGTCGCGCCGCCGAGATGCCCGGAACGAAGCGCCTCGATAAGGGCGGGCTCGTCGACCACCTCGCCGCGCGAGGCATTGACGAAATAGGCGCCGGCCGGGAGAGCCTGAAAGACGTTGGCGCCGATCATGCCCCTGGTGGCGGGCGTCAGCGGCAGCATGTTCACAAGTATCTCGATGTCGGAGAAAAACCGGTTCCAGTCGGCGGGATCCCGGTAGACGTCGACGCCGGGCACCGACTTTTCGCGGTGGTCCCAGCCGCGGACATCGAAACCAAGGGAGGCGAGAGCGGAGGCTGCGGCGGAGCCGAGCGCCCCAAGCCCAAGCACCCCGACCTTGATCTCGTCGAGCGGACGCGGGTGGATATAGTGCCACTCGCCGCGCATCTTCGCCTTCTCCAGGCTCGGGATGTCGCGGGCGTAGCGGATGACGGCAAAAAGCACATAGCTCTGCATCATCGCCACCATGCCGGGGTCGGAGAGACGGCAAATCGGAACGTCGGGGAGGTCGTCGCGTCCGGCCAAGGAATCGATGCCGGCGCCGAGATTGACCACCAGCGACAGGTTCTTGAACGGCTTGAAGAAGCCCGGGAAAGGCTTCCACGTCAGCGCATACCGGACCTCCTCGGGGTCGCCGACGTCCGGATAGACCCGGAAATCGAGGGACGGCAGGTAAAGCTTCATCGCCGCGTTCCAGGCGGCCGGGTCGTCAAACTCGCTGTAAAACACCAGCGCGCCATAGTCGCGATCCTGTTCCTGATCGACCGCCGCGACGCGGTTGCCGGCAAGGGCGTTCGAAGATCTCTGTCTCGTCATCACACTACCATTCGTCCAATCGGTTTCTTTCAGAACAGTCTTTGCGTCCCTTGGCTTCGACGCGCACCTCCCGTGTCGCCTGCTTTCGATGCCGTTCATCCCGCGTGCGATCGATGCGCTACGATCACCGCATGAGGCCGGGCAGGGTCGTCGACAGGGCCGGAAAGAAGACGAGCAGGAGCAGGAAGACAATGAGGCTCAGCAGGAACGGCGTGTTGGCCCGGATCACCGCCGTGACGTCCGAGCCGCCGATCCGCGCCGCCACAAGGAGCGCAAGGGCGACGGGGGGCGTGACCTGCCCAATAACGACCGTGACGACGATCAACACGCCAAAATGCACGAGGTCCACGTCGAGCATCAGGAGCGACGGCAAAAGGACGGGCATGATCATCGGAATGAGCGGGTCGAGGACCATGCCGGCGATCAACGCCAGCAGCAGCAGGACAAGAAGCTGCGGGATCACCGAGTCGAAGGGGAAGAGGAGCTGCAGCCCATCGGCAAGGGCGACCGGCACCCGCGCCTGCGACAGCGCCCAGCCCAGCGCCACCGAAAAGCCGACGACAAGCAGAACCTCGCCGGTCAGCACGACCGCCTCGACCATGACCGTGCGAAGCTGCGCCAAGCTCAGCGTCCGATAGATGACCATGGCGAGCATCAGGGCGTAGGCGACGGCGAAGGCGCCGGCCTCCGACGGCGTGCAGACGCCGAAGACCAGCCCCCCGACGATCAGCGCCGGCAGGCCCATCGGCAGGATTGCGCGGCGGCCGGTGCGGACGAACTCCAGCCAGGCGAAACCCTGCATCGGCTTCCAGCCGTGACGTCTCGCAAGAATCGCGATCGTGATCATCAATACGCCCGCCATAATGATTCCGGGAATGACGCCGGCCAGGAACAGCGCGCCAAGAGATGTCCCGGTAACCGCCGAATAGAGGATCATCGGGGAACTCGGCGGGATGAGGATGCCAATCCCCGACGAGGTCGCGGTGAGGGCGGCGGCGAAGGGGCCCGGATAGCCGCTCTCCTTCATCTTGGGGATCAGAATGGAGCCGCTGCCGGCGAGGTCGGCCACGGATGTCCCGATCATACCGCCGAACATCAGGCTGACGGCGACGTTGACATGCGCCAGGCCGCCGCGAAGCCAGCCGAACATGGCGCTGGCGAATGCGAAGAGGCGATCGGCGATGCCGCTCGCGTTCATGATGCCGCCGGCGAGGATGAAGAGCGGCAGCGTCACCAGAATATAGTCGCTGACGCCGGAAATGGTTTGCTGCGGCAAGGACAGCGGCCAACCGCCGCTGATCGCCAGGAAGACGAGAACGGACGTCGCCAAGGCGATGATGATCGGAACGCCGACCACGGCCAGGATGCACAGGGTGAGGACAGTCGCAAGCGCAAGCAGGAGCATCGGGACAGCCGCTATCGCCTGAGAACCGACGTCAGAAGCGCAGCCGACAGGCCGAGCGAAGCAAAGAGGAGCCCGCCGATGATCACGGCTTTCGGTATCCGGAGAACCGGCGAGAGGTCGGATCCGAAGATGGTGAGGTAGCGCCAGGTCAGCCACGAGATGATCAGCATCACCACCGCGCCGAGGGCGGCGCAGACGACGGCAAGGACGCGCGCCTGCGCCGTCGAAAGCCGATCAACCAGAATATTGCAGCAGATCAGCGACTGGCGCATGCCGGCGAGCACGATGCCGACCGCCGCCACCCAGGTGAGGAGATGCACGACGACCTCTTCCGTCCAAGGTAGCGGATTCGCGAACATGTAGCGGCTAAAGGCGTTCGCGAAGACGAGCACCGACAAAGACCCGATCAGCAGGACCGCGGCCCATTCCAGGATGGCGGATATGACCCGCTGAATGCCGCCCGAGGGGCGTTGGGACCGCGGCTCGGTCGCCTCCTCCATGGCCTACGCCTCTGCGAGCCGCCGGTTCAGGAGCGAACCGTAGCCCGGCTTCGCGCCGTTGACGCCCGCCAGTTCAAGGCAGTGCCAGAACGACGCCTGCACCGCCGAGACAACCGGCTTCCGAAGCGTCTGCTCCAGCCCTTCGATTGCGCCGACGGACCAGAAGTTCGTGCAGCTGATGAAGATGGCGGTGGCGTCCGGATGGTCGACCGAGCAGACCAGCTCATAGACCTCCTCCAGGGGCACTTCGGCCAGGCCCCGGTCGGTGTCGATGCCGAGATTCCTGTGTCTGACCACGCTGTGCCCGTTCTCCTCCAGAAAACGGATGGCGCGTTCCTGGATGGCGTCGACATAGGGCGTGGCGAGAGCGACGGGACCGGCCTTCACCTCCGTCAAGGCGGCGAGCGTCGCCGTCGAGGCGGTCGTCGGCTTGCAACCGGGAGCCCACTCGCGCAGCTTCCTTATCAGGGCGCGGTCATAAGCAGTGCCATGGAGGAACGAGGCGCTCGTCCCTCCAAAGCACATGATATCGATGGGCGCGGAGCCGAGATGCCGAGCGGCCTGTTCCAGCTCCGGCGCCTTCATCATTTCGTCGATGCCTTCGACAGTGACCTTGGGAAGCTTGATCCTTGCCGTGTGCACGGACACGCCCTCCGCCGCCATGGCCCACATCTCCGATTCCATGACAATGCTGGACGCGATGAAGATCAGGCCAATCCTGGCGAGCGTGCCGTTCCCGTCATAGCGGAAGGGCGGGTGCGGGTGCTTTGCACTGACAAGCATCGGGGCTTCTTCCGGCGGTCAGTTCAAGATCGCGTCGACCTGCGACATGAACTCAGGCGTGACGATCTTCGCGATCTCGTCGCGAATGGGACCGGCCGCCTGCTGGAACGCCGCGGCGTCCGGCGTATTGACCATGACGCCCGCCGCCTCGAATTCGGAGACCAGCTCGGCGTCGCTCTTGTCGGAGAGCTCGCGTGTGGCTTCCGCCCCCTTCTGCGCCGCCTGCTTGACCTTTTCCTGAAGGTCGGGGGCGAGGGAATCCCAAGTCGATCCATGCATCGCAAGCGTGATCGGCGTGTAGACATGGTTGGTCAGCGAGATGTATTTCTGCACCTCGAAGAAGGAGAATTCCTTTACGACCGAGAGGGGGTTCTCCTGACCGTCGAGCGCCCCCTGACGCAGCGCGACGTAGACCTCGCCGAGGGCCATCGGGGTCGGCGACGCCCCGAGCATCTGGAACGCGAGGAGGCGCGTCTCGCTGCCCGGCGTGCGGAGCTTCAGCCCCTTAAGGTCCGCCGGCGTCTCGATCGGCCGCACATTGTTGGAGATCACCCGGAAGCCGAGCTCGCCGAAGGCGATCACCTGCAAATCCGCGGCCTCGCGCAGCGACTGCGTCAGCAATTCGCCAAGCTCTCCGTCGAGCGCAGCTCGCGCCTTCTGCTTGTCGGCGAACAGGAACGGTGCGTCGAAAAGCGCGAACTTGCTGTCGAGCTGAACAACGTCGGACCCAAGCGGCACGACCTCGACTTCGCCGACGCGAATCATCTCCATAAGCGCGGTCTCGTCGCCGAGCGCGCCGCCGTCGAAGAACTCGATCTCGACGTCGGAGCCTGCCGCCTGCTGCAGCGCGTCACGGAAGGTGGCGAGCATCACGTTGAGCGGATCGCCGGGGGTGGTTTCGACGGCAAGCCGAAGGTTTGTCTGCGCGACCGCGCCGCCGCTTGCGACCGCCATGCCCGCGACTGCGAGCAAAGGCAAAACAGACTTCAAAAAGTGCTTCATTGTCCCGATCCTCCTTGGGGTTAGACGGCGCGCGCTATCGCGGTTTCGTTGGCGCCCCTATCAAGCGGGGAAAGCCAGTGACAAGGCGCTTTCCCCTGCTGAGAGCGAAAGTTGACCCAAACAAGTGCATCGGTAAAATATATTTTAGTTGCCCTTCGGGATAGGTTTTATTTATGCCATTCACGCTGCGCATGCTGGCTTACGTCGTGGCGACCGCCGATACGGGCAGCGTTACCGAAGCCGCCAGGAGACTGTGCGTGTCGCAGCCTTCGGTCTCGTCGGCGATCGCGCGGGTCGAGGCCTATCTCGGCACCGACATCTTTGTCCGCCATCACGCCAAGGGGATGACGGCGACGGTCGCTGGCCAGCACTTCCTGAACGAAGCGCGACACCTCCTCAACCACGCGGCCGATTTCGAGCGCGACGTCAGCGCGCTGAATTCAAACGTCAGCGGCGAGATCATCGTCGGCAGCTTCCTGACGCTGGCGACCCACTACATGCCGCGCATCCTGCAGGAATTTTCAAAGCAGGCCCCGAACATCAATGTCCGCCTGGTCGAAGGGCACCAGCAGGACATGCTGGACGGCGTCGCCAGCGGGCAGATGGAGATCGCGCTTGCCTACGCCTATGGCGTGCCGCGGGAGATCGCGGGAGACCTCCTGGCGGAGCTGCCGCCCTATGTGCTCGTCTCCGTGGACCATCCGCTGGCGGACCGCAAGGACATCAGCCTGAAAGAGGTCGCCGGCGAGCCATTCATCCTGCTCGATCTGCCGCATTCGCGCGACTATTTCTTCAGCCTCTTCGCACACTGCCGCATCACGCCGCGGATCGCCTATCGGTCGCAGTCATCCGAGCTGATCCGTGGCCTTGTCAGCTACGGACACGGCTATACCATCCACAATGCGGTGCCGAAGCGGAACGTCTCCTACAACGGAAGTCAGGTCGTGGCGCTGCGCATCCGGGAACCGCTGCAAGCGGCCCAGGTCATGTGCCTGCACCTGCGCCGGCAAAACCTGCGGCCGGCCGTCGCCTCGTTCGCGCGCTACCTGAAATACGCGTTCTCGAGCCAGGAAATTCTGGACCGGATCTGATCAAAACGCCTATTCCGTCTGGCACCAGTCGCAGATGCTGAGCGCCATGACCTTGATCGCCGTCATGTAGTCGTCGATCGAGACATATTCGTCCGTCGCGTGCATCAGCGCCGTCGAGCCGGGACCGAAAATCACCGTCGGCGTGGCGGCGTAGAGATTGAGGAAACGGGTGTCGGCGGCTCCCTGCCGGCCGCTTACGACCGGGTCCCGTCCGACAACCTCGCGGTAACTCGCAATGACGGTCTCTACGATGGGATGGTCCCGCGGAATCTCCGACGCCTGCGCGTCGTAGCCGACGAAGCGGACGACGGGCGGATGTTCCCTCATCCAGGGATCGGCCGCGGCCGCCTTGGCGACCTGCTCGACCAGGCTCTGCTTGACGCCTTCGTGATCCTCGCCGGGAACCGTGCCGATACTGCCCTTGAGAAGCGCGCTGTCGGGGAACGAGCTCGGATAGTCGCCGGCGGAAAAGCTGCCGATGATGCAGGGCAGCGAGTCAAGGGCGTTCGGATAGAGGGGGTGCGACACCGTCGCGACGCGCTTCGCCTCCAGGTCCTGCACCGCCTTGACGATCTTGTTGCCGAGGTCGATTCCGCTGACGCCTTCATAGCGCTTCTGAATGCCGGCGGCCTTGCCGGCGATTGCGATCTCGAACCATATCCGGCCGATGCAGGCGGGTTGTAC
>DASWJZ010000270.1:0-1703 GCA_036396875.1 Propylenella sp.
GCCATGACGGCGGCCCTGCTCGCGTTGGCCTTTTCCGGCTGCGGCCAGGAGCCACCGCCCCCTCCGGCCGTCAAGGTCGTGCCGGTGCCGGCGCTGCCGGCGACCCAGGAAGCGGCGAAGGCCGAGCCGGCAAAGCCGTCGGCTGAGGCCGCCCGCGCCGCGGCCGACAAGGCGCTTGCCGGCCGGGTCAAGGCCGCCCTCACCGCCGAGCGTAGCCTCAACGCGCACGGCATCGACGTCGTCGCCAGGAACGGCACCGTCACGCTCTACGGGACCGCGGAAACGCGCATGCGGCGGGACATGGCGGAAACCATCGCGGCCAGGGTCGACGGCGTCAAGGCGGTCGAGAACAAGCTCGCGATCGTCGCCGGCTCTTGACGCCGGAGCGCGCCCGGGAGCCCGCGCCGCGCGGGTGCGATAACATACGCTCCCTCGCAAGGTGATCGCCCGAGCCAGGAGTTTGTCGGGCTTAAGTCTGACAGGCTGCCAGGAGCGCCGACATGAGCCCGCCCGCACCCGCCGTCGAAACCACGGTTGCCGGCAGCCTGCCCAAGCCGTCCTGGCTCGCCAGGCCGCAGGTGCTGTGGGCGCCGTGGCAACTCGCCGGCGAGCAGCTCGCCGAGGGCAAGCGCGACGCGGTGCGGGCCGCGCTCAAGATGCAGGAGGCGGCGGGCATCGACATCGTGTCCGATGGGGAGCAATCGCGCATGCATTTCGTGCACGGCTTCCTCCGCGGCATCGAGGGTGTCGACTTCGCCCGGATGAAGCGCATCGGCATCCGGGCCGACCGCTACGAGGCCGACTGCCCGACCGTCACCGGCCCGGTGCGCCGGCCGCGCCCGGTCCACGCCGACGAGGTGCGCTTCGCCCGCGCCAGCACCGACCGCAAGCTCAAATTCACCCTGCCGGGGCCGATGACGATGGTGGACACCCTCGCCGACGAGCATTACCGCGACCGCGCGGCGCTCGGCCTCGCCCTCGCCGGGCTGCTCAACGCGGAAGCGCTGGAGCTCGCGGCGCTCGGCGTGGACGTGATCCAGTTCGACGAGCCCGCGTTCAACGTCTACATGGGCGAGGTGCGGGATTGGGGCATCGCGGCGCTCGAACGCGCGGCAGCGGGGCTGACGTGCGTCACTGCCGTCCACATCTGCTACGGCTACGGGATCAAGGCCAACATCGAGTGGAAGCAGACGCTGGGCGGGGCATGGCGGCAGTACGAGGCCACGTTCCCGCTGCTTGCAAAGAGCCGGATCCGGCAGGTCTCGCTCGAATGCGCCAACTCGCATGTCCCGATGGCGCTGATCGGGCTGCTCGAGGGTAAGGACGTGCTGGTGGGCGCGATCGACGTCGCGACCGATGCCGTCGAGACGCCGGAGCAGGTGGCGGCGACGCTGCGCGAGGCGCTCCAGTACGTAAAGCCGCAGCACCTCTACGGCTGCACCAACTGCGGCATGGCGCCGATGGCGCGGCCGGTCGCGGAAGCGAAGCTGCGCGCGCTCGCCGCCGGCGCCGCGATTGTCCGGAAGGAGCTTAGGACCGGACAATCGCAAGGATGAAGGCGGAAGGATGAAGTGAAAAACCGTTACGGAACCTCTGGCTCAGTCGTCCTCGCGAAGGCGGGGACCCAGAATTATCGTGCCCCCATCCTACCTTCCCCCGCTTGCGGGGGAAGGGGATACCCGCTTTCGCGGGAATGACAAGGC
>DASWJZ010000271.1:0-3690 GCA_036396875.1 Propylenella sp.
GGACGGCGAGTTCTTCCGCTGGCTCGAGGCGAATGCCGATCGCCTCGTCCTCTTCGAGCGGCCGGCCATGGCCCATATGATCCGGCGCTGTGCCGAGTTGCACATGCGCCAGATCGCGAAGGGCGGCGACCCCTTCGAGACCGGCAGCGCCCGGCCGCTCGATTTCGGCCACTGGGCGGCGCACAAGCTCGAGTCGCTCACCCGCTACCACCTCCGCCACGGCGAGGCGGTGGCGATCGGCATGGCGCTGGACATCCGCTACTCTGTGCTTCGCGGCCTGCTTGATGAAGCGGCCGAGCGGCGCGTCCGCTTCCTGCTCGATCATCTCGGATTCAGGCTCTGGCATCCGGCGCTGGAGAAGACATTGCCCGATGGACGTCACGCGGTGCTGGAGGGCTTGCGCGAGTTCCGCGAGCACCTGGGCGGCGAGCTGACGATCACCCTCCTTTCCGAACTCGGCGTCGGCATCGAGGTGCATGAGATCGACGAGGACATGATGCGGCGGGCGATCGCGGAGATCAGAGAGCGATCCGCCGCCTGATGCAGCTTCCTGGCCAACTCGGGCATCTGACCTACTGCACCAACATCCACGCCGGCGAGACATGGCGCGAGGTGCACGCCGCGCTCGCGCGCAACCTTCCGGCAATCCGTTCCGCCGCAGCGCCAGGCAGGCCGTTCGGCCTCGGCCTCAGGCTCTCGGCGCAGGCGGCCGAGGATCTGAACGATCCGGCCGCGTTCGCCGAGCTGGAAGCGCTACTGCGGGCGGAGGACAGCTACGTCTTCACGATCAACGGCTTTCCCTACGGCGATTTTCACGGCCGCCGCGTGAAGGAGCAGGTTTACGCGCCGGACTGGTCGACGCCGGAACGGCTCGCCTACACCAATCGCCTGGCCGACATCCTCGCCCGCCTGCTGCCCGCCGGCATGGCGGGGAGCATCAGCACGGTGCCCGGCACGTTCGCGCCATGGGCGGACGGGCGCCTCGCCCGCATCACCGGGAACCTGGTGCGCCACGTCGCGCATCTGAGCGCCATTCGCGAAGAGACCGGGCGCACGATCGCGCTCGCGCTCGAGCCGGAGCCGCGATGTTTTTTGGAGACGATCGCGGAGACCACGAATTATTTCGAAACCGAAGTCTACGGCGAGCCGTCGGTGGCGCTCCTGTCCGAGCTGACAGGCATGGGGAAGGGCGCCGCCGCCGACGCGCTTCGCCGGCATATCGGCGTCTGCTACGACGTCTGCCATGCGGCCGTCGAGTTCGAGGATGCGCAGGGCAGCATCGCGCTTCTCAGGTCGAGGGGCATTCCGGTCCCGAAGCTGCAGCTCAGCGCCGCGTTGAAGATCGGCCGCGTGAGCCGCGCGACGGCGGCGCAGCTGGCTCCATTCGATGAGCCCGTCTACCTGCATCAGGTTGTGGCGCGGAACGGAGGCGGGCTCCTCCGCTACCTCGATCTTCCAGACGCGCTCGGCGACATCGACAGCACCCTTGGGAGCGAGTGGCGGGTGCATTTCCACGTCCCGATCTTCCTCGCCGAGCTGGAGCATTTTTCCACGACACAGGATTTTCTCGGCGAGATTCTCACGCTGCATCGCGAGCGGCCCATATCGGACCATCTGGAGGTCGAGACCTACACTTGGGACGTCCTGCCGGAACGCTATCGCGGCATGCCGGTCGCCACGGCGATTGCGCGCGAGCTTAACTGGGTCCGCCAGCAGTTCGAGGCATGAGGCTCAAGGCCGCGCTTCGCCTCGGGCGAATCTCCAATCTGCCGACCGTCTGGACGAACGCGTTGGCCGGCATCGTGCTCGCCGGTGGCCTTTCGGCCTTGCCGGTCTGGCGTCTGTCAACCGTGCTTGCTCTGGCCGTCGTTGCGGTGTCGCTCGCCTATGTCGGCGGCATGTTTTTGAACGACGCCTTCGACGCCAGGATCGACTCCGAGCAGCGCCCCGAGCGGCCGATCCCGTCCGGAGAGGCGGCGCGGCGCGACGTGTTTCTCTTCGGCTTCGCCATGCTGGGCGTCAGCATCGCCCTCTTCGGAGCGGCCGGCCTCGTGGGGGGCACCGGCCCTTGGCCGGCGTACGCCGGGATCACGCTCGCGGCGGCGATCGTCCTCTACGATCTGTGGCACAAGGGCAATCCGCTCAGCCCGCTTCTGATGGGGCTCTGCCGCGTGCTCGTCTACGTCGCCGCCGCCCTTTGCGTGACGACGGAACCCCCGTTCGTCCTGTGGGCCGGCGCCGGCCTGCTGCTGTCGCACCTGATCGGGCTGACCTATGTCGCCAAGCAGGAGACGCTTGGACGCGTCGCCAACCTGTGGCCGCTGCTCTTCCTCGCAGCGCCGATCGCGTTCGGCTATCCGATGGTCGCGCTGGCGCCGGCGGCGACGTTCTTCCTGCTGGCGCTGCTTGCAGCCGTATTGATCGCGCTCGCCTTCCTGCTTCGCCGCCGGCAGGGCGACATCCCGCGTGCGGTCATGACGCTGATCGCCGCCATTTCGTTGCTCGACGCGATGCTGATCGCCGGCATCGGCAACGTCGCGCTTGCCGCCGTCGCCGCGGGCGGCTTCCTCCTGACGCTCGCCCTGCAGCGCTTCGTCGCCGGCACCTGACGGCTCAGGCGAAGACGTGGTCGAGCGCCAGCCGCTTGAAGTCGGTGGCGGCGACCGCGCCCTCCGGCAGCAGGTCGGGGCGTGAGCTGATGACGAGCGGACCCTCGTTCGGGTCCTCGGTCAGCCGCCCGTGCGAGCCCTTTACGAGCTGCGTGTCCTTCAGCGAAATCACGTCCATCAGCGTGCGCATGCCGACTTTCCGCCGCGCGAGGCGCGAGCCGATCGCCAGCGCGGGAAAGCGGATCGCCGGGTCGAGGAAAAGCTCGACCGGATCGTAGCCGGGCTTGCGGTGGATATCGACGGTCCGCGCAAAGTCCGGCGCGCGGTCGTCGTCAAGCCAGTAATAGTAGCTGAACCAGCGATCCGCCTTCGCCACGGCGACGAGTTCGCCGGAGCGCGGGTGGTCGAGGCCCGCCTGCCGCTTCCCCTCGTCGCCGAGCACCGTCTCAACGCCGTCCAGATTCGCGAGAACCTCGTTGACGGCCGCGATCCGGTCGGGCGTGCGGACATAGACATGCGCGACCTGGTGGTCGGCGACGGCGAAAGCCTCTGAAGCGCCAGCGTCGAGGATCTCGCGGCCCATTTCCTCGCGGACGGCGACGAGCCCGGCCTGGCGCAGCGCGCGGTTGATGTGGACCGCGCCGCTGACCGGCGTGATGCCGTATTCGGAGACGACGATCACGTCGCGTCCGCTCCGCGCCGCGTCGTCGATCAGCAGCCCGCAGAGACCGTCGACTTCCTTGAGGTCCTTCTGCAGGCGCGGATGCGCAAGGTCCGGCCCAAGCCGCTGCAGATTGTAGTCGAGGTGCGGCAGGTAGCAGAAGGTCAGCGTCGGGTTCCGCGTCGCCATGACGTGGCGGGTCGCCGCCGCGATCCAGCGGCTCGATTCGATGTCGGCCGCCGGCCCCCAGAACTTGAAGAGCGGAAACATCCCGAGCTTCGCGTTCAGCTCGTCGCGAAGCCCCGGGGGATGCGCGTAATGGTCGGGGATCTTGCGCCCGTCGGCCGGGTACATCGGGCGCGGCGTGGCGCTCCAGTCGGCCGACGAATACATGTTGAACCACCAGAACATCTGCGCGCA
>DASWJZ010000272.1:0-2349 GCA_036396875.1 Propylenella sp.
CTTGGTGTCGATGGCGAAGGCGTTGATGCCGTGCCGCGGAAAGCGTTCGATGATGCAATCCTCGATGTGGACTGTCGCAGCGTCGCTGATCAAGATGCCGTCCGTGTCGGCGGCGGCGCCCTTGCCGGTGAGCAGGAGCCCTCTGAGAACCACGCTCGCCGCGGCGTTGTTGATCGTGATCGAGCGGAGCGCCGCGGTGATCTCCTGCGACTGTCCGCCGGCGGATGTTGGGCCACCCGCCGAGATCGCGACGGATTTCGTGATGTTCAGATTGTTGCCGTAGAAGCCGGAATCGAGGACGACCACGTCGCCGCCATCCGAAGTCTTGTCGACGCCCTCCTGCAGCGTGCGGCAGGGCTTGGAACGGCTGCAGGGATTGGAATCTTTGCCCGTCGACGCGACGAAGCTGATCGCCGCCGCCTGCGCCGCGCCGGCGAAGAGCAGCGCCGCGAGAAGGGACAGGAAGGCCGCCGCAGGCTGCGTCGTCAGCGCGCCCGCCCGGCCGGTCGCGTGAGGCGGGCGTTGCGCGTCCGCCCTCATGGCTCCAGCTCGTCAATCGGCGTGAGCGAATCGCCGGCCAGATCAGTGTCGTTGCCGTCGATGATGTTGTTCTCGCGCGTATCGACGACGCCGCCAATGAACACGCCGGTGTTGTTGTTCGTGAAGGTCGAGTTCGTGATGCGCGCTTTCGTTCCCGAACCCGCGGACAGCCCATCGGTGGCGTTGCCCCGCGAAATCGAGGAGTCGATCGTCAGCACGCCTCCCGCCGTCTGCACCCGGAAGCCGCGAGCGCCATTGTCCGCCGCAACGGTCCGCGCCACGTTCGCGCGCCCGCCGATCAGGACAAGCCCGTTATCGGCATTGCCGGAGAGGATCGTGTTCGTGATCGCGGCCTCGACATCTCCGATCTCAATGCCGTCATCGGCGTTGGCTTCGAATCGCGAGTTCTCGACCGTCACGCTCGTCGTTCCGCCGCCATCGGCGCGCATCCCATCCCGGCCGTTACGCCGCGCCACGCTGTCCTTCACCGAGAGCTTGACCGTCTGGTCGGGGCTGTTGATGCCATCGCGCGGGAAACGCTCGATCGCGCAATTTTCGATCAAGACCGAATTGGCGTCCACAATGCGAACGCCGTCTGTACCGGCGGCCGTCCCTGCGCCTGACAGAAGAAGGCCCCGCAGGATCACCCGCGCCGACCCATTGTTGATCAATATCGCGCGCAGGATGGCGGTGACGCCCTCCGCCGAGATGGTCACGGATTTTTCTATGTTGAGGAAAGAGCCATAAAAACCGGTGTCCAGAACCTGGACCTGCCCGGCATTCGCCACGGCATCGACGGCCGCCTGCAGTGTCTTGCACGGGGCCTTGCGGGTGCAGGGATTGGCGTTCGATCCATTGGACGCCACGAATGTGACGTTGGCGGCCGCCTGGGCGGCGGAGGCGGAAGCGATGAGCGAGACGGCGAAGACAAGCTGAACCAGCGACCGCGACGGCTTCATGACACTGCCCCTTGTTCGATCGTTTTTCGAGTTTTGCACTTTCCGCGATCTTTGTCAGGCGCAATCGGAGCGGCGGCTGGGCGATTTCAGCCATGTACTCCTGCAGTAGAGGGCGCGTGCGGTGCTTGCGCCGGTTGCGGCGAGCAGGCGACCCGATCTCGATGCGCAAGGCGGTTCGTAAATGCCGGGCGAAGCTTGCAGGTCCTGCCGCCCGCGGCTAGCAAGACCGCACTTTCCCAGACAGGCGCCTTCGATGACCACGCACAAGCTCCTCCTCCTGCCCGGCGACGGCATCGGCCCGGAGGCGATGGCCGAAGTAAACGCATTCATCGCCTACCTGAACGAGGCGGGGCTCGCCGCATTCGAGACGGAGGAGGATCTGGTCGGCGGCGCGGCGATCGATGCGCACGGCAAGCCCATCTCCGAGGCGGCGATGCAAAAAGCGCTTGCGGCCGATGCGGTGCTCTTCGGCGCGGTGGGCGGCCCGAAATGGGATGCCGTGCCCTATGAGCAGCGGCCGGAAGCCGGCCTGCTCCGCCTCCGCAAGGAACTCGCGGTCTTCGCCAATCTCCGGCCGGCGATCGTCTATCCGGCGCTTGCCGACGCCTCGTCGTTGAAGCGCGAGCTGGTCGAGGGGCTCGACATCCTGATCCTGCGCGAGCTGACCGGCGGCGTCTATTTCGGCGAGCCGAAAGAGATCCGCGACCTCGGCAACGGCCAGAAGCGCGCCATCGACACGCAGGTCTACGACACCTTCGAGATTGAGCGGATCGCGCGCGTCGCCTTCGACCTGGCGCGGACCCGCCGCAACAAGGTCACGTCGATGGAGAAGCGCAACGTCATGAAGTCC
>DASWJZ010000273.1:0-7544 GCA_036396875.1 Propylenella sp.
TCAGCACGATGTTGTTGTTCACGATGACCCCGGCATTGGCGATGACGCCGATCCCGGTCATGACGACGCCGAACGCCTGCCCCATGACCATGAGGCCGATCAGCACGCCGAAGGTCGAGAGGACGACGGCCGACAGCACGATCAGCACGCTCGTGAACTTGTTGAACTGCGCCAGCAGGATCGCGAAGATCAGGAAGATCGCGGCGCCGAACGCCTTGATGAGGAAGGCGCCCGCCGCTTCGCGTTCTTCGTCCTCGCCTTTCATCTCGAACGTGACGCCCGATCCGAGGTCGGCCGCCTGAAGCGCGCCCAGTATCTCCTGCTGGACGGCGGCGGATTGGACGCCCTCCGCGACATTGGCGGTCACCGTAACGACGCGCGAGCCGGCGATGCGATTGATGAGGCCCACATTGGCGGACGCGGTCCGCTCGACGAAATTGCCGATCGGCACAGCGCCGTTCGCGGTGTTCACCATCAGCTCGTCGAGCGCGTCAAGGCTGCGCCGGTCGGGCGGAAAGCGCGCCAGAATATCGACCGACTCGTCGGTCGTGGAGGGTCGGTATTCGGCAACCTTGACGCCGTTGGTGACGAGCTGGACCGCCGTTCCGACCGTCACCGGGCTCGCACCGAATTTCGCGGCCTCGGCCTTGTCCACGTCGAGCGTCCAGTCGATGCCGGGCAGCGGCAGGCCGTCGTCGACGTCGCGGGTCTCGGGGTTGGCCCTGACGATCTCCGCGACCGTGCGAGCGGCGGGGAACAGCATCTCCTGGTCCGCAGCGGTGATTTCCAGCGTGATCGGCTTGCCGGTCGGCGGCCCGCCTTGCGGCTTGGTGACCTCGATGATCACGCCCGGTATGTTCTGCGTTTTCGCGCGGATCTCGTCGAGGATCAGACTTGCCCTGCGCCGCTCCTTCCAGTCGACGAGCTCGAACTGCACGGTGCCGACGGTATCCTCGGTGACATCCTGCGAGCCGCGCTGCCCGTCGCCGGCGCGCGCGTAGACCGTCTCGATCTCCGGCATGCCGAGCAGGCGCCTTTCGACCTCCCCGACCAGGCGATCCTTCTCATGAATCGAAAGGTTGCCGCGGGCGCGGACCTGGACGAGCCCAAAGTCGGGCTCGATGTCGGGGAAGAATTCGACCCCGTTGCCGTACTTGCCGTAGGCCTGCACGACGCCCACAAGCAGGAGAACCGCCAGCGACAAGGTGGCGAGCGGGTGTCCGATCGCCAGCTTGACGGTGCGCATGTAGAGCCCGCGATCCCTGACGCGCTCGACCCTGGCATGTCCTGCGCGCCCGAGCATCGCGCCGAGCGTCGGGGTGAAGAAGAGCGCCACGGCGAGCGAGGCGGAGAGCGTGGCGATCAGCGTCAGCGGCAGGTATTTCATGAACTCGCCGACGATGCCCGGCCAGAAGAGGAGGGGCGAGAAGGCGGCGACGCGCGTCGCCGTCGCGGCGATCACCGGCCCGGCCATGCGCTTGGCGGCGAGCGAATAGGCGTCGCGCGGCTGCATGCCTTCCGACATGCGGCGCTCGGCGAATTCCGACACGATGATGGCGTCGTCGACCAGCATGCCGACAGCGAGGATGAGCGAGAACAGGACGACGATGTTGACCGTCAGCCCGGCGAGATGGAGGCCCAGAATGCCGGCCAGGAACGAGGCGGGAATGGCGATGCCGATGAACAGCGAGGCCCGTCCGCCAAGCACCATCAGCATGATGACCACAACCAGCAGAACGGCGGTGATGACGCTGTTCTGCAGCTCGTGCAGCATGATGCGGATGTCTTTCGACTTGTCCTGGGTGAAGGCCACCTCAACCGTCGACGGCCACGCCTTCCTGAGCGTCTCGACCACCTGACGCGTCGCGTCGACCGTCTCGATCAGGTTGGCCCCGGTCCGCTTGGAGACCTCGATGGTGACGGCAGGCTTGCCGTTCACCCGGGTGATCGAGGTCGGATCCTTGAAGGTCGGGCGGATCTCGGCCACGTCGCCGAGCGTCACCGTCGCATCGCCGGAGACGGCGATCGGGAAATTCAGGATGTCGTCAGGCGTTTCGATCAGCGACGGCACCTTCACCGCGAAGCGGCCCGATTCACCTTCGAGCGCGCCCGCCGCGATCAGGCTGTTGCCGGCGTTGAACGAGGCGATCAGCTCGTTGAGCGAGATGCCGTAGCTCTGCAGCAGCATCGGCTCGACGACGATCTCGACGACCTCGTCGCGGTCGCCGCGCACGTCGGCGTCGAGCACGCCCGGAATCTGCTCGATCGCCGTCTCGGTCTCTTCCGCGAGCCGGATCAGGGTGCGTTCCGGCACCTCGCCGCCGAGCGCCACGACAAGGACCGGAAAGAGCGAGAGGTTGACCTCGTCGACCTGCGGCTCGTCGGCGTCGTTGGGGAGATCGCGCTTTGCCTCGTCGACCTTGGCGCGCACGTCGGCGAGCGCCGCGTCGGAATCGAACCCGGCCTCGAATTCGAGGAGCACATAGCCGCCGCCCTCGAAGGCGGCGGAACGCATCTCCTTGACGTTCTCGACCGACTTCAGCTGCGTTTCGAGCGGCTTCAGGATCAGACGCTCGGCGTCCTCGGGGCTGATGCCGCGCTGGGTGACGTTGACGTAGACGATCGGGATCGCGACGTCCGGCTCGGCTTCCTTCGGGATGGCGAAATAGGCCGACAGACCCGCGGCGAGCAGGAAGAGCAGCGTCGCGATGGTCAGCCGCGCGTGGCCGATCGCGTAATCAACCGGATTTCCCATGGCACTGAAACCTTGCGCGGCGGCCCTCAGGAGCGAGAGATAAGGGCGGGGGCCGCGGCCGCGCCGGCGGCCACCGGATCGACGCGCTGGCCGTCCTTCACGAAATCCTGCCCCTGCACGACGATCCTGGCGCCGTCGGACGGTCCGGAAATCCAGATCTCGTCGCGTGCATCCTCCACGATATCGACCACTACGGATGCGACGGTGCCGTTCTCCAACACGGTCCGGACGCTGAGCTCGCCGGCGGCGGAGAAGGTGAGGGCGGACCGTGGGACACGCACCGAGGGGACCGGGGCCAGGCGGAAAGCGACCTCGGCGGTCACGCCGTCGGGGATCGCGCCGGCCGCATTATCGACCTCCACCTCGACCCGGTAGGTCCGCGTGCCTTCGCTCGCCGTCGGGGAGACGAAGCGGACGACGCCCGCCGCCTCGCCGCCGGTCACGAGGTGCACTTCGGCGGGATCGCCGACCGAAATTTCGCCGAGCTGCCGTTCGGCGACCTCAACGACCGCAAGCATCGGATCGAGCGCGATGATTTCGGCGACCATTGTGTTCGGCTGGACGGCCTGACCGGTGGTCATCGGGACGTTGCTGACGACGCCGGCGATGGGGGCACGGATCATGCCCCGCTCGTGCTCGGCCTTCGCCGCCGCGAGCCCCGCCTCCGCCGCCCGCAGGTCCGCCTCGAGCTGATTTCGCTGATTGGCCGGGGTGACGCCGCGCTCGATCAGCTTCACTTTGGCCTCAAGGTCGATGCGGCGCTGCTCGACCAGCGCCTCCGCTTCCGTCACCTGCGCCTCGCGCGCCTCGTCGGAGAGCGTCGCAATCACGTCGCCTTCCGCGACGCGGTCGCCGCGCTCCACCTGCAGCTCGACGATCGAGCCGCTCGTACGGGCGACGGCGCTTGCGCGGTCATCCGCCTCGGTGCGCCCGGAAAGGACGAGCCGGCGCGCATGATCGCGCACCTCCGCCTCGATCACGGCCACCTGGAAAAGCGGCCGCGAAGCGTTGTCCGCCGGCCCGATCGCGGCCGCGGCTGGCTCTTCCGTCCTGCCGAAGACGCCGGAGCCGATCCACAACGTCGCGGCGACGACGATGAAAACGGCAACGATACGACTGAACATCATGACTCGCTCTCCGAAGAGGAACAGGAGCCCGGCGACGATGGGCCGGAAAAGGCGATGGCGCCCTTCAGCAGCGCCCCGATGACGGCAAAGACCTCGGCGATCTCGCGCTCCGGGTCGAAGTCGGTGGCGACGGCCCGCCGGACGAAGAGCCCGTCGCCGAGCTTGGAGACGATCGAGGCGACGGCGCGGCAATCGACGTCCGGATGCACCGCGCCTGCCGCCTTCGCGGCTTCAAAGGCTGCCACGAACTGTTCGTTCAGGCTGCGGTCGAACTCGGTCTGCAGGGCTGCGACGGCCGGATTGCGGGTCGCCTCCGCCCAAATCTCCAGGCAGAGCTTCGCCTTGTCGGCCATCGTGTCCTCGAAATGCCGGCGGCCCAACTCGCGGAAAGCGGCAAGAAAGTCTTCGCCGCTCCGGCGCACCTCGGCGAATTCGTTGCTGAGCTCGCCCCGGTCGCGCTCGCAAAGACCGGCGACGAGCGCATCTTTCGAGGCGAAATAGCGGTAGAGATTGCCGGGGCTCATGCCGGCCTCGGCCGCCACGTCCTGCATCGTCGTGCGGTGAAAGCCGGCGCGGGTGAAGCTGCGTTCCGCCGCGTCCAGAATGTGCGTGCGCCGGTCGACGGCGATCTCTTCCGTCTCGTTGCGCAGGGCCTGTTCGCTCATGTCCGCCCTCTTGAGAATGAACGCTCATTCTCTTGTGAATGAAGGTTCATTCACATCGTGCAAGGTGCGACCGATGTCAAGCCCATTTCGCAACTGCACCACGATTGTGCAACTGCGAAGGGGACAGGACGGGGGCCAGCCCCTGCCGGCGGGGCTTCAGGGCTTGCGAAAGGGCTCCGGCGTTGCGGCCGAAACACAGCGGATTGCCGTCCGCTGCATTAAGACCGGCATCCGGCCAGCTCAGGATGCGGACGAATCACATGACCAGGATGAGCCGCCGCGCCTTCGTCGCGGACGCCGCCATGTTCGGGACTGCCCTTGTCCTCGGGGGATGCGCGAGCACGCCGGAGGGGGGCGACATGGCGTCGTCGGCTGTCGCGCCCGACGCTGCCGGCATGTCCAGCTACGCGCTGATGTATGGCCCGGTCCCCGACGAAAGGTTCGCGGTGCCTGCGGTGGACCTGTCGAAGATCGATCCGGCGTTTCTGCGGCGCGAGGTGCCCTATAGGGGGAGCGAGGCGCCCGGCACGGTCGTGATCAGCCCGGCGGAGCGCTACCTCTATCACGTTCAGCCGGGCGGCCGCGCCGTCCGCTACGGCGTCGGCGTCGGCAAGGAAGGGTTCGAGTGGTCGGGCGTGGCGACGATCAACTCCAAGCAGGAATGGCCCGACTGGTATCCGCCGGCGGAGATGATCGAGCGCCGCCCGGACATCAAGGAGCAGCTGGTCGAGCTGCGGAGCGGCATGGGCGTGCCCGGCGGGCTTCGAAATCCGATCGGCGCGCGCGGGCTCTATCTCTGGCAGAACAACGAGGACACGCTCTTCCGCATCCACGGCACCAACGAACCGCACACGATCGGCAAGAGCGTCTCCTCCGGCTGCATCCGCATGATCAATCAGGACGTGATGCACCTCTATGAGCGGGTGCCGATCGGAAGCGAGGTGAAGGTTCTGCCGGTTGCGGTCGGGTAGACAATTCGAAGCTGGCCGGGTCGAGGACTGGCCGCTCATCCGCGGCGAGGGCCGCTTCTCCGACGATTTGCGCCTGCCCGGTCAACTGCCCGCGACCTTCGTGCGGTCTCCCCACGCGCATGCCCGCATCGTCGCGCTCGACGTCGAGGCCGCCGCTGCGGCGCCGGGCGTCGTAGCCGTCCTGACCGCGGAAGATATGCGGGCCGCCGGCGTCGGCAACATCTCCGTGCCCCCGCCGATGCAGGGGAGGGACAGGACGCGCCTCGTCGTCCCGTACCGACCGGCGCTGGCCGAGGGCCGCGCGCTGCATGTCGGGCAGCCGGTCGCGCTGGTCGTGGCAGAGACGCAGGCCGCGGCGGAGGACGCCGCCGAGCTGGTCGCGGTCGAGTGGGGAGAGCTGCCGTCGGTGACGGACACGCAAGGCGCGCTCGACCCGGCGGCTCCGCAGCTCTGGCCGGAGGCGCCGCGCAACGTCGCGCTCGACTGGGCCGGGCCGCAGCCGGATGCAGCGAACGACGCCGAAGTGGCGCGCATCATCGGCGCAGCGCCGCATCGCGCCCGCGTGCGGGCGGTCAACCAGCGGGTCGCGGGCGCGCCGCTCGAGCCGCGCGGGGCAACGGCGGCGTTCGATCCGCAGAGCGGCCGTTACACGCTTCATTGCGGTTCGCAGGGACCCGCCTCGCTTCGCGATCAGCTCGCCAGGGCCATGGGCGTCGAACCGAACGCGATCCGCGTCCTCAGCGGCGATGTCGGCGGCGGTTTCGGCCTGAAGATGCCGCTCTATCCCGAATATGCCGCGCTTATGGTCGCGGCGCGCAAGATCGGGCGGCCGGTCCACTGGATGTCGGGGCGGGCGGAATCCTTTCTCAGCGACAATCACGGCCGCGATCAGGTCGCCATCGCCGAACTCGCCCTGGACGAGGAGGGCCGATTTCTCGCCCTCCGCGTCGACGCCGTCAGCAATATGGGCGCGTTCCTTTCGACCAACGGGCCCTTCATCGCGACGGTGAATTTTGCGCGCTGCTTCCCGACTGTCTATCGCATCCCGAAAATCGCCTTCGGCCACCGCTGCGTCTTCACCAACACGGCGCCGACCGGGCCCTATCGCGGCGCCGGACGGCCGGAGGCCAATTACGTCATGGAGCGGCTCGTCGAAGCGGCGGCGCGCGAAACGGGCATCGACTCCATTACATTGCGGCGGCGCAATTTCTGTCCGCCGGAAGCGATGCCCTATGCCACCGCCGTCGGAACCACGATCGACTCAGGGGAATTCGAGGCGATCCTCGCCCGGGCGCTCGATCTCGCCGGCCACGCGACTTTCGAGACGCGGCGGGCGGCGGCCGCCGCCAAAGGCAGGCTGCGGGGCATCGGCGTCTCGTGCTTCCTGGAACATGCGGGCGCGGTCGGCGTCGAGACGGCGGATATCTCCTTCGCCGGCGCTGAGAGCCTCGCTCTGTCCCTCGGCGTGCACGCGAGCGGGCAAGGGCACGCAACCGTCTTTGGCCGGCTTCTGGCGCGCCAACTCGGTATCCGCCCGGAGCAGGTGGCCGTCCGCGAGGGCGACTCCGATCGCGGACTGAAGGGCTGGCCGGCCGTCGCCTCGCGTTCCGCCATGACGGTAAGCGCCGCGATGGCGAAGGCGGTCGAGGAACTGCTCGCGAAGGGGCGGCGCGCAGCCGCTACGTTGCTCGAGGCGGCGGAAAGCGACATCGTCTATCGGGACGGCGCATTCGAGGTAGCCGGCACCGACCGGCGCGCCGGTCTCTTCGCCGTCGCCGAAGCGGCGCGCTCGACGAAGGCGCGCGGCGAGAGCGGCGGGGATCTGGATACGCGGTCGACGACGGAGGTTCCGCAGTCCTTTCCGAACGGCTGCCATGTCGCCGAGGTGGAGATCGACCCGGAGACGGGACACGCCGAAATCGTCGGCTATGTCGCGGTCGACGATTGCGGCACCGTGCTCGACCACGCGATCGTCGAGGGGCAGGTGATGGGCAGCGTGGCGCAGGGGCTCGGCCAGGCGCTGATG
>DASWJZ010000274.1:0-1634 GCA_036396875.1 Propylenella sp.
GAAGAGCTCGGTTGCCGCGTATTGCCGAACACCGCCGGCTGCCGCACGGCGAAAGAGGCGATCGCCACGGCGAACATGGCGCGCGAGTTGTTCGGCACGAACTGGATCAAGCTCGAAGTGATCGCTAACGACGATACCTTGCAGCCGGATTTGTTCGGCCTCGTCGAGGCGGCCGCCATCCTCTCGGCCGAAGGCTTCCAGGTTCTGCCCTATACCACCGAGGATTTGAGCGCCGCCGAGCGCCTGGTTGCCGTCGGCTGCACCGTGCTGATGCCATGGGCCGCCCCCATCGGTTCGGCGCGCGGGCTCATCAACCGGGAGGCGCTGAAGACTCTCCGCGCCTATTTCCCCGACATTCCGCTCGTCATCGACGCCGGGATTGGCACACCCTCGCACGCGGCCGAGGCCATGGAGATGGGCTACGACGCCGTGCTGCTCAACACGGCGATAGCCAAGGCCGGCGATCCCGTGAAGATGGCGGCGGCCTTTGCCAGGGCGGTCGAAGCCGGACGCCTCGCCTTCGAGGCGGGCCTGATCGAGCCGCGCGACATGGCCTCGCCCTCTACGCCCGTCGCCGGCACGCCCTTCTTCAAGATCGATCACGCGTCCTGATCGATCTTGATCCTGGTCCGGCCTTGGTCAGCCTCGATCCCTTCTACCCCATCGTCCCCGATACGGAGTGGCTCGCCCGCCTGCTGCCTCGCGGCATCAAGCTCGTTCAGCTGCGCATCAAGGACCAGCCGCAGAGCGTCGTCCGCGCCGAGATCGAGAAGGCAATCGCGCTCTGCGCTGCTTTTCACTGCGAACTCGTCATCAACGACTATTGGCGCGAAGCGATCGAAGCCGGCGTCGGCTTCGTGCATCTCGGCCAGGAGGACTTGACGGCCGCGGACCTCTCCGCCATCAGGGCCGCGCGGGTCAAGATCGGGGTCAGCACGCACAGCCACGAGGAGTTGGACAAAGCGCTTGCCGCCGAAGCCGACTATGTCGCGCTCGGTCCGATTTACGCCACCACCTTGAAAGCCATGCCGTGGCCCCCGCAAGGGCTTCCCCGTCTCGCCGAATGGCGGTCGCGAGTCGGCTGCCCGCTGGTGGCCATTGGCGGCATCACGCTCCATCGCGCCCCGATCGTGCTTGCCGCAGGGGCAGATTCCGTCGCTGTCATCACCGACTTTGTGACAAGCCAAGACCCTGACGCGCGTGTGGAAAATTGGATCGCAGCGACCGCGCCGTGGCGCAATTTGTCCACAGGCCTTCCACAGGACTGAGTCGCCGGTTTGGGACTTGACCTGAAACCCCTCCCCTTGGGATCATCGGGTTAACGGGGGTTGTGCGGCTCTAATCAGTCCAGGGGGCTTGATGAGTTACCGTCTCGATCCGGCAATGCCGATGAGCGAGGCATTGCGGCGCGTGGCCTTTGCCGAGCTTGAGATCGCCCATGGCGCGCTGGCGACCCCGCC
Organism: Propylenella sp.; assembly: GCA_036396875.1. Lineage (GTDB taxonomy): Bacteria > Pseudomonadota > Alphaproteobacteria > Rhizobiales > Afifellaceae > DASWJZ01. The sequence goes on from DASWJZ010000274.1 coordinate 1,461, forward strand.
GGAGCGCCATAGCGGCGTGCACAGCGCCCGCAAATGCTTGAAGCGGCTCCGCTCGCTGCTTCTGCTCGTGCGGCCCGGCATGCCCGAGCCCGCCTTCGCCACTTTGACCGATAGGCTCGCCGTCATCGCCCGTGGGCTTGCGCCTGCGCGCGACGCCGCCGCCCTGATCGACGC
>DASWJZ010000275.1:0-9015 GCA_036396875.1 Propylenella sp.
CATCCGGGCAAGAAGCTTCTCTTCATGGGCGGCGAGTTCGGTCAGGAACGGGAGTGGTCGCACGACCATTCGCTCGACTGGCATCTCCTCGAAGACCCGCTGCACCGGAACCTGCAGACGCTGGTGCGCGACCTGAACGAACTCTATCGATCCGTGCCGGCGCTGCATGTCCGCGACGCCGAGCCGGCGGGCTTCGAATGGCTGAACGCCACCGATTCAGACAACAGCGTCTATGTCTATGCCCGTCACGGCGGGCCCGAGGACGCGCCGGTTCTCGTGGTCTGCAACTTCACCCCGGTCGTCCGCCATGACTATCGCGTCGGCGTGCCGCGCGCCGGCCGCTGGCTCGAACGGCTGAACACCGACGCCGCGGCGTATGGCGGTTCGAATATCGGAAACGCCGGTGAAGTGTGGGCGGAGCCGGCGGCCTGGCAGGGACGGCCCGCCTCCGTCTCGCTGACCGTGCCACCGCTTGCTACTATGATTTTCCAGCACGTCGGCTAGGAGCCAAAACAACTCAATGGGACGACTGCGTGTGGAACCCGGCCTGTCCCATCCGCTCGGGGCGACCTGGGACGGGGGCGGCGTCAACTTTGCGCTCTTCTCCGCCAATGCGACGAAGGTCGAGATCTGCTTCTTCGATCCGAAGGGGAGGCGCGAGACCGACCGCATCGAGCTCCCCGAATACACCCACGAGGTCTGGCACGGCTATCTCCCGGAGATCCGGCCCGGCCAGCTCTACGGCTATCGGGTGCACGGTCCCTACGACCCCGCCAATGGTCACCGCTTCAACCACCACAAGCTGCTGATCGACCCGTATGCGAAAGCGCTTCACGGCGACATCCGCTGGCACGACGCGCATTTCGGATACCGTGTCGGTTCCGCCCGCGGGGTCACCACGCCCGACCGACGCGATTCCGCTTTTGTCATGCCGAAATGCGTGGTGATCGACACCGCGGTGACATGGGGTGACGATCGGCCGCCGCGGCGGCCATGGCCGGATACGATCGTCTACGAGGCGCACGTCAAGGGCATGACGGCCGCGCGCGACGACATCGCCGATCAGCTGCGCGGCACCTTTGCCGGGCTGAGCGATCCCCGCGTGATCGAACATTTCGTGACGATCGGCGTGACCGCCGTGGAGCTCATGCCCATCCAGGCCTTCTTCGACGACCGCTATCTGGTGGAGAAGAAGCTGGCCAATTACTGGGGCTACAACACCGTCAACTATTTCTCGCTGGCGCCGCGATACATCTCGCCCGGCGCCGACATTCACGAGTTCAAGGTGCTGGTGCGCCGGCTGCACGAGGCCGGCATCGAAGTGATCCTCGACGTGGTCTACAACCACACGGCCGAAGGCAATCATCTCGGGCCGACGCTGTCGTTCCGCGGCATCGACAATGCGAGCTACTACATGCTCGCGGCGGACAAGCAGTTCTATTTCGACACGACCGGCTGCGGGAACACGGTGAACCTCCGCCATCCGCGCGTCCTGCAGATGGTGATGGATTCGCTTCGCTACTGGGTCGAGGACTGTCACGTCGACGGCTTCCGCTTCGATCTCGCGACCTCGCTCGGCCGCGAATACGACCAGTTCGACCCGAACGCCATCTTCCTCGACGCGGTCCGGCAGGACCCGGTGCTCTCCCGCGTCAAGATGATCGCAGAGCCATGGGACGTCGGGCCGAACGGCTATCAGGTCGGAAATTTCCCGCCGGGATGGGCGGAATGGAACGGCCGTTACCGCGACGACATGCGCAGCTACTGGAAGGGCGATTCAGGACTTCTGCCCGCCTTCTCGCGCGGCATCCTCGCCTCGTCCGATTTGTTCGAGAAGCAGGGGCGCAAGCCGTGGGCGAGTGTGAATTTCATCACCGCGCATGACGGCTTCACGCTGACCGACCTCTGGTCCTACAACGCCAAGCACAACGAGGCGAACCTCGAAAATAACCGGGATGGGCACGACGACAACCGCAGCTGGAACTGCGGCGTCGAGGGCCCCACGCATGATCCCGCGATCCTCAACCTGCGCGACCGCATGCGCCGCGTCTCAATGGCGAGCCTCCTCCTGTCGCAGGGAACGCCGATGATCCTCATGGGCGACGAGGTCGGCCGCACCCAGGACGGCAACAACAATGCCTATTGCCAGGACAACGACATCGCCTGGCTGGATTGGAACGACGTGAACGACCGCGACCGCGCCTTCATGGAATTTGTGCGCGGGATGATTAGGCTGCGCAAGCGCTACCGGCTGCTTCGCTGCACCCGCTTCCTGCACGGTGAGCCGGTCGACGACAACGGCACGCCGAGCGTCGCCTGGTACCGGCCTGACGGCCGCGAGATGGACCCGCCCTCCTGGAGCGACCCCAACGCCAAGGTCGTGGGATTGATGCTCTCCGACACGACGAATCGGCTGTTCATCGTCGCCAGCGCCTATCACGGAAAGATTCCATTCAAGCTGCCGGAGACCGCGGGACTGGGGGCATGGACGGTGCGGATCGATGCCGGCCGCGGCGAGATCGATCCGCCCGAGCGCCGGTTCACGCCCGGCCAGCCGATCGACATGGAAGGCCGGTCGCTTCTCTTTCTCGTCGGAGAGATGGCGTGACGCGTCGCTTCCGGTTTCGGAAGTCGTGGGGAGGAGAATTCGCCGGCGGAGGCGCCGCTTTTCGCCTCTGGGCGCCGTCGCAGGAGAGGATGTCGCTGCGAGCGGCGGAGGGCGGCGTCGAGTTGCCGATGCGGCGCGCCGACGATGGCTGGTTCGAAGTGGAGACCGACGCCGTCGGCGAAGACCGCGGCTATCACTTCGTCCTCGACGACGGGACGGCAGTCCCCGATCCGGCCGCCCGGGCGCAGCTTTTCGACGTGCACGGCCCGAGCCGGCTCATCGATCCGGCCCGCTACGAGTGGAGGTCGCCGGACTGGAAGGGCCGCCCCTGGAAGGAGGCGGTCATCTATGAGTTGCATGTCGGGACGTTCACGCCGGAGGGAACATTCGACGGCGTGCTGTCCCGCCTCGATCACCTCGCTGAGACGGGGTTCACCGCCATTGAGCTGCTTCCCATCGCGCAGTTCGCCGGGCGGCGCGGCTGGGGCTATGACGGGGTCTGCCTCTACGCCCCACACGAAGTCTATGGCGGCCCGGAGGGCCTGAAGCGGCTGGTCGACGCCGCGCACCAGCGCGACCTGATGGTGCTGCTCGACGTCGTCTACAATCACTTCGGGCCGGAGGGGAATTATCTCCACCTCTACGCCCCGGACTTCTTCCATCCCGAGCGCCAAACGCCATGGGGCCCGGCCATCGCCTATGAGAAGGAGCCGGTCCGGAACTTCTTCATCGAGAATGCGCTCTTCTGGCTGGAGGAGTACCGTTTCGACGGGCTGCGGCTCGACGCCGTCGATCAGATCGCCGATCAGTCGGACGAGCCCATCCTCGAAGAACTGGCCCGCGCGGTGCGGGAGCGGATAACCGACCGCCACGTCCACCTGACGACGGAGGACGACCGCAACGTCACCGGCCTGCACGAGCGAAATCCGGACGGCACGGTGCGCCTCTATACGGCCGAATGGAACGATGATTTCCATCACGCAGCGCACGCCATCGCCACGGCCGAAACGATCGGCTATTACAGCGACTATTCCGACCGCCCCGCGGAGCATCTCGCCCGCGCCCTGGCGAGCGGCTACGTCTATCAGGGCGAGCCGTCGCCCTTTCGCGACGGACAACCGCGCGGTGAGTCGAGCTCGCATCTGCCGCCCGACGCCTTCATCGATTTCCTGCAGAATCACGACCAGATCGGCAACCGCGCCTATAGCGAGCGGCTGGCGGCGCTGGCGGCGCCCGCTTTGGTGGAGGCGCTGCTCGCCGTGCTCCTTCTCAGCCCGCAGATCCCGCTCCTCTTCATGGGCGAGGAATGGGGCGAGACGCACCCGTTCGGCTTCTTCACCGACTTTCACGGCGATCTGGCGGACGCGGTGCGCGGGGGGCGCAGGCGCGAATTCGCCAAGTGGCCGCACTTCGCCAGCGACGAGCATGGTGCGCGGATCGCCGATCCGAACGACGCAGCGACCTTCGCGGCCGCCAGGCTCGATTGGGAGAAGGCCGCCGCGCCCGAACACCGGCAGCGGCTGGCCCTTGTCAGGCGGCTGCTCGACGTTCGGCGGCGCGAGATCGTGCCGCTCATTGCCGAGATCGGCGGGAACGCCGGATCGTACGAAATGCTCGGCGACAGTGCCATCGCCGTCCGCTGGCGGCTTGCAAGCGGAGGCACGCTCTGCCTCCACGCCAATCTCGGCGCCGAGCCCTTTCCGCGCGCCGATGCGAGTGGAGCCCGGCTGATATTGGCCCATGCCAACCCCGACCCCGCAAGGCTCGCGGCCGGCGCCGTCGTCTCCACCCTGGAGGAAGGCGCGCATTTCGTGCCGCTGCCGATATGAGCCGGAATCTCGACCGCCTTGCGGCACTCGCCGGCATCGAGACCGAGTATATCGCACTGACGGGCGAGGTGGTTCGCGTTGCCGACGACGCCAAGCGGGCAACGCTCGCGGCGATGGGCTTTCCCGCCGGCGACGAGGCGGCGATCGAGGCGAGCATCGCTGCCATGGCTCCCATTGAAAGGGGGGAAATGCACCCTCCCGCCGGCGTGTCGTGTTTCGTGCCGGACTGGCTGCGCAACGGCCGGGCCTGGGGCATCGGCTGCCAACTCTATGGCCTGATGTCGGATCGCAACTGGGGCATCGGCGACTTCGAGGATCTCGCCCGCCTCGCCGAGATCGCAGCGGCGGCGGGCGCCGATTTTGTCGGCGTCAATCCGTTGCACGCGCTGTTCATGGCGGCGCCCGAACGGGCAAGCCCCTTCTCCCCCTCCAATCGCCGGTTCCTGAACCCGCTTTTCATCGCGATCGACACGGCGCCGGGTTTCGACAACCTGGCCGATGCGCTGCAGCCGCCGCCGCAGGCTCGCGCCGCCGAATTCGTGGACTATCGGCTTGTCGGGGCGTCGAAGTCGAAGGCGCTCGCCGTTCTCTTCCGTATTTTTCAGCGGCGGGCGGAGGATTCCGACGCCGCCGCCTTCGAGCGCTTCGTCGCCAGCCGCGGGCCGTCGCTCTACCTGCACGCGCTCTTCGAGGCGCTATCGGAGGCCATGGTACAGCAGGGCCACGGCCCGACCTGGCACGGCTGGCCGGACGAGTACCGCACCCCCGGCACCGATTCCGTCCGTGCATTTGCCGAGGAGCAGAAGGACCTCGTCACCTTCCACGCCTGGCTGCAATGGCTCGCCGACCGGCAGCTCGCCGAGGCGCAGCGGCGGGCGCTCGCCGCCGGCATGCGGATCGGGCTCTATCTGGACCTGGCTGTCGGCGTCGCACCCGACGGCTCGGCCACGTGGGCCGACCGGGAGCTCGTCGTGCCGACCGCGCGGATCGGCGCGCCGCCCGACTATTTCAACGCCGCGGGCCAGGATTGGGGACTGGCGCCGATGTCGCCGGCGGCGCTTGCCGCGCGTGATTTCCTGCCATTCCGCGAGTCGATCGATGCAGTGCTGCGACATGCCGGGGCGCTCCGCATCGACCACGCCATGAGCCTCTATCGCCTCTTCTGGATCGCCGAAGGCTTCACCGCCGCCGACGGCGTCTATGTACGCTACCCCTTTCACGCCATGCTGCGTGCGCTCTGCGAGGTTTCGCAGGCGCGGCGCTCGATCGTCATCGGCGAGGATCTGGGGGTCGTGCCGCCGGGCTTTCGCGAGGTTATGAAGGCGACGGAAATCCAGAGCTATCGCGTCTTCTTCTTCGAGAAGCGCGGCGATTTCTTCCTGCCGCCCGGCGACTATCCGCGCGAGGCGCTCGCCTGCCTGACAACGCACGATTCCCATTCGCTAGCCGGCTGGTGGAGCGCCCACGACATCGGCGTCCGCCATCGTGCCGGATTGGTGTCCAGCGCGGAGCTGGACCGCTGGCGCAGCGAGCGCGCGCATGAGCGCCGGCGCGTCCTCGGGCTGCTCGACGCAGAGCGACTGCTGCCGGACGGCATGGGGCCGGTCATGCGCGGAGACGACGATGCGCCGGAGCACCTGCCCGTCAGCGTCGCCGCCGCCCTTCACCGGCTCATCGCGCGCACGCCCTCCCGCCTCGTCGTCGTGCAGGCCGAGGATCTGGTCGGGGCCGTCGAGCAGGTCAACATCCCAGGCACGATGGACGAACACCCGAACTGGCGGCGGAAGCTCGGCGTCGCTCTCGAGGCGCTGCCGGACCTGCCGCTTTTCAACACGATTGCCGCAGTGATGCGCGAGGAGCGGCCGAGGCGATGAATCCGCGCCCGGCGTCCGCCTACCGGCTGCAGCTCAGGGGCGCGATGACGCTCGAGAGGGCGGCCGCGCTGGCGCCCTACCTCGCGCAGCTTGGAATCAGCCACGTCTACCTGTCGCCTATCTTCGCCGCCGCGCCGGGTTCCGATCACGGCTACGACGTCGCGGACTTTGCCGCGATAGAGCCGGCGCTTGGCGGGTTGGACGGCTTCCACGCCGTGTCGGGGGCGCTCGCGGCGCACGGGCTCAAGCTCATTCTTGACTTCGTGCCGAACCATATGGGCGCCACCCCCTTCAATCCGTGGTGGCGCGACGTGCTCGAATGGGGCGCGGAAAGCGACTTCCGCGAACATTTCGACATCGACTGGACCGCCCCGAAGCTGATCGTGCCGGCGCTCGGCGAGCCTTATGGCGAAGCGCTGCAGGAGGGCCTTTTCGGTCTCGCGGTCGACGACCGCGACGGCGGCATCGCCTTCACCTATTACGGTCTCCGCCTGCCGCTGTCGCCGCCCTCCTATGCGCGCATTCTCGCCGCCGTCGAGTCCGACGCCTTTGCCGAGCTGGCACGGCGCTTCGCCGTGGCGCGACCCGAAACTGCGGGGCAGGCCAAGGAGGAGCTCGCAGCGCTGGCGCGCGATCCGGCGGTCCGGCCGCTGATCGACGCCGCGATCGCCGCCACCGTCGCCGACACCGCGACGCTGCACGACCTGCACGAGGCGCAGGTCTGGCGCACCGCTTACTGGCGCAACGCCCGCGAGGGCCTGACCTACCGACGATTTTTCGAGATTGCAGATCTGGTCGGCGTGCGGGTCGAGCGCCCGCGCGTATTCGACGATGTGCACGCGCTGCTGCTGAAGCTGATCGCGGAGGGACATGTGCATGGCGTCCGGCTCGACCACGTCGACGGCCTTGCCGATCCGAAGAGCTATTTCCATCGTCTGCAGGAGGCGATCGGGCAGGAACGGCGGTCCTATCTTCTCATCGAAAAGATCCTCGGACCCGGCGAGCATGTGCGGCCGGGATGGCCTGTCGCGGGAACGACCGGCTACGAGTTCATCGAAGCGCTGGCCGGGGCGTTCGTCGACCCGGATGGGGAAGCCGCGCTGACGGCGGCCTACGAGTCCTTTCTCGGCGGCCGGGTCGACTACCGGGAGATGGCGCGCGAAGCGAAGCGTCGCATCCTGGCGCGCAATCTCGCCGGCGAGCTGGAGTTCCTGAAGGACCTCGCCAAGCAGATCGCCGAACGCGACCCGGTGACGCGCGACCACGGCCCGGACAGCCTGCGCCGGGCCATCCTCGAATTCGCGGCCGCGCTACCCGTCTACCGGACCTACGTCAACGTGGAAGGCCCCGACGAGACCGACCTCGCATTGATCGCTGCGGCGACCGAAAGCGTGAAGGCGACCCGCGAAGTTGAGGACGATGCCGCCGCCGACTTCATTGCGCGCATGCTGCGGCTCGATTTCCCCGACCCTGAAACTCAGGGTGCGGCGCTCGTCTTTGCGGCGCGGTTCCAGCAGACGACCGGGCCGGTGATGGCCAAGGCGCTGGAAGACACGGTCTTCTACCGCTTCAATCGGCTGATCGCGCTGAACGAAGTGGGCGGAGAGCCCGAGCGCTTCGGCGCGCCGCTTAAGGATTTTCATCGGGCCATGGCAGCGCGGCTGACGGAGCAGCCGTTCGGCCTCAGTCCCACCGCCACGCACGACACCAAGCGGGGCGAGGACGCGCGCGCCCGCCTCTACGCGATCAGCGAGATGCCGGAGGAGTGGGCCGCCGCCGTCGCCCACTGGAGCGCCCTTCTCTCTGATCGTCGCGCGACGGTGGACGGCGCCGCGGCGCCGGAACCGGAAATCGAATGGCTCTTCTATCAGGCGCTCGCCGGCGCCTGGCCGGCCGACGCTTCAGAGGAAGCGCCGCCCGCCGATCTTGCCGGCCGGATGGACGCCTACATGCTGAAAGTCGTGCGGGAAGCAAAGCTCCGGACGAGCTGGACGTCCCCCGCCGCCGACTACGAGGCGGCGCTGACCGCTTTCGTGAACGGCGCACTGGAGAACCGCGAGTTTCTGCACGACTTCGCCCGCCGGGCTGCGCCGCTTCGCCTCGCCGGCGCCGTCACCTCGCTCGCCCAGCTTGCGATCAAGATCGCCGCGCCGGGCGTGCCCGACATCTATCAGGGCACGGAGTTCTGGGACCTCTCCTTCGTCGACCCCGACAACCGCCGCCCGGTCGATTTCGCGGCGCGGGCGCGCGCCCTTGACGAAGTCGCCTCCGGCGACATCCATGAATTGCTCGCCGACTGGCGCTCCGGCCGCATCAAGCTGCGGCTCCTCCGGGATGGGCTCCACTTTCGCCGGAAGCATCCCGGACTCTTCGCGGAAGGCGACTACCTGCCGCTGGAAACGGCGGGCGGCGCTGCCACGCGCCTCATCGCCTTCGCCCGCCGGCATGAAGCGGATTGGCTGATCCTGATCGCCACACGCCTGCCGGTCGCACTGCTCCGCGGCTTTGACCAGCCGCTCGTGCCGACCGAACGCTGGTCCGATACGCGCATCATCCTGCCGCGCGGCCTGCTTGGCGTCGCCCTTCGGGACGTGGTGACGGAATCGGAGGTGCATGGGGCCACGGAATTGCCGGCGGCGCAGCTTCTGGGGAGCCTGCCGGTGGCTGTCCTGCACGGCCGCTCGGGCGGCTGACCCGGAGAACT
>DASWJZ010000276.1:0-2882 GCA_036396875.1 Propylenella sp.
GGCGCCAGCGCCAGGCGCTTGCGTTCCTCGTCGATCGCTTTTTCGTCGGCGTTCGGATTCCTGCGCCGGAAGAGATCGGCAAGCATGGCGCTCGCCCTCGATCCGGCATCGCCTTTGAACAGGATGAAACGCCACGGCGCCAGCTTGCCGTGGTCGGGCACACGCACGGCGACGGAGAGGATCTGGTTCAACTCGTCGTCGCTCGGGGCCGGCGCCGAAAGGAATGACGCGGAAATCGACTTGCGCGTTTTCAGGAGGTTCATGGCGTCCGGCATGGAGGGCTGTTTGGCGGATTCCCTCGTTCAAGGCAATCGGCCGGCGACAAAGAGCCTTGAATTCGCCACGGATTCCGGGCTTTTTGGGCAGACGACGAATCCAGACAAAGCGGGAATGGCGCAGGCATTGCACCTGGACGAGTTCATCAACCGGCGCCGCTGGGCTGCGATCGCCTTCGTCGCCGCGTTTGCGTGTGCTCAAGCCGCGCTCGCCCAGCCCATCGAGCCGCCGATGCCGAAGCCCTCGCCGGCGCGCGCCGCGGCGATCGCCGAAACGCCCGCCGCCGAATTGTCCCCAACGGTCGACCCGCTCCTGAATTCGCCGCAACTGGAAGGCGCCAATTCGGTTTTTGCGGAGCCTGCCGAAGACCTGCCCGCGGCCTTGTCCTTCACCGAGGACGAGGCGATGGAGCTTCGGCCGACCGCCGAAACCATCCTCACTTACCCGGGTACGGGTGACGAGGAAGATTTCGGCGAGCCGGTCGGCGACGTCGGTGGACTCGGCCGGTCGGCTCTGGCGCCGGATGTCGGCCCGCCCGCCGACATCCGGCCGGGGACGTTCACGCTCGAGGCGCGCCTCGCGGTCGACGATCCTCCGCTCGGCAACGGCGTCAAGTGGCGCATCTTTGGCGATGCCCCCGGACCGGACGGCCATCTTCCGCTTCTCGGCGAAGCCGAAGGCGGGATCATCTACATCCGGCTCGACCAGGGCGGCTACTACGTGCACGCCGCTTACGGCCGCGCCGGCGCCACCCGCAAGATCGATGTCGACGGGCCGACCGGCGGCGACGTTCTTGTGCTCAACGCCGGCGGCATGCGCCTGCTTGCCATCAACGCCGGCGACCAGCCGCTCGCGCCCGGCGAGGTCGCCTTCGACATCTACGCACCCGACGAAGGCGGCGCCGAGGAGCGCTATCTGCTGATCCCGAACGCCCCGCCCGGCAAGGTCATCGCGCTCAACGCCGGCACCTATCATGTCGTCAGCAAATACGGCGATTCCAACGCCGTCATTCGGGCCGATGTCCGGATCGACCCGGGCAAGCTCACTGAGACGACGCTCTTCCAGAACGCGGCGCGCCTGACGCTGAAGCTCGTCGATGAGCATGGCGGCGAGGCGATCGCCGACACCGCCTGGTCGGTGGTGACGCCGGCCGGCGAGAGCGTCGTCGAAAGCGTCGGAGCCTTCCCGTCGGTGGTGCTGGCCGAGGGCGATTACACGGCCGTTGCCAGGCACGACGATCGCATCTTCCAGGCCAACTTCAGCGTGGTCCCCGGCCTCAACCGGGATATCGAAGTGCTGGCGGAGTAGACCGTCAGCGACGCGCGTCAGCACCGGTCACTGCGCGAGCGGATTCTCCCAGCGCAATGCGGCGAAGCGCGCGAAGTCCCCATCGGCCGAGCAGAGCGTCAGCCCGTTCTCGATTGCCAATGCGGCGAGGTGAGCGTCTGGAATCAGCTTGCCGCGGATGCCGGGAAGCGAGAGAAGCCGAACAAGCACGTCTGCATGTCGCTCGGTCGGTTGAGGTATCCATGCGGTCTCGCAGGCGAGCCACGCCATCACCTGATCCACGGCGTCGCTCACCGGGGTTGGGCGCGGGTAGACACGCGGGTTGGTGACGACCCTCAGGAACGCAAGCAAACTCTCCCACGGCAGGCCGACACGAGCACCGCCGTTCAGCCGCGCGTCAAGCCATGTCCTCGCGGCCTCGTGGCGGCTGGTGGTCCTTATGTGGGCGTAGATGAGGATATTGGCATCTACCAGGATCACCGGTAGGCCTCGCCTTCGATGATGGCGAGCACCTCGGCAATGTTGTCGACGTTGTCAATCAGCGGTGGTCCAGCATCGAAGCTCTTCGTGCGGAACGGTTTGCTTTTGCGTGGCGGCGCGCTCATGTCGCGCAGGCCGCGCCGGAGCGCGTCGTTCACCAGTTCCTTGAGGGCGACGTCGCGCTCTTTACGCAGCCGCTCAATCTGCACCGCGACATCGTCGTCTATGGTCAGGGTTGTGCGCATGCATCGAGACATAAGTCTCTGATGTCTTGATGTCAACGTGGGGTGGTAACCTGCGCCGCCCGCCTCACGTCCGGCGGCACGGCCTCATCCGTCAGCGCCCCGATCGCCGCGCTCAGCGCCATCGATGTCTGCTGCTGCGAACCCAGCCGACGGATGTTGACCGATCCCTCCTCCGCCTCGCGCTTGCCGCAGACGAGCATCGCCGGCACCTTCTGCAGCGAGTGCTCGCGGACCTTGTAGTTGATCTTCTCGTTGCGGAGGTCGATCTCGGCGCGAAGTCCCGCGGCCAGCAACGCGGCGTGGACCTTGCGCGCGTAGTCGTCGGCGTCCGACGTGATCGTCGCCACCACCACCTGCACCGGCGCAAACCACAGGGGGAAGTGCCCGGCGTAATTCTCGATGAGTACGCCGAGGAATCGCTCCATCGAGCCGCAGATGGCGCGGTGGATCATTACCGGCGTCTTTTTCTCTCCGTCCGAGTCGATGTAGTAGGCGCCGAAACGCTCCGGCAGGTTGAAGTCGATCTGCGTCGTCCCGCACTGCCAGTCGCGGCCGATGGCGTCGCGCAGCACATACTCGAACTTCGGCCCATAG
>DASWJZ010000277.1:0-2896 GCA_036396875.1 Propylenella sp.
TATGTGCACAACGATCAGGCCGAGCAGGCGGTCGTGCATCCGGTGCTCGACCACAATTATATCGTTGACCGGCCAGTGCTCGGCGGCGAGTTGCGCTTCGATTCGAATATCGCCAGCATCTCCCGCGACCAGAGCGACATCCGCCATCCGCCGCCGGGGGATTTTTTCGCCGGCGTGGCCGGCTCGTTCACGCGGGCGACGAGCCGCGCCATGTGGAGTCGCAAGCTGCTCGTCCCCGGCGGGCAGCTGATCACGCCGTTCTCTTATCTTCAGGCGGATGCCAGTTTCGTCGCGGCCGACGATCCCGCTGCAGGCCTCGGTTCCGACGACGCGATCGGCCGCGCCATGCCGGCGGTCGGCGTGGAATACGAATGGCCGTTCCTTGCCGTGCTCGGGCCGACCGTCCACACATTCGGGCCGCGCGCCCAGATCATCGCCCGTCCCGATGAGAGCGCCGACGCCATTCTTGCCAACGAGGATTCGCAGAGCCTCGTATTCGACGATTCCAGCCTCTTCGAGCTTGACAAGTTCTCCGGCTACGACCGCCAGGAAGGGGGGACGCGGGCGAATGTCGGCTTGACCTACCAGGGGCTGTTTCCGAGCGGCGCCGCGGTCGACGCCCTGTTCGGCCAGTCGTTCCAGCTTGCCGGCGAGAACTCCTTCGCCATCCGCGACCATGCCCTGACCGGCCTCGGCAGCGGACTGGAGGACGAGGTGTCGGACTATGTGAGCCGCGTCACGGTCAACACCGGGGCCGGCGTCGCCCTCTCGGCGCGCGGACGCTTCGATAACAGCGACCTCGCCCTCAACCGCGGCGAGCTGAACGCCATCGGCGCCTATGGCGACAGCGTCGCCTCGCTCGGCTACGCGTTCATTCGCGAGAGCGCGGCCGCCGGAATTTTCGAGAACCGCGAGGAAATGAACGCTGCGGCCTCGGTCGAGTTCGTGGACAATTGGTCGGTGCTCGGATCGATCGTCTACGACATCCGCAACGCCAGCACCGTTTCCCACAGCTTCGGCCTGGCATATGCGGACGAGTGCTTCGAGATATCCGCTGTCTATTCCGAGACGCCGCAGCCCTATTCCGACCTCGTCGCCGACCGGCAGATCTATCTGCGGGTGAACCTCAAGACCATCGGCAGCAGCCAGGTGACCTCCCAGCTCGACGGGCAGGCGGAGGAGGACTGATCCGCAGCCGGATTTTCGACAGATTGATGCGTAAGCTCCGCGCGATTCGCGGCAACTCCAAGCTCGGATGCGATTGCATGTTTTCTATCCGCAGATTCTCTTTCACGCGCCGGCTCGGCCCGGCGGCGGCTGTCGTCGTTCTCGCGGCCGCCTTTGCGCTGACGGTCCCCGTTCCGGGCTTTTCGCAAAGCGCGATCCGCATCCTCGTGAACGACAAGCCGATCACGAGCTACGACATCCAGCAGCGGGCGCGGATGATGCGCGTCTTCTCCGGCGGGCGGCAGGGCGAAAAGGAAGCCATCGAGCAACTGATCGACGAGCGGCTGATGCTGGAGGAGGCCGGACGCCGCGGGGCCGTGCCGGACGACGCCGAGGTGCAGACGGAATTTGTCCGCCGCGCCGCCAGCGCGAAACTGAGCGCCGCGCAATTCGAACAGGCCATGCGCCAGGCCGGTTTCGACCCGCGGACGTTCCGGGATTTCCTGAAAGCGACGCTCAGCTGGCAGCAGATCGTGCGCGCCCGCTTTCGCGCCACCGTCAGCGTATCGGAGCAGGACGTCGCGGCGGCTCTTTCCGGCCACGACGCGCCCGATGCCGCCAACCAGACGTACGAATACCGGCTCCAGCAGATCCTGTTTCTGGTTCCCTCTGGAGGCGGGGCAGGCGCCGAGGCGAAGAGCCGAAGCCTGGCGAATGCCTACCGGAGCGCGTTCCAGAGTTGCGACCAGAGCCTGCAGCAGGCGGGCGGGGCGCCTGGAATTGTCGTCAAGCCGCAGTTTCGACGCGAAGAGGGGCAGATGGCGGACGCCCTCAAGAATTCGCTTGCGCCGCTCGGGGTGGGCGGCGTGACCGAGCCGGAGCGCGTGGCGGAGGGTTTTCAGATCGTCGCGGTCTGCGCCAAGAACGAGATCGCCGGGCAGACGGAGGCCGCCGTGGAAGCCCGTGAGGAGCTCTCCAACGAGCGCGGCGCGCTCCTGGCGCGGCGCTACCTGCGCGACCTCCGCTCCGATGCCGTGATCGAGTATCGGTGAGTGCTCCCGCGGCGCCGCTTGCCCTGACGCTTGGTGAGCCCGCGGGGATCGGCCCCGATATCGCGATCGGCGCATGGCTCGCGCGCGACGCGGCCGCCATTCCGCCGTTCCTTTTCGTCGGCGACGCCGGGCTCCTGCGCCGAAGGTCCGAGGCGATCGGCAGTGAAATTCGCGTCGAGAGCGTGGAGGCCGCCGATGCGGCGGCCGTGTTTCAGCATGCCCTTCCCTGCTTGGTGGGCGCGCCCGCGGTCTCCGGCGCGCCCGGGACCGTCGACCCCGCCGACACGGGCGCCGTGATCGGCTCGATCGAGACAGGCGTGCGCCTCGTCCTCGCCGGCGCCGCCGCGGCGCTGGTGACCAACCCGATCCACAAGAAGGCGCTGAATGACGCCGGTTTTCCGTTCCCCGGCCACACCGAATATCTCGGAGCCCTTTCGCAGAAACTCTTCGGCATCGCCGCGACGCCGGTCATGATGCTCGCCGGCCCGGATCTCAGGGTCGTTCCCGTCACGGTCCACATTCCGCTGGCGGACGTGCCGCGAAGGCTGACGACCGGCCTTATCGTCGAGACCGGCAAAATCGTCGCGCGCGATCTCACGCGGCGCTTCGGCATAGCCGCCCCCCGCCTTGCCGTGTCCGGCCTCAATCCCCATGCCGGCGAGGAGGGCATGCTCGGC
>DASWJZ010000278.1:0-18083 GCA_036396875.1 Propylenella sp.
GTGCAACTGGATGCTTCGCGCCGCCTGGATGGCGCAGGAGATCCTTTCGACTTTCGCCGAGGACGTGAGCGAGGTTTCGCTGGTGCCGTCGACCGGCGGCGCGTTCGAAATCGCGATCGACGGCGACGTCGTATGGGACCGCAGGCGCGACGGCGGCTTTCCGGACGTGAAGACGCTGAAGCAGCTGGTGCGCGACCGGCTCGACCCGGAGCGCGATCTCGGCCATATCGACCGCGCGGCCGGCGAGCCGTGACCCGAGGCTGCATTCCCCGCCAGAGACCAGCATGAAGCCGAGCAAGGACATACGCGATCTCGTGGCGGTTATGGCGCGGCTCAGGACGCCGGTCAGCGGCTGCCCCTGGGATCTTGAGCAGGACTTTTCCTCGATCGCCCCCTATACGATCGAGGAGGCCTACGAAGTCGCCGACGCGATCGAACGCGGCGACCTCGACGATCTTAAGGACGAGCTGGGCGACCTTCTCCTGCAGGTGGTCTTCCACGCCCGCATGGCGGAGGAAGCCGGCCGCTTCGGCTTCGGCGATGTGGTCGAGGCCATCACCGCCAAGATGATCCGCCGCCATCCGCACGTTTTCGGCGAAGCCGATGCGGCCGACGCCGCCGCCGTCAAGCGACGCTGGGACGCGATCAAGGCGGAGGAAAAGGCCGCGCGCGGCGCCCGCCGGCCGGACGCGGTCACCGGCGAGGAGGAAGCCGGGCTTCTCGACGACGTTCCGGTCGCCCTGCCCGCGCTGACCCGCGCCGTAAAACTCCAGAAGCGCGCCGGCGGCGTCGGCTTCGACTGGCAGGACCCGCATGCCGTGATCGCGAAGATTCGCGAGGAGCTGGAAGAACTTGAAGCCGAGCTTTCCACCAAAGATCGAGACCGGGACCGGCTTGAGGACGAATTGGGCGACATCCTCTTCGCGGTCGCCAATTTCGCCCGCCACGTTGCGGTCGAGCCGGAGGCCGCGCTGCGGCGGGCCAACGCGAAATTCCGCAATCGCTTCCGCTACATCGAGACGGAACTGCAGCGCCGGGGCCGGAATCTGAACGACGCCACGCTCGACGAGATGGAGGCACTTTGGACCGAGGCGAAGGCGCGCGAGCGCGCCGCCTGACCGCCGTCAGGCGATCTTGCGCCGCTCGGAGGCTGTGATTGCCGCAATCGCGATGCGTTCCCGCTGCGCCCACTGCTGCAGCGGCGCCAGCCGTTTCTCCGCGACGCGGACCGTCAGCCTTGCCCGACCCGTGTCCGGATCGTCCCGCCGCTCCAGCACTTCCGTGTTGTCGTAGAGCCACCGCGCGGCGCCGAGCTGGTCGGCGCCGAGCTCGACATTGATTGTGGGCCGCGTCCCCATAAGGCTCCGCTCGATCGTCTCAAGCAGCGCGGGCAATCCCGATCCGGTCACGGCGGAGACCATCACGGCCGGCGGAACGGCGGCGGCGGCCCGCGCGCGGAGCGCCTCCCGCTGGGCCCGCTCCAGGAGGTCGATCTTGTTCCAGACCTCGATGATGGTGCGGCCCTCGCCGGGATGGATTCCGAGCTCCGCGAGGACGCCCATCACGTCCTCCGCCTGCTGCGCCGTCTCCTCTGCGGCGATATCGCGGACATGCAGGATGATTTCGGCGGCAAGCACTTCCTCGAGCGTTGCGCGGAATGCCGCGACGAGCGTTGTCGGAAGCTCGGAGATGAACCCGACGGTGTCGGAGAGGATCAGCTCCTCGCCATGCGGCAGCCGTACGCGCCTGAGCGTCGGGTCGAGCGTGGCGAAGAGCATGTCCTTCGCCACCATATCGGCGCCGGTCAGCCGGTTGAACAGCGTCGATTTGCCGGCATTGGTGTAGCCGACGAGCGCGGCGACCGGCCTCGGCACGCGGCGACGCTGCGTGCGATGCACGGCCCGCATGTTGCGCACCCGGTCGAGCTCCCCCTCGATCTGTCTGATACGCGCCTGAATCAGGCGGCGGTCCGCCTCGATCTGCGTCTCGCCGGGGCCGCCGAGGAATCCGTAGCCGCCGCGCTGCCGCTCCAGATGCGTCCAGGATCGCACGAGCCGGCTCTTCTGGTAATTGAGGTGGGCCAGCTCGACCTGCAGCCGCCCCTCCTTCGTCTGCGCCCGCTCGCCGAAAATCTCCAGGATCACGCCGGTTCGATCGAGGACCTTGGCGGACCACGCCTTTTCGAGATTGCGCTGCTGCACGGGGCTGAGCGGGTGGTCGACGACGACCAGCTCCGCCTCGTTGACGCGGACGAGGCCGGCGATCTCCTCCACCTTGCCGGCCCCTAGCAACGTGGCGGGAACGGGCCGCCGCATCGGCGCGATGAGCGTGGCCGGCACGTCGAGGCCGATCGCTTCGGCGAGGCTGACGGCTTCGGCGAGACGCGCCCTCGCCGCCCGCGCCTGCGCGCCGGCGGATCCCTCTCCGCCCTGCCTTCGCTCGGGCAGGATGACGACCGCCCGGACCGGCCCTTCCGCGACCGTTCCTCCTTCGCGGCGGCGCGCGCCGCCGCTCGGGCGCTCAGCCGCCTGTCGGGCGCGCGGCTTCAATCAGACTCGCCCGCCTCTTCGGCTTCCGGCTCGAAAAGCTGCACCGGATGCGACGGCATCACGGTCGAGATCGCGTGCTTGTAGACAAGTTGCGAATGGCCGTCGCGGCGAAGTAGCAAGCAGAAATTGTCGAACCAGGTAACCACACCTTGCAGCTTCACCCCGTTGACGAGGAAGATAGTGAGCGGGATCTTGGCCTTGCGGACATGGTTGAGAAACGTGTCCTGCAGATTGTGACTCTTGTCAGCCATTGGCTCTGGCCCGGTCCTTTTTCGTGTTTTCGCTTGTAGATTGCCCTTTTCGCACTGCACTGTCACCCCCCTCCACTTTCGCCGGCTGGCAGGCTGCGGTCAGGGAAGCTTCTCCGCCACGTCGTGGAATGCGGCGCGCAGCGAGCGCGCCACCTGGCCGGGGCGCCCGTCGGCGACGAGGTCGCCGTCGATGGCGACGATCGGCATCACGACGGTGCTCGCCGCGGTCATGAACGCCTCCTTCGCCGCCTTGGCCTCCGCCACCGAGAATTTGCGCTCCTCGACGCGCAATCCGGCGCGCCTGGCCACCTCGGTCGCCGTGACACGGGTGATCCCGGGGAGGATGTCGGTTCCGTTCGGACGGGTGACGAGCGTGCCGTCGGCGGTGACGATCCAGGCCGTTGTCGAGGCGCCTTCGGTGACGTAGCCGTCACGGTCGACGAACCACGCCTCGCGGGCTCCGGCCTCCTTGGCTTTCTGCTTGGCGATGGCATTCGGCAGGAGGCCGATCGACTTGATGTCCACCCGTTCCCATCGGTTCTCTGGAAGCGTGATGACGCCAACCCCCTCCTCCGCCATGCGTTCGCCTTTCGCGCGCGCGATATTCTTGGCGGTGACGACGAGCGACGGGCGCGTGTCGGCGGGCGGGTAGGCGTGATCGCGAGGCGCCACGCCGCGCGTCACCTGCAGATAGACGATCCCGTCCCGCACGCGGTTGCGCCGCACCACCTCGCGGACGACGATTTTCAGGGCAGACCGAGCCGTGGGCATGCGTATCCCGAGTTCGCGCAGCGACCGCTCGAGGCGGTCGAGATGACGCGTCTCGTCGACGACGTGCCGGTTCCAGATCTCGCAGACTTCGTAGACGCCATCCGCGAACTGATAGCCGCGGTCCTCGATGTGGACGCAGGCGCCGGAATGGGGAACGTAGCGGCCGTTGACGTAGGCGATGCGCGACATCGGCCTCAGACGCCGAGGCTCTTCAGCTTGCGGTGCAGGGCGGAGCGCTCCATGCCGACGAATTCCGCGGTGCGCGAGATATTGCCGCTGAAGCGGTTGATCTGGGCCGTGAGATATTCGCGCTCGAAAACCTCGCGCGCCTCGCGGAGCGGCAGCGACATGATGTGGGTGCCGCCCTGCGTCGGGGTCGACGGCAGGATTTCTCCCACCTCGCGGGGAAGCATGTCAGCCGTGATCACGGCTTCCGGATCGGCGCGCGTCAGGATCATCAGCCGCTCTACGTTGTTGCGAAGCTGACGCAGATTGCCCGGCCAGTCATGCGCCTGCAGCACCGCCATGGCGTCGTCGCCGATGCGTCGGCTCGGCAGGCCGGTCGCGCTCGACAATTGCGCCATGAAGAAAGCGACCAGCTCGGGGACGTCCTCGCGCCGTTCCGCGAGCGCCGGCACGCGCAGCGGCACCACGCTCAGCCGATGGAAGAGGTCCTCGCGAAAGCGCCCCTCCTGAATCGCCTGCTCGAGATCGCGCGCCGTGGAGGAGAGGACGCGGACGTCCACCTTCACCTTGGTGGGGCCCCCTACCCGCTCGAATGTCTGATCGACGAGAACGCGCAGGATCTTGTTCTGCGTCTCGCGCGGCATGTCGGCGATTTCGTCGAGATAGAGCGTGCCGCCGTGCGCTTCCTCGAGCGCCCCCACCTTGCGCACGCCGCCGTTGCTGCGCGGTTCGGTGCCGAACAGCTCGACCTCCATGCTGTCCGGCGTGATCGCCGCCGCGTTCAGCACCACGAAGGGCCCGTTCGCCCTTTGCGAGCGGCCGTGAATGCCTCGCGCAACCTGCTCCTTGCCGGAGCCCGAAGGGCCGAAGATCATGACTCGGCTGTTGGTGGGCGATACGCGGTCGATCGTCTGCCGGAGGTGGTTCATGACGCCCGACGAGCCGATCAGATCCTCCGATTCGGCGGACCGGTGCTTGAGGTCGGCGATCTCCCGCCGCATCCGGTAGGCCTCGAGCGCCCGCTCCGCGACGAGCACCAGCCGGTCGGCCTTGAACGGCTTCTCGATATAATCGTAGGCGCCGCGCTTGATCGCGGATACGGCGGTCTCGATGTTGCCGTGTCCGGAAATGATCACCACCGGCAGGTCCGGGTGCTGCGCATGAATCTCGTCGAGCAGCGTCAGGCCGTCGAGCCGGCTGCCCTGCAGCCAGATGTCGAGGAAGATAAGGCTCGGCCGACGGGCGGCGATGGCATTGAGCGCGCCGTCGCTGTCGCCGGCGCTCCTCGTCCCATGGCCCTCGTCGCTCAAAATGCCGGAGACGATTTCCCGAATGTCGGCCTCGTCGTCGACAACAAGAATGTCTGTCGCCATCTGGTCCGCTCTCCCCGAGTTTCTTGTTTCAGTTGGCCGCTGCGGCGACTGCCGGCGCCGCAGGAGCCTCGGCCGGAAACACAAGCCGGACGCACGCGCCCCGGCCGCCCGCGGAAACGGCCTCGGCATCGAGGAGCGCGATGGCGCCGCCGTGCTCCTCCATGATCTTGCGAACGATCGCCAGGCCGAGGCCGGTCCCCTTCTCGCGGGTCGTCATGTACGGCTCGAGCAGCTTCTCGCGATCCGCCGCGGGCAGCCCCTTGCCGTTGTCCTCGACGTCGATGATCGCGGCGCCGGCGACGGCGCCCACACGGACCACGATCAGGCCCGGTTCGCTGTCGAGCCGCCCGTTCGCCTCGATGGCTTCGGTCGCGTTCTTGACGACATTGGTCAGCGCCTGCGTCACCAGGCGGTGGTCGATCCGCGCCTCGACGGGGCGGTCCGGCAGATCGAGCCTGAATTTGATGTTGGGATTGCCGACCTCCTGCAGGAACACCGCCTCGCGGACCACCTCGCGCAAGTCCCGCCGCTCCATGATCGGCCGCGGCATCCGGGCGAAGCCGGAGAACTCGTCCACCATCCGCCGGATGTCGCCGACCTGCCGCACGATCGTCTCGGTGCACTGGTCGAAGACCTGCCGATCCTCGGCCTCGACGCGCTGGCCGAAGCGGCGCTTCAGCCTTTCGGCCGAAAGCTGAATCGGCGTCAGCGGGTTCTTGATCTCATGGGCGATGCGGCGGGCCACGTCCGCCCAGGCGGACCGCCGCTGCGCCGCCATCAGGTCGGTGATGTCGTCGAGCGTGACCACAAGCCCCTCGGTCTCGCCGGCCGAGCCCTCCTGCGTGACCTGTACGTTCAACGTCCGCTGCTCGCCGCCGCGCAGCAGCTGGATCTGCGCGCGCGTCGGGCCGCGGCTGCGGCTTCGCGCCTCCTTGAGGACGACGGCCAGTTCCGGGACCGCCTTTTCAAGCGACCGGCCGACGAGATCCTTCTCCTCCAGGCCGAGGGCGGCGCAGGCGGAGTGGTTGACGAGCGTGACCTGTCCCGCCGCGTCGAGGCCGATGACGCCGGCCGACACCGCGGAAAGGACGGCCTCGGTGAAGCGCCGGCGTTGGTCGATCTTCTCCTTCGCCGAAAGCAGCTCGCTCCGCTGCGATTTCAGCTGACTGGTCATGGTGTTGAAGGTCGAGGCGAGCGAACTGATGTCGCCCGTCGAGCTGCGCGCCGGAACGCTGACGTCGAGATTGCCGGCCGAAACCTGCTGCGCGGCGGCGATCAGGCGGCGGATCGGCGAGACGAGGCTGCCGGCAAAGCCGAGACCGATCCATATCGCCGAAAGGAGGACGACAAGCGCCACGCCGGCGAAGACGATGGCGAACGCCACCTGAACGCCGAACCTGTTGGCCTGGAGCTGTTCGTACTCGGCGGCGTTCTCCTCGGTGAGACGTAGATAGCGCGTCACACGCGAATCGATCGGGCGCGCGAGATAGAGGTAGAGGTCGTCGAAGCCGGTGAGCTTGATCACGCCGCCGACGAGGTTCGTCGTGCCCGGCGCGATCAGGGCCGGCCGGCCGGAATCGAGTTCCGCAAAAACGTCGGCGGGCGGCGGAGGAACATCGAGATTGGTCGTCGTCTCGCCCTCGACGACCACGCTCTGGTCGCGTCGGACGAGCTCGATCGCCGACAGGCCCCGCAGCTGCGCCTGGTTGGAGAGGTAGGCCGATATCGCCGACGAATTCGCTTCGATGTCCGGCGTCACGCGGTTGAATTCCCCTGCGATCGCAATGAGATCCTGGCCGAGCATTCGGCTGTGCTCTTGCACATAGGCCTGGGCGACGACGCGTGAGGTTTCGATGATCGCTTCCGTCCGCTCGGCGAACCAGCGGTCGAGGCCTTTGTTCAGCGTGATCGATGCGATCACCGCCATGACGATCGCCGGCAGGGCGGCGATGATGGAGAACAGAAGCACGATGCGCACATGCAGCCGCGCGGCGGCGCGGCCCTTGCGGCGGGCGATCCAGAGCCCCGCCGCCTCGTAGGCGACGATCCCGATGAGAAGCGCGAACACCAAACCGTTGACGATGCCGGCGGCGCGCACGACGGCCGGCGTCGGCTGGATCGACGTCTGCCCGGTCAGGATGAGAAACGACGCCAGCGCCGCGACGATCGCGATGACGACGACGAACAGGCCAATGAAGCGGGAGAGTCGCCTGCGCTCGCCGATCTGCGGCTCCGGGAGGTCGATCTTGGGGCTGCTATGTTCGGCGACACTCATGAGTGGCGGCTGGGCCCCTTAGTTCAAATTTCGGGATGCGCCGGCGCAACAGGCGTGACCAATTTGTCACTATTAAGACGTTGTGCGACCGTCCGTCAAACGCTCCGTCGCATAATGTGGATATCGAGCTCGCGGATCTTCTTGCGGAGCGTGTTCCGGTTGAGCCCGAGCAGTTCGGCCGCCCGGATCTGGTTGCCGCGTGTGGCTCCGAGCACGGCGTTGATGAGCGGCACCTCCACCTCCCGCAGGATGCGCTGGTAAAGCCCCGGCGGCGGAAGCCCGTTGCCGAAACCGCCGAAATAGCGGGCGAGATGTCGTTCCAGCGCTCCCGCCACGTCGGCATCGTCGGAGACGGGGGCCGCATCGACCTCGGCAGCCGGTCCAAGCTCGCCTTCCACGATCGCCGCGTTGATGCGCTCCTGCGGGTAAAGAGCGGTGAGGCGGCGTATCAGGTTCTCCAGTTCGCGGACGTTGCCGGGCCAGCGGTAGCGCTGCATCGCCTCCACCGCCGCCGGTTCGATCGTCTTCGGCGGCAAGCCTTCGCGCTCGGCCGCTGCGAGAAAGTGGCGGATCAGGTCGGGCACGTCGTCGATCCGTTCGCGCAGCGGCGGCAGCCGGATCGGCACCACATTCAGCCGGAAGAAGAGGTCCTCGCGGAACAGGCCCTGGCGGATCAGCTGACGCAGGTCCTTGTTCGTGGCGGCGATGATGCGGACGTCGGTGCGGATCGGCGTGCGGCCGCCGACGGTCGTGTATTCGCCCTGCTGCAGCACCCGCAGGAGCCGCGTCTGCGCTTCCATCGGCATGTCGCCGATCTCGTCGAGGAAGAGCGTGCCGCCTTCCGCCTGCTCGAAACGGCCGGCCGAGCGCGCCTGCGCGCCGGTGAAGGCGCCCCGCTCGTGGCCGAACAGCTCCGATTCGATCAGATCCCGGGGGATGGCCGCCATGTTGACGGCGACGAACGGTCCCCTGCGGCGCTTGCCGTAATCGTGGAGCGCGCGGGCGACCAGTTCCTTGCCGGTTCCGGATTCCCCGACGATCATCACCGTCAGGTCGGTCTGCATCAGGCGGGCGAGCATGCGGTAGATGTCCTGCATCGCCGGGGACCGGCCGACGAGCGGAATGCCGTCGCCCGCATCCTCGGCCGCCTCGGGCTGCCGCGGCCCGCGCGGCTCGGCGAGCGCCCGGCCGACGATGGCGATCAGCTCCTTCAGGTCGAAGGGCTTGGGAAGATAGTCGAAAGCGCCCTTTTCCGAGGCGCGGATCGCCGTCATGAAGGTGTTCTGCGCGCTCATCACAACGATCGGAAGGTTCGGGCGGGTGCGCTTGATGCGCGGGATCAGGTCGAAGGCGTTGCCGTCCGGCATGACGACGTCGGTGATCACCACGTCCCCCTCGCCCTCCGCCACCCACCGCCAGAGCGTCGCCGCGTTGGATGTCAGCCGCACCGTGTGCCCGGCGCGCGAAAGCGCCTGGTTGAGGACGGTCCGGATCGCCGCGTCGTCGTCGGCGACCAGAATGGTTCCGGAATTCATGTGTCCAAGCGCTCCTCGTCGGGCATCGCGCCCCTATGGGCCGGCATCAGGATGCGAAATGCGGTGCGGCGCGGCTGGGACTCGCATTCGATGACGCCGCCATGATCGCCGATGATCTTTGCAACGAGCGCCAGCCCGAGGCCCGTCCCGTGCGTCTTGGAGGTTACGAACGGGTCGAAGATGTAGGGGAGCAGGTCCTCGGGGACGCCGGGGCCGTTGTCGACGACCGAAAATTCGAGCGGCAGGCTCACCCGCGCCCGGCTTCCCGGCATGGCGAGCCTGATGCCGGGGCGGAAGGCGGTGCGGAAGACGATCTCGGCGTCCTTCGCATTGCCGACGGCTTCGGTCGCGTTCTTCACCAGGTTCAGGAACACCTGCACCAGCTGGTCGCGGTTTGCGTGCACGGGCGGCAGCGAGGGATCGTACTCCTCCACGATCCTGACGTTCCGCGCGAATCCGTTGCGGGCGATGACCTTCACCCGTTCGAGCACCGAATGGATGTTCACGGCCTGGCGCTCCGTCGGACGCTCGTCGGCGAAGATCTCCATCCGGTCGACGAGGCCGACGATGCGGTCCGCCTCGTCGCAGATGAGCCGGGTCAGCGCCCGCTCGTCCTCGCCGGCGTCCGCCTCCAGAAGCTGCGCGGCGCCGCGAATGCCGGAAAGCGGGTTCTTGATCTCGTGCGCCAGCATGGCGGCGAGACCCGTCACGGTGCGGGCCGCCCCGCGATGGGTCAGCTGCCGGTCGATCTTCTCCGTCACCGAGCGCGGCAGCAGCATGATGGCGACATGCCCCGAACGCTCCGCCACCGGCGACGCGTAAATGTCGACGACGCGCTCCGACCCGAGGCGCGGAGAGCTGACGTCGACCCGGTACTCGGTCACCGCCGCGCTGGTTCGCCGCACCTGCTCGACGAGGTTGAAGAGCGGACTGCCGAAGGGCACGAAATGATCGAGCTCGTAGCGCGACAGGACAGCGCTGGAATTGTGGAAAAACGCCTCCGCCGCCTGATTGGCGCCCTCGATCCGCCCGTCGGGGGCGATCATGACCACAGGATGCGGTATGGCGTTCAGCACAGCCGCGGCGAGGCCGTCGAACCCGGGCTGCGCGGCGATGTTCATGCCCTTGCCCGAGCAGCGGGAAGGGCGCCGGATGAGCCGCCGGCCAGAAGAAACACGGTCTTGCACAAAAAAGCAGCACCCCGGCTCTTGCCTGCAGAATAGCCATTCCGGGTCGGAGCGCAAGGGGCGACGCTGCGCGGCAAGCGTGCTATGAGCGCGCCTCTTCATCGCCGGCCGAAACGAATGCCCGCACAGCCGCGTGAAAACGCAAGCCTCACCGCCGCGCTCGTCGTTGCCGCGGGCCGCGGAATACGGGCGGGCCGGAATGTCCCGAAGCAATACGCCGCCGTCGGCGGCGGGACCGTGCTCCGCCGCACGTTAAAGGCGCTCCTGTCGCATCCCGGCATCGACATTCTGCAGGTCGTCATCGGGGACGCCGACGCCCCCTTCTACGCGGAGGCCGCGCGCGGGCTGCCGAGGCTGCTTCCGCCGGTCGTCGGGGGCGCGACGCGCCAGCAATCCGTGCGGAACGGGCTTGAGGCGCTCGCGCCTCACGCACCACGCCGAGTGCTGATCCACGACGCCGCGCGCCCTTTCGTGCCGGCGGAGGTCATCGGCAACGTCATCGCGGCGTGCGACGACAGACGCGGCGCCATCCCCGTTCTTGCGGTCAACGAGACGCTGAAGCGGATCGAGGCGGGGCTGGTCGCCGCGACCGTGCCGCGCGAGGCCCTTGCCGCGGCGCAGACGCCGCAGGGCTTCCCGTTCGCTGCGCTGCTCGAAGCGCATCGCAGCGCCGCCGCGGCCGGGCGCGACGATCTGACGGACGACGCGGCGGTCGCCGCCCTCGCCGGCCTGGAGGTTCGCGCCGTCGGCGGCGACCGCGCGAACATCAAGCTGACGGAACCGGCGGATTTTTCGGTAGCGGAAAGGATGCTCGAAGCGACGATGGAAAGCCGGACCGCCCAGGGCTTCGACGTGCACGCCTTCGGACCTGGCCGCTCGGTCTGGCTATGCGGCGTTGAGATCCCGCACGACCGGGCGCTCACCGGGCATTCCGACGCCGATGTCGGCCTGCATGCCCTGACCGATGCGCTGCTCGGCACGATCGCCGACGGCGACATCGGCGAGCATTTCCCGCCGTCCGACCCGAAGTGGAAGGGCGCCTCATCCGATCAATTCCTCGCCGACGCCGTGCGTCGGGTGCGCGAAAAGGGCGGCCGCATCGTCAATCTCGACGTGACGCTCGTCTGCGAGGCGCCGAGGATCGGGCCGCATCGGGAAGTAATGCGCAGGCGCATCGCCGAGATCGCGGCGATCGGCATCGAGCGGGTGGCCGTGAAGGCGACGACGAACGAGGGCCTTGGCTTCATCGGGCGCCGGGAGGGCATTGCCGCGCTCGCCGTCGCGACCGTTGCGCTGCCCCGCGACGCATGACCGGCGAGCCTCTCGTCGAGGACGCGGCAAAGCTGCTTGAAGCACTGCGCGCCCGCGGCCTCACGCTCGCCGCCGCCGAGTCCTGCACCGGCGGAATGATCGCCGCGATCCTGACCGAGGTCCCAGGTTCCTCCGACGTCCTGGAGCGCGGCTTCGTCACCTATTCCAATGCCGCCAAGACGGAACTGCTCGGCGTCCCGGCGGACCTTATCCGGAGCCGCGGCGCGGTGAGCGAGGAGGTGGCGCGGGCGATGGCGTGCGGCGCGCTGGCGCATTCTCCCGCCGACATCGCCGTCGCAGTGACCGGCGTCGCCGGCCCCGGCGGCGGGACGCCGGCGAAACCGGTCGGGCTCGTGCATCTGGCGGCCGCCCGGCGAGGCGGGGAAATCCGGCATCGCGAACTGCGCGCCGGCAGTGTCGGGCGCGCCGCGATCCGTCGCCTCGCAGTCGGCGAAGCCTTTACACTGATCCGCGGCCTTCTCTGATCAGACCCGGGGTACCGCCGCTTCGCCGTAAATCCGGTCGGCGCGCAGCTCAAAGGCATGCGCAAACGTGCGGAAGACGCGCTCGAACACGGCGCCCATCAGCAGCGCGAGCGTGCGGCTGCGAAACTCGTAGGCGATGCTGAAGGCGATCTCGCATCCCCCCTCGGGCAGCGGCCGGAACGCCCAGCCGTTCTCCATCGTGCGGAAGGGTCCGTCGAGGTAATCGGCGCGGATTTCCAGCGCATCCCGGTCGAGCGTCACCTTGCTGGTGAAGGTCTCGCGCACGAGCTTATAGCCGATGGTCATGTCGGCGACGAGGATTTCGCAGCCGCTTTCCGAGCGCCGGCCGCGAACTGTAAGCCGCTCGCAGAACGGCACGAATTCCGGGTAGCGCTCGACATCGGCAACGAGTTCGAACATCTCGGAAGCGGAATGTGCGACCCGGCGTGTCGTCCGGAATTCCGGCATGAAATGGGAAAGTCAGGCGAGCGCGGCGCGCGCCGCGCGGAGCCGGGCGAAATCCTCGCCTGCATGATGGGACGAGCGTGTCAGCGGGGTCGCGGAGACGAGCAGGAAGCCCTTCGCGTAGGCGACCGTCTCATAGGACTTGAACGCCTCCGGCGTCACGAACTCCTTCACCGCATGATGCTTCCGCGTCGGCTGCAGATACTGGCCGATGGTGAGGAAGTCGACCTCGGCGGTGCGCAGATCGTCCATCAGCTGCAGCACCTCGTTCCGCGTCTCGCCGAGCCCGACCATGATGCCCGACTTCGTGAACATTTTCGGGTCGAGTTCCTTGACGTGCTGCAGGAGGCGGATCGAGTGGAAATAGCGGGCGCCTGGGCGCACCGTCAGATAGAGCGACGGCACCGTCTCCAGATTGTGGTTGAAGACGTCGGGCCGGGCCTCGACCACGACCTCCAGCGCGCCGTCCTTGCGCAGGAAATCCGGCGTCAGCACCTCGACCGTCGTGCCCGGCGCGCGGGCGCGGATCGCGCGGATGACGGCGGCGAAATGCCCTGCCCCGCCGTCGGCGAGGTCGTCGCGGTCGACCGAGGTCACCACCACATGATTGAGGCCCATCCGGGCGACAGCGTCGGCGACCCGCGCCGGCTCGTCGGCCTCGACCGCGCCCGGCATCCCCGTCTTCACGTTGCAGAAGGCGCAGGCGCGGGTGCAGGTGTCGCCGAGGACCATGAAGGTGGCGTGCTTCTTCGACCAGCACTCGCCGATATTCGGGCAGCCTGCCTCCTCGCAGACGGTGACGAGCCGGTTCTCCCGAACGATGTCTCGCGTTTCCGCCCATTGCGGCGAGCCCGGCGCGCGGACGCGAATCCAGTCCGGCTTCCTGAGCACCGGCTGGTCAGGCCGGTGCGCCTTTTCCGGGTGGCGCGGGCGGGTATGGCCGCCCGTGCGTCCGTCAAGAGTGTCGATCAGCGTGACCACGAAGCTCCGATCAGGTCCGGCCGCGGATCGCCCGGTAGCCGAAGATGAGGATGCAGGCGCCGATTACCGCGACGACGAGCTGGCCGACGAAGCCGCCGAGCGTCTCGCCGAAAATCGCCACGAGAATCGCATTCAGGATCACGGCGCCGAGCACGCCGAGGACAATGTTGGTGAGCAGCCCGTGCTCCGCCTTCATCACCTTTTCGGCGATCCATCCCGCGAGCCCGCCGATAATGATTATCATGATCCAGCCGAAACCTTGCATCGCCCCTCTCCTTCGTCAGAATCTGGCGGCCTCCGCCGCGTCTATACGTGGATGACCATCCCATAGGCGTCAAGCACGCTCTCATGCATCGTCTCCGATATGGTCGGATGCGGGAAAACGCTCTCGATCAGCTCCGCTTCGGTCGTCTCGAGATTCATGCCGACCACAAATCCATGAATGAGTTCAGTGACTTCCGCTCCGACCAGATGGGCGCCAAGGAGCTGGCCGGTCTTGGCGTCGAAAATCGTTTTCGCCAGGCCGTCCGGCTCGCCGAGCGCGATGGCCTTGCCATTGCCGATGAAAGGGAAGCGGCCGATTCGGACCTCGCGGCCGGCCTCCTTCGCCGCGTTCTCGGTCAGCCCGACGGAGGCGATCTGCGGACTGCAATAGGTGCAGCCCGGGATTTTGAGCTTGTCCATGCCGTGCGGCTTCAGCCCCTTGATCGCCTCGACGCAGATGACGCCCTCGTGCTCCGCCTTGTGGGCGAGCATCGGCGGACCGGCGACGTCGCCGATCGCGTAGACGCCCTCGACATTCGTGCGGCCGAGGGAGTCGGCGACGACGATGCCGCGGTCGGTCTTTACCCCGAGTTCCTTCAGCCCGAGCCCTTCGATATTGCCGACCACGCCGACGGCGGAAATGACGCGGTCAGCCCTCAGCGTCTCTGTCTTGCCGCCCTTCAGCTCGAGCGTGGCCGTCACATCGTCCTTGCCCTTGTCGAGCTTCGTCACCTTCGTCTCGGTCAGGATGCGCATGCCCTGCTTCTCAAAGCGCTTTCTGGCATGGGCGGCGATCTCGTGGTCCTCGACGGGAAGTATCTGCGGCAGGATCTCGACCACGGTCACCTCCGCCCCGAGCGTGCGGAAGAAGGACGCGAACTCGATGCCGATTGCCCCGGAGCCGACGACCAGCAGCGACTTCGGCATGCCGGCGGGCGCCATCGCCTCGAAATAGGTCCACACCAGCGCCTTGTCCGGCTCCAGCCCGGGGAGCACGCGCGGCCGCGCGCCCGTCGCGACGATGACGTGCTTCGCCGAGTATTCGCCCGCCGCAAGCGCGCCCTTCGGCGGGTTCTCCGCCGCCTCGACGGCGACGGCCCCCTTCCCCTTGAGCTTCGCCGAGCCCCAGATCACGTCCACCTTGTTCTTCCTGAGCAGGAATCCGACGCCCTGGCTCATCTGGCCGGCGATGCCGCGCGAGTGCTTGACGACGGCGCCGATGTCGAACCCGACATCCTTTGCCGACAGCCCGAAATCCTTGGCGTGCAGCATCGCGTGATAGACGTCGGCGGAGCGGAGCAGCGCCTTTGTCGGGATGCAGCCCCAGTTCGGGCAGATGCCGCCGAGATAGGCCCTTTCCACCACGGCGGTCTTCAGCCCGAGCTGGGCGGCGCGGATCGCCGCCACATAGCCGCCGGGCCCCGATCCGATGATGATGACGTCGTAGTTCCCGGCCAAGTCCCCCTCCCCGATCGCTTGTCGTTGCAGGCTGCGAGACAGATAGCGAAGGCGCCGGGGCGTTGTTATCAGACCGGCCGCATGGAAGCCATGCGCGGGCGGCGGTGTGCGCGCACGCCCCTGTCGGACGATCAGGACATACGCCCGGCAGACCGTCTATGTGAAAGAGCCGGGTCTGAGCCTGCCAAGCTCGCCGTCGCTGGGGCTTCGGCCAGAAGACCTGCTCCAATCGCGGCCGCGATCTGCCCCACCTGGGCGCGGAGAATGGGAGCCGGCGTCGCCGCCAGCTTCTGGTTGAGGCCAAGGTCCACGATGCCGTGAATGGCGGCGAACACGTTGCGCGCCAACAAGACCTTCTGCTCCTGACCGAGCTCGGGCCGGAGTTTGCTCAACGGCTCCTCGAGCAGCGCGAAGAGCGGCTTCTGCGCCTCGATATACCAGCTTGGAACCTTGCCGATCCCTCCCATCCGATGCTCGAAGAGCGCGCGCCAGCGCGGCTGGTTGGCGACCGCAAAGTCGAAATAGGCTGTTGCCAGGCGCATAAGACGGGCGACGGCCGGATGGTCGCCGGGCCGCTGCGCGGCGCCTTCTCTTGAGTCGAGCCTGGCGAGATAGCGTTGGAAGGCGGCGAGCGTCCGAGAATTGACAACGAGAATCAGGGCGTCGAGGTCCGGAA
Source organism: Propylenella sp. (assembly GCA_036396875.1). GTDB lineage: Bacteria > Pseudomonadota > Alphaproteobacteria > Rhizobiales > Afifellaceae > DASWJZ01. The sequence continues at coordinate 15,768 of DASWJZ010000278.1, forward strand.
ACACATTGTAGATCGCCCCGAGGGCGCAGCCGACCTCCGCGGCAAGCTCCCTCGCCTTCAAGGCCGCCAGCCCCTTGCGACGGACGGTCCTCTCCGCCGTCCGCACCAGCGCGTTCCTTAGTTGCTGACGCCGCTCAGCCGCCTTGCCCATGGGTGGCGCCTGCGCTCTTACGGTTCCCTTGCATAGCGGTCTCCTGCCCTATCGTTCAGCGCAACGCAAGAGCGATCTGAACATGGTTCATTTTATGCTTGAACGATGTTCACAAACGTGCCATATCTTTCTCGCCGGTTAAGGCAGCGTCCGCGACGGAGGTTGCGATGGTCGGAGTCAAGAAATTCCTCTCGGTCGGCGCTCCGAGAGCCTCGAGGGTTGCGGTTGCGGTCCTGTTGCTTGGGCTCCTGGGGCTCGTCCTTGCCGGGTTGGCCTTGGGGCCCGACCTCGGCGAATTCGTCATGTCGGGCGTCCCGAATACACCGCCTATAACAGACGTTTCGCCGCTCGATTGTCTGCTGCGGCACGCGCGTTGCGTGCACTGACCGAAAGCCGCGAAACCGGAGGCTCGATCATGCGACTATCGCATCCGGCGGCTGCCCTGCTGGTCGTTACGGCGCTCGGCGTTCAACCTGTCGCCGCCTCGGATCTCGTGGCAAGCGTTCAGACGCACCTCTACGCCGGCGAGATCGAAGAGGCCGCGCGTGCGGCTGAGACGCGGCTTGGGGAAGCGCCCGGCGACGATCAGGCGCGCTTCCGCTTGGCGCGTCCCGATTCCTGAACGCCATCGAGAACCTCGGCCAATCGCTCCACCGCTACGGACTGCGGGGCGCATATTCTCCGGGATCCGGCCTCGCGGCGCTGCCCATCCTCCGCATCCCTGTCCCCCACAACCCGGCGCCCGAAGAGTTGAGTTATGAGGCGGTGCGTGATGTCCTCACCGCGTTTGTGGGAGAGCTTGGGATCGCCGAGACGACGCTGGCCGAAATCGAAAACGGTCTGGTCCACTTGCCGCTCAATATCGGATTGATCCGCCTCGACCTTGACAGCGACGGCAGAGGTTCGGAGGCCGAGGCCCTGTGGCGCATCTTCCAGGCGGTGACGCAAGCGGATTGGCTGACGCCGGAGCGCGCCAAGGGACTGCTTGCCGACTTCGACCAGAGCGACGTGCCATGGCTGCGGGCCTACTGCCATCTCTTGATGGCGATGGCCGAGTTCCCGTTGGCGCATGACTGGGAAAGGGCTTTCGAAGTCACCTTCCCCAGCATTTTTCCGATGCCTGGCGCGGCTGGCGACAAGCTGAATGAGGCGGCAGATCGGTCGGAGGTGACCGGCATCGCCGATCTGATCGCCTTCATCCACCTCGCCGATTGGCCGGTTGCTGAACCGGAGCGCATGCGCAGCGTGCTTGAGCACCTGGAAGACATCGTTCGGCTTGGCCGCGAGAACTGGGCACTGATCCTCGCCGAGACGGACAAAGGCGCCGAGTGGATTCCCAACCCGAATCAGGTCGGCGTGCTGCCGCGCTTGCAGGTGGGCGACGGAGAGGTTGCTGCTTGGCGACGGTTCCTGATCGAGTTCAACGATATCCTCAAGGGGACGACGCTGATCCCGCATTGGCGCTTCGACGAAGGCATCAACCTGCGAAAATTCTTTCTCGAGCCGCGCACCTTCGACCTGGTGCTGCTGATCCAGGGCTCGGCCGCCCTGCCCTATCTCGAGAAGGGCAAGGAGACCTCCGCCGAGACCTGGAACAGAATCATCGGCGTCTTCGGCGGCGACTTCTTCCGATACGCGGTCTGGTTCAACTGAGATCGGGGAAGCGCCCGATGCCCTCGACGCGTAACCTCCCACGAAGGGGAGGTTACGCGCGGCGCCCGCCGACTATCATTGCGGCAGCTGGTCGTCGATCCCTTCGACGTACCAGTTCATGCCGAGAAGGGCGCCGTCGTCGATAACCTCGCCCTCGGCCAGCATCTCTTCGCCCGCCTGGTTCCTGATCGGGCCGGTGAACGGATGGAACGCGCCGGAGGCGATCTTCTGTTCCGTCTCCTCCGCCGCCGCCGCGACGTCCTCGGGCATATTCGTATAGTCCGCCATGTGGACAGCGCCTTCCTTCAGACCTTCCCAGACGTTGGTCGGCTCCCAGGTGCCGTCGATCACTTCGCCGACGCGGCGGAGATAGTAGGGCGCCCAGTCGTCGACGATCGCCGTGAGCTGCGCCTTCGGCGCGAAGGCGATCATGTCGGAGGCCTGACCGAACCCGTGCAGCCCGCGCTCCTCGGCGATCTGCAGCGGCGCGGTCGAATCGGTGTGCTGCGAGA
>DASWJZ010000279.1:0-1904 GCA_036396875.1 Propylenella sp.
CGGTGCGAGTAAAAAATGTCGACGTAGTCGAGGCCCGTCCGCTTCAGGCTCTGGTCGAGGCTGGCGAGCAGATACTTGCGCCCGCCCCAATCGCCGTAGGGCCCCGGCCACATGGTGTAGCCGGCCTTGGTCGAGATGACGAGCTCGTCGCGATGGCCGGCGAAATCGAGCTTCAGGATGCGGCCCAGGTTCTCCTCCGCGGCGCCGGGAGGCGGGCCGTAATTGTTGGCAAGATCGAAATGGGTGACGCCGAGATCGAAGGCGGCGCGACATAGCTCGCGTCCGGTCTCAAAGGGCACGTCGCTGCCGAAATTGTGCCACAGCCCGAGCGAGAGGGCGGGCAGCTGCAGGCCGCTCCGCCCCGAGCGATTGTAGGTCATCGTTTCGTAGCGCCCGGGCGCTGGGACATAGGTCATCGTGCGGCTCCCCTTCCTCCGTCATGCGGTGCTTAGCAGAAGCGCCGGCCGCAAGGCAGGCCCTTGCGCCGCGCCTTGATGAGCGTCCGGCGGGCTGCCGCGCTATGGCCTGCCAACCGAAATTGCGGCAGGATGGGAGACGCTCGGGAGCCGTCGCTGCAAAAAGACGGCGGCGAAAGAAGGAGACGTCCGATGCACTGGAGCAGCTTTCGATGGCAGCCTGAAAAAGGGATCGCCGCTACAGCCCTGAGAGCCGTTGTGATCGTTGCGGCATTGCTCGGCCTCTCAGGGACGGCCTCGGCCTTCATCCTGCAGATTTCCGCGACCGCCTTCGTGCCGCGTGACGAGGCAGTGCCTGACACCGACATCGGCGAGGAGTCCAATGGGCTGTTGCTGAACGCCGATGGGCGCTACTTCGCTCCCGTCGTGTTTCCGCGAGCCGGCCGCGTCTGCTCTTTCACACTCGTCGCCCGCGACAACGACGGCGACTTCAACGTCAACGCGCGGCTGATGCGGAAGAGATTTGGGGGAGGGGCCGGCGCCTTCGACCCGCCGGTTGTCATGGCCCGAGCCCACACCTCGAGCGCGTCCAACGATATTCAGACCGACACCGACACGACCATCGCGCAGGCCGTCATCAACGCGGCCAACTCGTTCTATTATGTCGAGCTGAACCTCCCGTTCGAGGCACTCGAGGTGCTGGGCGTGCAGATCGACTTTCGCAACTCATGCTGATGGGCTGTTGTGGGGTGGCGAACAGGCTTCTCGCCCCCGATCGTGAGAGCAGGGCAATAACCCAGCGTCAGCGTGAAGCGGCTGCGCGCCACGCCTCCCTATAGCCGGCGAGGCCCGGATGCACGAGCCGCTCCGCAGCGGCCTGCGATAGAACGCGCCGGGGCAGCTTGCCGGTGGCGAGGAGCGTCGCGCCGAGCGTCGTCCCCGCGCTTCTTTCCGACGGCTCGACCGAGGCGTTGGCGAGGGCCGACAGCGCTGCGCAGAAAATCCGGTTCGCGGCGAACGGCCCTTCGACCACGATCGGGCCGGAGCCGCCGGCGGCGTGGATCGACGCCGCCGTGACAAGCGCGAGATAGAGGCTCGCCGCGGCGGCGCGCTCGCCGGGCGACAGCGTCGCGGGCTCAGTGCTCCATCGCCCCTTGCCGTGCGGGAACGGCCCTACACCCGGCGCGAAGGTCGGCAGCGCCATGATTTTCTCGCGGATGACGCGATCGAGGTCGGCGTCGCTTGGCGCCGCCTTCTCCCCTTCGGTCAGCCGCTCGAATTCGTGCCCGCCCATGAAGCGCCCGCATGGGACCGGCTCGCCGAAGGCGCTGACATTGGCGAGCGTGTCGCGCGCCGGGTCGAGCTTTTCGATGTCGCCGCCGGCGGCGAAGAGGATCACCCAGGTCCCCGTCGAGACCACCGTGAAGGGCGGCCTCCGCGCCTTCAGATGCGGCAAGAGCGAAGCGCTCGAATCGTGAATGCCGCAAA
>DASWJZ010000280.1:0-7172 GCA_036396875.1 Propylenella sp.
GGTCATCGGCAAGCAGGCCCTCGGCGCAATCGCGGAACTTCGCCTCGACCTCGCGGTCGGAGAGGGGGTTGCGGGGGCCGCCGCGATAGTGCTCGTCGGCGGCGCGCGTGAGCAGCCGGCCGTCCCTGGTGCGGACCTCGAGGCGCGAGCGTATCTGCTCCCAGCCCATGTCCTCGATCGCCTGATCGAACGCCGTGTGGATGCGCGCCTGCATGGCCTGGCACTCGGCGGAGGAGACAAAGGCTTCCGAGAACTCCGCCTTCCCGGCGCGGCCGCGCAGGATGATCGCGGAGAGCAGGAAAGCGAAGGAGAACTTGCCCTCCAGTTCGGTCCGCGCGACGCGGAAACGGATCGGGCCCAGCACGTTGCGCCCCGCCCGCAAGGTCACCGACTCGATGTCCTCGGCGGTGAGCCCGTTCTCCCGCATGAGGAACAACATCGCGTCCATGCTCGGATGGGTGAGCACGCCGGAAGGATAGGGCTTTATCGAAACGCCGGGGGCGACGATGGTGAAGGGATCGCCGAGCCGCTCCCGCACCGGCGCCGGATCGCCGCCCGGTCCGGCGACGGCCAGGTAGCCCCATGGGCCGTCAAGCGCCGCCTCGTTCGCCGTGAAGCCTTCGCGCGCGAGAAGCGCCGCCGTCACGCCGTTCTCCGCCGCCCGCCCGACATGCAGCGGCTTCGTCATCGAACCGAAGTTGGTGCGGATGCCGGCCGCCATCGAGGCGGCGATACCGATCGCCCGCGCCGTCGCCGCCGCGCCGAGGCCGAGGATTCTGGCGGCGCTTGCGGCGGCGCCGAAGGTGCCGATGGTGCCCGACGTATGAAAGCCGCGCATGTAGTGGTCGCGGTTGATCGCCTCGGCGATCTTGCAGGCCACCTCGAAGCCCGCGTTGAAGGCAACCAAAAACTCTTCTCCTCCGATCGGGCTGGCGCGCTCGCCGGCCATCAGATCCGCAACCGCCAGTGACGCTGCTAGCGGCGGCACCGTCGGGTGCATGAGGAGCCCGTACGGCCGGCCCGGTCCCTCCGCGAGCTGCGTATCGTCCCAGTCCATCGCGTGGCCGGCGGTGCCGTTCCACAGTGCGGCGAGCGGTGCCGGGAGCCGCCATGCGGCATCGCCGACGACGCGCGAATCCGCCGACCCGCCCATGCGGCGCAGCAAGCGTTCGAGCGGCGCCATGCCGGGCTGCTCGGAGCCGGCGAGCATCACCCCGAGGCCGTCCAGGATGCAGCGCCGGCTGATCCTCAGAACTTCATCGCCCAGGTCCTCGAACCGCAGCCCCGGAACGAAGCGCGCGACGGCCGCGGTCAGTCCGGAAAGATCGTCAGGCGGCGCGGGCGCGGCGCCCATTGATCCGCTCGGGGACGCCAAGACCATCGCGGCGGCGTCAATGGCGCGGTTCTCGGCGGAGGCGCCGCGCTGGCTTTCCACCGCCGGCCGATTTCGCCGGCGCCGCCTCACCGTCGCCCGCAATGCTCGCGCGCGCGCTCTCCGCCGCGGCGAGCATACGGTGCTTTGCTCTTTCGACGTGGCGCCAGCACGCCGCGTGCGCCCGCTCCACGTCCCCGGAGGCAAGGGAATCGACGATCTCGCGGTGTTCGCGGTTGGACACGGCCAGTCCGCCGCCCTGGACCAGGCTGCGGGCGCGGAACAGGTGCAGCTTCTTCACCATCGCCGCATATTCCCGCGCCAGCGTGGCGTTGCCGGCCTTGTTCACGATGAAGTCGTGGAAGGCGAGGTTCAGCGGATAGTAGCTGTCGAAATCGCGCGCCTCGGCCGCCCTGTCCATCGCTTCGAGCGCCTGGTTCAGGTGTTCCAGAATCTGGTCGCTCATGCGGGCGGCGAGCAGCCGCCCGGCAAGCCCGAAGAGAGCGGAGCGCAGATCGTAGATCTCGATCGCCTCGTCGAGGCCGAGCCGCCGGATGAAGACGCCCCGGTTGCGGACGACCTCCACGAGACCCTTCGCCTCGAGGCTGCGGGTCGCCTCGCGGATCGGACCGCGACTCGTGCCGAAGCGCCTCGCGAGATGTATCTCGTTGATCCGGTCGCCCGGCGGCAGCTCGCCCGCGAGGATCAGGCTCTCGATCTCGCGCTCAAGGATGTTCGTGAGCGACACGGTCCGGAGAATTTTAAGGTGCTGCTGCCTCTCCTGCGTCTGTTCCATCGGCTCCCTCTGTCCAGGCGGCGCGCACGACCGCTGCCCGCCTCTTGCGTCCTCACGCCATGCCGAGCAAAATCCCGTCGCAGCCACGACCTCGTCCCGCTACCGCGCCGCCGCGCGGGACGTCGACTGTGGAACCGAGCGCCGCGCCGCCTCGCCGGCATCCGCCAGATGCGGAAGAGCCCAGGCCAGCTCCATCAGCCGACGCGCCGTCTCGTCGCCGATGACGGGCGCGGCCTGCCCGAAAAACTTCGCTTCGAGCTGCCGGTCGGTGAGCGGCCGGTCGATGCTGCCGATCGCATGTTCGACGTGGCTTTCGATCCGCTGTCCGTCGGCCAGCGCGATCAGGATGCGCACTTCGTCCTCGCGGCATCCGGGGTCGGCCTCGGCGCGAACCTTCCTCCGCAGCGCCACGAGCGCCGGATCGTTGACGGCCTCGTCGGTGAAGACGCCCGGGGAACCGTCGCCGCGCAAGAGCGCCGCCGCGGCGGCGTGATAGACGCTGAACTTGCCCTCAAGCCCCGTCCTCGGCTCTGTCTTGCCCGTGAGTTCCAGGACGAGCGGATGCGTCTTCAACTTGACGGAGACGATCTCGCTCACCGACTGGCCGAGCTTCTCGCCCAGCGCGATGCAGCCATCGATCGTCGGATGGATGACGATGCCGCAGGCGAACGGCTTGTAGGTGTTGAGCCCCGCCTCCCAGCGCGTGCCGAGATCGCTCACGATCTCGGAATAGTCCTGCTTGGTGGAAAGGACGCCGGCGAAGCCGCGCGGCGCCTCCAGGGCGCGCTCGGAAGAATCGAAGCCCGCCTCGGCCAGGAACGCTGCAAAGGCGCCGTTCTGCGCCGCCCGGCCGGGATGGAAGCTCTTCGTCATCGTGCCGAACATCTCCCTGAGACCGGAGGACTGCGTCGCCGCGAGGCCGAGGGCCCAGACGAGCTTCTGAGCGTCGAGGCCGATCAGCTTTCCAACTGCGGCGGCGGCGCCGAAGACGCCCGCCGTGCCGGTGATGTGCCAGCCGCGATCATAATGGTCCGGATAGACGGCGTTGCCGATCCGGCACGCCACTTCCACGCCGGCGACGAGGGCTTCGAGGAGCGCCGCTCCGGAGACCGGCCTGAGCTCGGCGACGGCGAGAATCGCCGAAGCGACGGGCGCCGCCGGGTGGATGATCGTCTTCAGATGCGTGTCGTCAAAATCGAGGACGTGCGAGGAGATGCCGTTGAGGAGGGCCGCATGCAGCGCGTCCAAGCGCTCCCCACGCCCGATCACCGTCGCGGAGGGTGGGCCGGAGAACGGGGTCGCCGCTGCGAGGGCGCGCTCGACGGTCGGATGCCGGGCGCCGCCGACGGCGCAGCCGATCCAGTTGAAGAAGGTGCGCACCCCTTCGCGCTGCACGTTGGGAGGAATGTCGGCAAGCCGCATCCCGACGACCCAGCCCGCAAGATCCCGTGTGACGTTCTCGGCCTGTCTCACGTTCCCTCCTAGAGCAATCCGCGGGCGATGCCGCCGTCGACGTTGATCGTCTGGCCGGTGATGTAGCTGGCGCGCGGGCTCGCCAGCCAGGCAAGCGTTCGTCCGGGCGCTATGCGGAACCGAATGCTTGGCGCTCCTGCGTTCATTCGGGGCTCTCCAGGCGAGTGCGCGTCGGTGCCATCGTGCGGGTGAAGGACCGGGGGAGTTAGTTGGGCTCTTCGTCGATTGTCAACACTCGCGACCCCCGTAGGCACTGTGAACGCCCTGTCCCGCCACTCAGCGCGAGAAAGTGTTGACAGGCGGCGAAGCGTCTCACGCCTCGCGCACATCGAGGAAGGCGATTTCACCGCCCGAATGGAGACGCCGCTTCGCCTCATGCGGGAGTGATCGTCGCGGGTCACGCCTCCGGTTCACGCCGGCAAGGAAAGCCTGGAAGGCCAGGCCCGGCCGGGGCTCGGCCGGAAATGGCCGGTTGGCACCGGAAAGCCGCGAAAATCCGCCGCCCAGGGGGTATCCATCCTCGAGAGCGAGGGCGAGGGAGCCGGGAAAGAACCCTCCGGGGGGGCAGCAAGTGTCAACACTTGACAGTTGGGGGGCTGGCCATAAGCTGGCGAGACCGGCAGTCAGGTCGGCAAAGAGGCCTGAATGGCGCGACCGAGGGTCGCCCGGTGCCCAGTTCACATGTTGGAGGAGACGTCATGCGAACAATTCCGCTGCTCCTGGCCGGCGCCGTCTTCGGCGCGACCGGGTTCGCGTCAACCGCGCTCGCCCAGGACTATCCGGTCGACACCGTCACGCTGGTAACGCATTCGAGTGTCGGCGGCGGTAGCGATGTCTTCCTGCGCGAGCTCTCGGGCTACCTGGCGGAGGCGCTGGGCGTGAATGTCGTCGTCGAGAATACGACGGGCGGTTCCGGGGCGAACGCCATGGCGCGTCTTGCCGCCGCGCCGGCCGACGGGTCGATCTTCTATGCGACGACTCCGACCTTCATCTACACCTCGCTCCTCAGCGCCCCCGAGGCGACCTACGAGGACCTTGAGCCGCTGGTGAACGTCTTCTCCGACCCGGAGGTCATCTATACCGCCGCGGAGAGCCCGCTGCAGAGCTTTGAGGACGTGATCGACGACGCCAAGGCGGGAGGCGGCACCTGGGGCGCGGCCAACCCGGCGTCGCTGGAGCGCCAGCTGCTGGAGCAGCTGAAGGCGGCCGCGGGCGTCGATGCGGCGATCGTGACGCACGAGGGCGGCGGCGACATGATGATCAACGTCCTGAACGGCACGCTCGATATCGGCGTCGGCGAGGTGCAGGAGATCCAGTCGCAACTCGAGGCGAACCAGGTCCGCATTGTCGCCACCTTCGCCGGCGAGCGGCTCGATGCCTTCCCCGACGCGCCCACGGTAAAGGAGTCGGGATACGACATCGTGGCGATCAAGTTCCGCGGTCTCGCCAGTCCCAAGGGATTGCCCGAGGACGTGATCGCCGCATGGGAGGAGGCAATCCAGGAGGTTCTCGAGGATCCTGAATACAAGGCCGCCTATTCCGGCGTGAACCTCCGGCCGGAATTCATCCCGCACGACGAATATGTGGAGTTTATCCGGAACTTCGGGGAGGAGACGCGCGCCTTCCTGACCGAGAGCGGCGTAATCCAATAGCGAGAAATCGCGCGGCGGGCGCCGCCCGCCGCTTTTTGCGGCAGCCAGGCGGAATGCGAGACCTGATCGGCGGCGTCGCGGCCATCGCCATCGGCGCCGGCTATGTGCTGATGTCGCTTTCGCTGCGCGAGAGCGCGCTGGCCGACGCCGTCGGGCCGGCAGGCTTTCCGAAGATACTGGCCTGGACGATGATCGGTCTCGGGGCCGTCCTTTGCGTGCAATCGTTGTTGGCATTGCGGCCGCGGAGCGTGGTCGGACCCGCGCCGGAGGCCCCCGCCGACGAGGACCTCGACGCGGAAGCGCGGCGCGCCGGATGGGGCGGGGCGTTGCGCGCGGCGGGGATGCTCGCGCTCGGCGCCGGCTACCTGCTCGTCGTCCGCCACATCGGCTATGTCCTGATGTCGTTCGGGCTCCGCGAAAGCGCGCTGGCCGACGCCGTCGGGCCGGCAGGCTTTCCGAAGATCCTGGCGGTCGCGATGATCGGCCTGGGGGTCATCCTTTGCGTGCAATCGCTGCTGGCATTGCGGCCGCTGGGCGCGGGCGCACCCGCTCCCGACGCCGGAGCCGACGAGGACCTCGACGCGGAAGCGCGGCGCGCCGGATGGGGCGGGGCGTTGCGCGCGGCAGGGATGCTCGCGCTCGGCGCCGGCTACCTGCTCGTCGTCCGCCACATCGGCTATGTCCCCGCCATCGCGCTGCTGATCCTCGCGGTCGCCCTCTACCAGGGCGCCGCGTTCTCGTGGCGGCTCGTCGCCATCGCCGCGCTCGGGGCCGTGCTCTACTGGGCGGTGTTCGTCCAGCTGCTCGGCATCCCGCTGCCCGCCGGGCCCATCGCCGGCTTCTTCTGAGGCGCGGTGCACGGCATGGAAGCGCTTTCGCAGTCGCTCGAAATCCTGGTCACGACGCCGGCGATTTTCGCCGCATGCGTCGGCGTCGCCTGGGGCATGCTGGGGGGAGCGCTGCCGGGCATATCACCCTCCATCACCATGGCGCTGCTCCTGCCCTTCACCTACGCGCTGGAGCCGATCACGGCGATCGTGCTGCTCGCCTCGACCTATGTCGGGGCCGAATACGGCGGCTCGATTCCCGCCATTCTGATTCGCACGCCGGGCACCAACGCCGCCGCCGCGACCGTCATCGACGGCTACGAGATGAACCGGCAGGGGAAAGCCGGGCTGGCGCTCGGCATCTCGCTTTATTCCGGCGTCATCGGCAGTCTGTTCGGCCTCGCGATGCTGGTCCTTTTGAGCGAGCCGCTGGCGCGCATGGCGCTGTCCTTCCGGCCGCCCTCCTACTTTGCCCTCGGCGTGCTTGGATTGAGCGTTATCGCGACCCTCTCGGGCGGCTCGCTGGTCAAGGGACTGATCGCGGGGATTCTCGGCCTGATGATCGCCACGATCGGGACCGATCCGGTCACCGGCGGAACCCGCTTCACCTTCGGCAGCCCGTATCTGCTCGGCGGCATCGACTTCATTCTCGTGATGGTGGGGTTGTTCGCGGTGAGCGAGCTTCTGGCGCAGGCCGCGCGCGCCGGACCCGCCGTCACGGTGAAGAGCAAGGCGCGCATCGAATTCCCCGGCTGGAGGCTCGCGCGACGGCTGATCCCGGCGCAGATGATCGGCAACGTCGTCGGCACGTTTGAGGGAATCATGCCCGGCGCGGGCGGAACCGTCGCCTCCTTCCTCGCCTATAACGAGGCGCGGCGATGGTCGCGGCACCGGGAAGAGTTCGGGAAGGGCTCGCCGGAAGGCGTCGCCGCGCCTGAGACAGCCAACAACACCGTCACCGGCACCGCCATCATCCCGCTTCTCGCCTTCGGCATTCCAGGGTCAAACTCGACCGCGATCCTGCTCGGCGGATTCCTGATCCATGGCATCGC
>DASWJZ010000281.1:0-3127 GCA_036396875.1 Propylenella sp.
TGAACACACACGTCCGTCTCGACGTCAGGGAATGGGTCGCCGGATCAAGTCCGGCGATGACGACCAGGGATGTTGTCGTTGTCGCCCCGGATCGGCCGCTATGCTTGAGTTTCCCGAACGCGTCTTCTCCGGCATGCAGCCGACGTCCACCCTGCATCTCGGTAATTACCTCGGCGCGATGGTGAACTGGATCAGGATGCAGGACACGCATTCCTGCATCTATTGCGTGGTCGATCTTCATGCGATCACCATCGCCCAGGACCCGGAGGAGTTGACCAGGAACATCCGGGAGGTGACGGCCGCCTATCTCGCCTGCGGGCTCGATCCCATGCGCTCCATCATCTTCAACCAGAGCCAGGTGCATGAGCACGCGGAGCTCGCCTGGGTCTTCAACTGCGTCGCCCGCATGGGATGGCTGAACCGGATGACGCAGTTCAAGGAGAAGGCGGGCAAGGACCGTGAGAACGCCTCCACCGGCCTCTTCGTCTATCCGAACCTGATGGCGGCCGACATCCTGGTCTATCGGGCGACGCATGTGCCGGTCGGCGAGGACCAGAAGCAGCATTTGGAGCTTGCCCGCGACATTGCCCAAAAATTCAACAACGACTTTGCCGCCTCGATCGCCGCGCACGGGCACGGCGAGGCGTTTTTTCCGCTGCCGGAGCCGATGATCACCGGTCCGGCGACGCGCGTGATGAACCTCCGCGACGGCACGAAAAAAATGTCGAAGTCGGACGCGTCCGAATTCTCCCGCATCAACCTGACCGACGATCCGGACTCGATCGCCCAGAAGGTACGCAAGGCGAGGACCGATCCCGAGCCGCTTCCCTCAGAGCCGAAGGAACTGGCGGGCCGCCCGGAAGCGGAAAATCTCGTCGGCATCTATGCGGCGCTCGCCGGGACGACGGCGGAGGCGGTGCTTAAGGAATTCGGCGGCGCGCAGTTCTCCCGCTTCAAGCCGGCCCTTGCCGAGCTCGCGGTGGAGAAGCTCGCGCCGATCGCGCGAGAGATGCGCCGCCTTGTCGCCGATCCGGCCCATATCGACGCCACGCTCCGGGACGGGGCGGCGCGGGCGCGCGCCATCGCCGCGCCGATCATGGACGAGGTGAAAGACGTGGTCGGCCTGTTGCGGACGCGATGAGCCCGCGCTTGCCCGCCTTCTCCCGCAGTGGCACTCTCGCGGCATGATGCGGCCGAGACGCGCCCGCGAGGAAGGGCATAAGCGCAAATTCCTCGTGGTCATCGACGACACGCCCGAGTGTCTCGTCGCCCTCTCCTACGCCGCGCGGCGGGCGGAACATACGAGCGGCGCGCTCGTCCTCCTCTATGTGATCGAGCCGGAGGCGCCGCAGAGTTTTTTGGGCGTCGAGGACATCATGCGGGCGGAGGCGCGCGAGCAGGCCCAGGCGACGCTCGCCAAATTCGCCGCGCGGGTGCGCGACGTTGTCAATCTCGACCCGGAACTGGTGATCCGGGAGGGAAAGCGGGCCGACGAGGTCAGAACGCTGATCGAGTCGGACGAGGATATCGCCATCCTGGTGCTCGCCGCCGGCGAAAGCTCGGAAGGCCCCGGCCCGCTCGTCAGCGCGATCGCCGGGCGCGGCTCGGGGACCTTTCCGGTGCCGATCACCATCGTGCCCGGCACGCTCAACGAAGAGCAGATCGACGCCATCGCCTGAGTGGACCAGGCTCATCCCGAGCGTTGCCGCTAAGTCATTGGCCCGGCCTTATGTTCCGGCTCCGTTCCGAAGGGCCGGTAAATCGGTCTGCCGGCGAAACAAAACGCCAACACCTGCTAACGTCTTGATTCGATTGCCTTATCTCGTGGCCATGCTGTGACAATCCACAGCTTTTCCAACGATATCAACCACATAGGAGGATGACATCTAGCCGCGGAGCTCGGCGCCCGTCGCCTTCGCGACCGCCGCCACAATGGCGGCGGATACGCGTTCGATGTCTTCATCGGTAAGGGTTTTCCGCCGCGGCTGGAGCGTCACCTCGATCGCCACCGATTTCCGCCCCTCGCCGATCGAGGGACCGGTGAAGACATCGAAAACCGTGACCGAGTCCACGAGCGTTTTCTCGGCATTGCGGGCGGCGCGCAAAATCGCCTCGGCGGGGACGTCGCCTGCGACCACGAAGGCGAAATCGCGCGTCACCGCCTGCAGCGCCGAGGCGTCCAGCGCCGGGCGCGCCGTCCGCGCGCTCCGCGGCGCCGGGATGGCGTCGAGATCGACCTCGAAGGCGACGAGCGGGCCGGCCACGTCCATGGCGGCGAGCACGCCGGGATGCAACTCGCCGAAGACTGCGAGCCGGTTCTTCGGGCCGAGGGTGAGGGAGCCGACGCGGCCGGGATGGTACCAGGACGGGCCTTCGGCCACGGCCTGCAGCCGCTCCGGCTGCGCCCCGGCTGCGCGCAGCAGCGCTATTGCGTCGGCCTTGGCGTCGAAGACGTCGACGGGACGACGCGGCGCCGACCAGTGGCGCGGGCCGTTCATGCCACGGCGGATTCCCGCTACGCTTACGCTCTCGTCCTCCGGCCGGTCGCCGGCATAGATCTGCCCGATCTCGAACAGCGCGAGGTCGGCGAAGCCGCGCGCCACGTTGCGCCCGGCGGCGGCGACGAGATTGGGCAGCAGCGAGGGCCGCATGTCGGAGAGCTCCGACGAGATCGGGTTGGCGAGTTCCAGCGCGCCCGCGCCGCCCCCGAACAGCTCGGCCTGCGTCCTGGGAACGAAAGACCAGGTGACCGCCTCGTTCATGCCGCGCGCGGCGAGCGTGCGGGCGGCGAGAAAGCGCCGCCGCTGCGGCAGTGTCACACACCGGCCGGTGACCGTCGCCAGCCGCGGGAGGGGCACATGCGCCACCCGGTCGAGTCCGTAGACGCGGACGATCTCCTCCACGAGATCGGCCTCGCCGTCGATGTCGGGGCGCCACGACGGCGCCTCAGCCACGATTTCGGCATCGGTGCCGGCGACGGTGAAGCCGAGCGCGCTCAGGATGGCGAGCTGCTCGTCGCGCCGAATATCCACGCCGGCAAGCGTCTTCACCCGGTCCAGGCGGAGCGGGAATGACGCGCTGCGGATCGGCGCCTCGCCGGCGACGACAAGCTCCGACGCCTCGCCGC
>DASWJZ010000282.1:0-2080 GCA_036396875.1 Propylenella sp.
GGGACTTTCCATCTCCGAGCTGGTCGGGACCGCTTGGGCCTCGGCGGCAAGCTTCCGCGGCTCCGACAAGCGCGGCGGGGCGAACGGCGCGCGCATCCGTCTCAGCCCCCAGAAGGATTGGGAGGTCAACCAGCCTGCCCAATTGTCGAAAGCGCTGGAAACCCTCGAGGGGATCCGGAAGGCGTTCAACGCTTCGGGAAGCGGCGGCAAAAAGGTGTCGCTCGCGGACCTGATCGTCCTCGGCGGCTCTGCCGCGATCGAACAGGCGGCGAAGAAGGCCGGGCACGATGTGAAGGTTCCCTTCGCGCCGGGGCGGACGGACGCGTCGGTGGAACAAACCGATGCGGAGTCTTTTGCCTACCTCGAGCCGAAGGCGGACGGGTTCCGCAACTACCTCAAGGCCAAGTTCAGCGTATCGGCAGAGGAGCTTCTCATCGACAAGGCGCAGCTGCTGACGCTGACCGCGCCGGAGATGACCGTTCTCGTCGGCGGTATGCGCGTCCTGGGGGCGAACTTCGGCAAGTCCCCGCACGGGGTGTTCACGAAGCGTCGGGAGACGCTCACCAACGACTTCTTCGTGAATCTCTTGGACATGGGGACCGAGTGGAAGGCGACCTCGGATGAGAACGTGTTTGAGGGACACGAGCGCAAGAGCGGTACGGTGAAGTGGACGGGCACCCGCGTCGATCTCATCTTCGGTTCGAATTCCGAACTGCGCGCTCTCGCCGAGGTTTACGGCTCCGACGAGGCGCAGCAGAAGTTCGTGGCCGACTTCGTGGCGGCCTGGGCCAAGGTGATGAACGCGGATCGCTTCGACCTCGCCTGATCTCTACGGAGGGGATTTCGAAGGTTTTTAAGGCCAAGGCGCTCCAGCCACGCGCCTTGGCCGGGACAAGGCGCTGGACGGCGCCACCGCGTCCTGTCCCGCCTCGGCGGCGTCGAGGAGACGGTGACCATGGAGGTCGCGGGGAGACCCTGAAAGGTGAGCCCGAGCACGACGTCGACCGCACGACGGCGGAGGGCAAGGCGTCCTCCGTGCAGTTCATCCATTTCCCACTCACGGACGCCCAGGCCGCCAGGTTCAAGACCCCGGGCACGCGAACCGTGCTCTCGATCGGCCATCCGGAGTACGGGCACTCCGCGGTGGTGCTTGAGCGGGTGCGCGCGGCGCTTGCCCAGGATCTCGACTGAGGCAAGATCGCTCGTTCGAACGGGTCTCGGCGTACGGTAAAATGCATCGATGGTCGAGGCACAGGATACCGATTGCTCTTGCTGCGCGGCGGTGGCTGCCACGCAAAGCACCGACGTGGCCTTTCGCCACATCCTCTGGATCGTGCTTGCCGTCAACGCGGCGATGTTCGGCGCCGAAGCGGTCGCCGGCGTGATCGCCGGATCGGTGTCGCTGCAGGCCGACGCGCTCGATTTCCTCGGCGATGCCGCCAACTACGGCATCGCCTTGTTCGCCCTGTCGCGTCCGCCCGCCTGGCGCGCCGGATCGGCGTTCGTCAAGGGCGCCGCGATGGCCGCGTTCGGCGTCTGGGTGCTCGCCTATTCGGCGTATAATGCTTTCGTCCTCGACCTGCCGAGCGCCACGATCATGGGCACGGTCGGATTCGTCGCGCTCCTCGCCAACCTCTCCTGCGCCGCCCTGCTGTTCAGATTCCGTGCGGGCGATGCCAACCGCCGCGCCGTGTGGATCTGCAGCCGCAACGACGTGCTCGGCAATCTCGCGGTGCTCGTGGCGGCAAGCGGGGTCGCCTTCTCCGGCACCCCCTGGCCCGATCTCGCGGTCGGCGCGGCGATGGGCGTGCTCGCGCTCAGCGGTGCGGCCACGGTGCTCCGCCAGAGCGCCGCCGAGTTCAGGGTCGCCACGGTCGCCGGTTGAGGCGCCTACTCCACTTTTTCGCCGACGCGCACGCCCCAGAACCAGCCGCGCTTGAGCCAGCCGCGGAAGGCGCCGACCTCGATGCGGCACCATTCGGCATCGCAGGTGAGAAGGCGGGCGATCACGCCCGGCTCGAGCTTGGCGATCTCGGGCGAGGCCTCGTCCGGCTCGCGGCGGAGCGGCCGTCGCGCCTCG
>DASWJZ010000283.1:0-17591 GCA_036396875.1 Propylenella sp.
GCCCTTGCCGCTGGTGCGCTTGCTTTCTCCGCCACGCTTGCGACGGCCCGCTGCAATTCGGGCGATACCGGAACCCTGGTCACGAGCACCAGCTGCCAGGCGACTACAGCGGACGCCGCAAATGCCACCGCAATCGGAGAGGGAGCCAATGCCAGCGGCATCAACAGCACCGCACTCGGGCAAAGTCCCCTGGCACGCGGCACCAATTCGACGGCGATCGGGGGCGCCGCCGGTCCCGCCGGCGCCGTCATCCCCGCCGGCGCGACCAATGTTGGCGCTAATTCCGGCCGCCAGGGGGGCGGACATTACTCGACGGCGATCGGCGCCGGCTCCGACCAGCTAAACGGCCCGCACGCGCTGGGCTCCCTCAGCATAGCCATTGGCGCCGGCGACGGGACGCGAAAAGGTGCTCGTGCAGCTGAGGACCTGAGCATATCGATCGGCAGCGGCAGCAATGCGAGCGCCAAGAACGCGACGGCCCTCGGCCGGGGCGCGCGGGCGCTGAAGCGACAATCCGTGGCGATCGGGAGCAGGTCGGTCGCGGATGTCGCCAACACCGTCTCGGTCGGCAGGAAGGGAGAGGAACGGCGCATCATGCACGTGGACGAGGCGATCAAGCCCACCGACGCCGTCAATCTCAAGCAGGTGAAGGCCTTGATCGCCGCGGCGCTGGCGGCGGCCGGACAATAGTCACGACGGGCTGGGGAGGACGCTTCCGCCTTCCCGGCGCGCAATCGAGCCGGGGAGCGCTGCGTCCCGTCAACTCGGCATGTGCAAGGGGCAGTCGCTGCGCGCCGTAATTCCGGTTATTCGCCGGCCTGATTGGCGGAACGCTTCAGCGCCCGGATTTCAGCCAGCGCCTCGAAGAAGCGCGTCTCGGCGTTTTCCTCGATGTCAGGCTCCTGGATCGGCACGCTGTCGGACGGCTTAGAGGCCATGCGCAGCGCGACCAGTTCTCCGACATTGGCTCCGCCCGGCAGCGTGGCCGCCGGCATGCGCGGCTCCGGCTCGGCCGGACTGCGCCGGACCCCGCCGTTGACGCTCTCACCCTGCTCCTCACCCGCCAGCCGCTGCAGGTCGCGCGCCGCCTCGGCGACCACGATCGCCGATCGTTCGGGCGATTCCGCGGCGAGCTGCCGCGCCCGCGTCGGCAGAACCACCACGCTGGCGCTCCGCGCGACCTCCACCTCCGCGCTCACCGGCGGCAAGTCCGGCATTGCCGCCCGCGGCAGCCGCGTATCCTCCAGTTCGAGCGGCGTCGGGGCCCCGGGGGACTCGCCGAGCCGCGCGCGCAGGGCGTCATTCTCCTCGCGCATCGCGATGAGCGCCAGCCGCCGCTGGTCGGACAAGGCATTCGCCTCGTCGAGCGCCGCCTGGGCGATCGCGCGGCGCCTCTGCTCGAGATTAAGCTGATGCTGTGCGCTCCTGAGGGCGCTCCCGGCCTCGGCATGCCGGCGCTCCAGGTCCTGGATCAGATCGCGCTCGTCGGCGAGACGGTTCTGCGTGTCCTCGACAGCGTCGTCGCGCGCCGTGAGCTCGGCGCGCAGATTGATGAGATCGCGCTCCTTGAGGTCGGCCTCGAGCCGGTGCGCGGTCGCCATATCGAGCACACGGCTCACCTCGCGCTCAAGCCGGTGCATCTGCACCGCGTGCCGCGCGCGCAGCTCGTCCCGCTCCGATTCGAACTCGGCGCGACGCGTGGCAATGCTGGCCAGCAGCTGCCGCTCGGTGAGCCGCCGCGTGCGACGTACAAGGGCCACCGAGAAGGCGAGCCAGACCAGCCCGCTCGCGAAGGCGCCGAGGGCGAAGATCATTGCCGACTGAATCATTGCGGCTCCGCTACGCCACCCTCGGCCTGCGAGTATAGAGCCGAACGCCGCCCAAAAACAGAAGTCCGCGGACGGGCGGCGCCAAATGGCCGCAGAATGCGTCAAATCCGGGAAATGTGTGACGATTCGGGCACGCCGCTCCGCGACCTTTCCGGCACCCCGTTCAGAACGGATTCCAGGTCGGCTGCGAGGTGAACTTCAAATAGCCGATATTGATGCCGAGGCGCGCGCCCACCCCACTTCGGATCGGGACGACGTAGACGGTCCGCTCCGGGATCTCGTTGTTGGCGAGGACGGTCATTCCGAGTCCGCCCACCAGGTAGGCCGAGCCGTTCACGCCGACATATCGACGGTGGATGGCAAGCGTGTTCGGCAGGTTGTAGACCAGCATCATCGTCCGGTCGCCGTCGCCGCCGAAATCGAAGCCGAGCGACGGCCCTTGCCAATACACCTGCCGGTTGCCCTCGACCTTCGTGTAGAGGACGCCGTCGCCGTAGCGCAGCCCGCCGACGAAGGCGCCGGACGCCTCCTGGCCGATGATGTAGCCGTTCGGGAGGCCGTAGGTCGAAACGGCGCGCTCCACGAGCGTCGCGAGGCCGCCGGAAACGGTGCCGAAGAACTGGTGGCCGGCGGCGACGATTTCCTCCGCCGTATAGGCGCCGTCATTTGTCGTTGCGCGCCCGGGCGGCGCTGCAAACATCGCAAGCACGAGAATTGCCGCGATCTTCATCAGAAGGGCACGGGAAAATGCCATCGATTCTGTCCCCTGCCTGCACGAGAGGCCGTCGATCGGAGCCGGCCGGCCTGGACCCCTAGCCTTGGCGCGCCAGGGTAAAGGCTTCGTTAAGAATCCGCCTCTCCGAGCGGCTTGGCAGCCTCCGAAGCGCCCTGTAAGCGTTGCCCGAGGGCCCGCGCGGATTCGCGCCACCGGCTCGAAGGGCACGGCATGACCGAATACGATATCGACCCCCTGGAGCTTGCCGCGCTGATTGCCAGCCGCGTCTGTCACGACATCATATCCCCGGTGGGGGCAGTGGTGAACGGACTTGAGGTACTGGACGAGGAGCAGGACGAGTCAATGCGCGAATTCGCGCAGGATCTGGTCAGGAAGAGCGCCCGTCAGGCGTCCGCCAAGCTGCAGTTCTGCCGGCTCGCCTTCGGCGCGTCGGGCGGCGCCGGCGCCGAGATCGACATGGTCGAGGCCGGACGCTGCGCCGCGGCGCTGCTCGAGCGCGAGAAAGCGGAGCTCGACTGGCAGGTCCAGACGCCGCTGCTTCCGAAGTCGGAGGCGAAGCTTCTCCTGAACCTCCTTCTCGTTGCGCTGAACTCCGTTGCGCGCGGCGGCCGGATCACCGTCATGGCTTCGCGCGAGGCGGGGGAGACTGTGATGCGGGTGGTGGCCGAGGGCGACCGCGCGAAGCTCCCCGCCGGCGTCCGCGAGGTGATCGCCGAGGGGGCGATGCCCAATCCCCTCGACGCGCACGCCGTGCAGCCGCTCTATGCGGCATTGCTCGCGAAGCAGGCGACCATGGGGATCACCGCCACGCAGGAAGAGAACCGGGTCATCCTCGGCGTGCGGCCGGTGACGTGAGCTTCAGTCAGGCGCTGTCGCGTTGAAGAGCCGGGAGGGAGCCTTTAGGTTGCGCCGCGCATGAGCGTTCACCTGTCCCTCCCTCCCGCCGACCATATCGAATCGCGCATCCACTACGCGCCTGAGATCGACATCGTCTATCTGAAGAACCCGAAAGCCGGCTGTTCCTCCATCACCAAGTCGCTTTGGCTGCGCATCGACGAACTGCGCGGGATTCGGACCTTTCAAGGCCGCGTGCACAGCCGCAAGGCGGCGCCTTTCTGCCAGGATTTGAGCGGCATTGCCGCTAGCGGGGTCGAGCGCTTTCTCGCCGCGGAGTTCTTTGCCGTCGTCCGCAACCCCTACGCACGGATTCTGTCCTGCTATCTCGACAAGATCGCCAAGCGCCAGCGCGACGCGAAGATCTGGATACCCTTTGCCGATCGGTTCGGGCTTGATCGCGGCGCCACCCCAAGCTTCCGGAGGTTCCTGCGGCTGATCACGGCGGAAGACCCGCGGACCCTCAACTGGCACTACTGCCCGCAACGGGTATGCCTGCTCCATCCGCTGCCTCTGCGCATGGATTTCATTGGCCGTCTTGAAGAGATGGACGAGACGGCGGCGTTCCTGCGGCGGCATGGCGTGGTGCTGAAAGCCTACACGCCGCACAGTACCGGCGCCTCCGATCTGGTCGCCGACTACTACGGGCCGAAGGAGACGGCGCTGGTGCGGGAGTTCTACGCGCTCGACTTCGAGCTCTACGGATATTCCGAAGACCCGGCGGTCGCGGCGCCCGTCAGGCCGGCGTTCCGCGACGCCGGACCGCGGGAGGCGCTGGCCGCCATCGTCCGCAAGTCACGGCCCTCGGCGCCGCGCCGGATCGCCGGATACCTGCGGGCACGCGCTGCGCGGTTTCCGGCCCTGCGGCGGCTCCTGCCGGGCAGGGGAGCCGCCCATCCGGCCGCCGCCAAACGTTAGTTAGGGCTCCCCTAACCCCGCCGCGCGGACCTGAGAGTTCGGGCAAGGACGTTCTTAAGCACGCTCCTTGACCGGGAGGTAACCCGAACGCGCTAGGGATTTCGCTCAAGACTGCCACAAAAAACGGCAGCGAGTAGCAGGCGTAAACACAGGGGCGCGATTCCCATGAAGCATTGTCTCATCGTCGATGATTCCAACTCCATCCGGAAGGTCGCCCGGCGCATTCTGGAGGATCTCGAGTTCCGTACGTCGGAGGCGGAGACCCGCCGGCAAGCGCTGGATCTGTGCCGCGAGGAGATGCCGGATTGCGTCGTGGTGGACTGGCAGATGCCCGACGGCGATGCGATGCGCTTCCTTGGCAAGCTCCGCGCCCTGCCGGGCGGCAACCGGCCGACCGTCGTCTATCTCACGTCGGAGAACGACCCGATCCATGTTGCGCGGGCGCTGCGGAGCGGCGCCGACATCCACATGATGAAGCCATTCGACCGGGAGCAGTTCCTGCAGCCCCTCGTCGAGGCCGGTCTCGTCTGAGCCGGCGGCTGACGCAGCGTAAAAGGCCGGTCGCGAGCGGCCGTCCTTCGCGTCTCAGGGCGGGCGTCGGTCAGGCGCTTTCGCGGTATTCCTCTTCGTCCGGCTCGCGCAGCACGTAGCCCCGCCCCCACACCGTCTCGATGTAGTTCTTGCCGTCGGTTGCGGCTGCGAGCTTCTTCCTGAGCTTGCAGATGAACACGTCGATGATCTTCAGCTCCGGCTCGTCCATGCCGCCATAGAGGTGGTTCAGGAACATCTCCTTGGTCAGCGTCGTGCCCTTGCGGAGCGAGAGCAGCTCCAGCATCTGGTATTCCTTGCCGGTCAGGTGCACGCGGCTGCCGTTCACCTCCACCGTCTTGGTGTCGAGATTGACCCGCAGGTCGCCGGTCTGGATGATCGACTGGGCGTGGCCCTTGGAGCGGCGGACGATGGCGTTGATGCGCGCCACGAGCTCATCCTTGTGGAACGGCTTCGTCATGTAGTCGTCGGCGCCGAAGCCGAGGCCGCGCACCTTGTCCTCGATGCCGCCGAGGCCGGAAAGAATCAGGATCGGCGTCTTCACCTTGGCGACCCGCAGCGTCTTCAGGACGTCGTAGCCGCTCATGTCCGGCAGGTTCAGGTCGAGCAGGATGATGTCGTAGTCGTAGAGCTTGCCGAGATCGACACCCTCTTCGCCGAGGTCCGTGATGTAGACGTTGAAGTTCTCGGATTTGAGCATCAGTTCGATGCTCTGCGCGGTGGCGCTGTCGTCTTCGATCAGAAGGACCCGCATCCCAATCCCCTTGTCGGCTCGATCGCGCAGAGAGCCCAAGCCCCAGGCCGCACACAACTGAGCCAGATCAAATCCGACGGACAGGCTATCGTCGAATGGTTAACAGATTCTCTTTGACCACGACAAGCGCGTACTCTGAGCTTTCCTCTGTAGAGTCTTGAATCCATTTTCGAATCCGCGTCACGCGCTCCCGCACCAGATTTAAACTTTCCCATCTAAGGGATTTGCCGGAGCGCGCCGCTTACCGGGCGGAAGCATCCGTTGCGCGGTTTACCCGACCTTAAATCCTGTCCTGCATGATTAATGTGACCCGTAAACGAAAGGTTACCGTCTGCAGAATGGGCGTCGGGCGTCCGGCAGACCGCGCCGATCGGCAGCCGCAGGGCTCGGGACTGGGGGAGTATGGCGTATGAAGTCACGAGACGCGCAGATCCGAATGAAGCGGTTCCAGATCGAGGAGCGCCGCCGCCAGGTCGGGCAGATCGAGGCCATGGTCGAAGAGTTCAGCCGCATGGTGCGCGACCTGGACCTGGAAATCGCCGCCGAGCACCGCCGGACCGGCATCGAGGACGAGAAGCACTTCGCCTATTCCACCTTCGCCCGCGCCGCGCGGCAGCGACGCGCCAACCTCGAAGCGTCGATCGCGGAGCTGGGCGGACAGCTCGAAACCGCCAAGGCCGCGCTCGACCTCGCCTTGGCCGAACTGGAAAAGGAAGAAGAGAAGCTGCAGCGCGACAGCGCGGCCGAGCGCCATCATTCGAGCCGCGCCGCGAGCTAGCTGAGCGCGAAGGCCGCCAGTCTGACGTAGATCGGCAGCGCCTCCTCCTCCAGCGTCTTCAGGTGCGGATCGGCAAGCGCCGGCATTGGCCGGGACGCTTCGAAGCCGGTCGATCGGTTGACCGCATCATACCAGTGCCGGCCCCAGATTCCGTCCGTCTCGCGCGGCCCCGGCGGCCAGGCGAGCATTGCCTCATCGAATGACACCCGCAGAGCCGCGCAGAGCCGCGACAGCACCCGCCGGGGATCGGCGAGGAGCGCGTCGGCATCGATGACGGGCGGCGCGCCGCCCATGATTTCTCCTGCCCGTTCGAACAGCTCGGCCTGCTCCACGAACCCGATGTCGCGCGCGGTGACCGCCTCGCGCTTCGCCGCATAGGAGGCCAGCACGCGCGCCGGATGCCGGATCAGGAAGGCATGGCGGCAGGCGCGCATCCACTGGCGCCCGATCTCCGGCAGCATGTGATGCGTCATGTGCTTTTGATAGAAGACCGCCTTCCCGCCCGGGACCGGGCCGACGAGGCTCGCCGCCGCCTTCCGCCAGTCGCTTTCATGATGGGCGATCACCTCTTCCCGCATCGGATGCCCGGCGCCCGAGAGGCGCAGATACGCCGCGTAGAACGGCTCGTCCGCGACCGCGCAATCCCGGCGATTGCCGAACGAGCGCATGAGCGCCGTCGAAAGATTGCGCGGCCCTGACCACATCGCGATCCTTACCGGCTCGCGGCGCTCGGCGGGGTCGGCGGCCGGATTCATTTCGAAAGAACGTCCTGGAACTCGGGATGCTTGCGGAACTGCGCCGCTGCGAACGGGCAGAGCGGGAAGATCTTCGTCCCGGCGCGCCGCGCCTCTTCGACCGCATGGCGGACGAGGCTCTCGCCGACGCCCCGGCCGCGAAGCGCCGCCGGCATGTCCGTGTGATCTATGATGATGAGGCGCTCGCCGGCGCGCGAGAACGTCATTTCCGCCGCCTGACCGTCGAGCTGCATCCGGTAAACGCCGCCGGACGGCCCGTCCTCCCGCTCGATCA
This sequence comes from Propylenella sp., assembly GCA_036396875.1. GTDB lineage: Bacteria > Pseudomonadota > Alphaproteobacteria > Rhizobiales > Afifellaceae > DASWJZ01. The sequence continues at coordinate 7,488 of DASWJZ010000283.1, forward strand.
TCGACCCGCCATCACGCCCTTCCGTCATGCCGCGACGCCTTCGATCGGGGTGCGCGAACGCATGGCAAGGTCCCTGTAGAGGGCCCGCAGCCTCTCCGTGATGGGCCGCGCCGGCCGGCCTTCCGCGCCGATCGTCCGGCCGTCCACGCTGCTGACGGGGGTGAGGCCGGCGAATGTGCCGGTGACGAACGCTTCGTCGGCCCCGTAGACGTCGGTGAGGGAGAAGCGCTTCTCCAGCGCCGGAATGCCGGCCTCGCGCGCCGCCTTGAGGACGTTTGCGCGCGTGATGCCCCCGAGGCAATAGTCGGGCGGCGAGGTCCAGACCTCGCCCCCGCGCACAATGAAGAAATGCGTCGAATTGCAGGTGGCGACGAATCCCGCCGCGTCGAGCATCAGCGCCTCATCCGCGCCGGCTTTCGCCGCCTGGATGCAGGCGAGGATGCAGTTGAGCTTGGAATGCGAATTGAGTTTCTGGTCCTGCTCGGCCGGACCGGTGCGCCGGATATGCACGGTGAACAGCGTGATCCCCTCTTTCGCCAGTTCAGGCCGCGGCAGCTTGTATTCCGGGATGATGACGACGGTCGCCGGGCCGATCGTGACGCGCGGATCCTGGTAGGGCGTGCGCTTGACGCCGCGCGTGACCATCAGCCGGATGTGCACGCCGTCGCGCATGCCGTTGGCACGGAGGCACTCGAAGAGCCGGTCGGCGAGCGCCTGGCGCGAAAGGCCGATATCCATGTCGATGGCCTTCGCGCCCTCGTAGAGCCGGCCGAGATGGGCGTCGAGAAAGGCGACGCCGCCGTCGATGAGCCGCAGTCCCTCCCATACGCCGTCGCCGAGCACAAAGCCGGAATCGAAGACCGAGACCACTGCGCTTTCGCGCGGCACAAGCGTCCCGTTGACGGAGAAGAGGATGCCGGCGTTCCGCGGATCCTCGGCAAAATCGTGCGTCCCTGTGCTCATCGGCCACAGCCCGTTTGGCGGGCTGCAGCCTTACGCGGCCTTGCAGGCGGGGGAAAGAGCCGCCAAATCAGGCGGCCGGGCATGGGCGGGGCGCGCGGCGCGCCGCCTTAGTTGCGGTACTTCTGGATCTTGGTCGTGCGGAGACCGGCGAGCCCGTGCTGGTCGATGGACATCTGCCACGCGAGGAACTCTTCGACAGTCAGGGTATAGCGCTCGCAGGCCTCTTCCAGGCTCAGGAGGCCGCCGCGGACCGCCGCCACCACCTCCGCCTTCCGGCGGATCACCCAACGCTTGGTGTTGGACGCGGGCAGGTCGGCGATCGTGAGCGGACTCCCGTCGGGACCGATCACATATTTGACGCGCGGGCGGATGTGTTCAGCCATCGAGGACTCTTACGCACTACATGTCACAGCGATGCTTCTACCCCCCGCGCCTTAAGATTCGCCTAAGCCAGCGTATTGAAATCCTTTAAGATTTGGCAAGGCGGTCGACTTGCCGTCCGCGTTCCCTATAGTTGCCGATCCGGAGCAGCGTTCATGATTGATGTCGACCTTGGCCTCGAGGGACCGCGCGCCGCGACGCGCGTGGTCGTCGCCATGTCGGGCGGCGTCGATTCGTCGGTCGCCGCGGCGCTGGTGAAGCATGCCGGCTACGATGTCTTAGGCGTCACGCTGCAGCTTTACGACCACGGCATGGCGACGCACCGGAGCGGCGCCTGCTGCGCCGGACAGGACATTCACGACGCCCGCCAGGTGGCGGCCCGCCTCGGCATCCCGCACTACGTGCTCGACTATGAGGCGCGCTTCAGGGAAGCCGTCATCGAGCCGTTCGCAAGGAGCTATGCCGAGGGTGAAACGCCGATACCCTGCGTTGCCTGCAATCAGACCGTGAAGTTCGCCGATCTGCTCGCGACCGCGCGCCAGCTGGATGCGGCTGCGATGGCCACCGGTCACTACGTGCGCTCCCGCGCCGTCGACGGTCGGCGCGCGCTCTTCCGCCCGGTCGATCTTGAGCGCGACCAGAGCTATTTCCTCTTCGCCACGACCCGGGAGCAGCTGGACTTCCTGCGTTTTCCGCTAGGCAACCTCCCGAAGCAGACTACGCGGGCGATTGCCCGCGATCTCGGGCTCGCTGTCGCCGACAAGCGCGACAGCCAGGACATCTGCTTCGTGCCGCAGGGTCGATATTCGGACCTGGTCGAGAAGCTGAAGCCCGAGGCGGTCAGGCCGGGGGAGATCGTGCATATCGACGGCCGGGTGCTCGGGCGGCACGCAGGCGTCATCCGCTACACGGTCGGTCAGCGGCGGGGGCTGGGCATTGCCGCCGGCGAGCCGCTCTTCGTGGTCCGCCTGGACGCCGAGAATGCCAGGGTCATTGTCGGCCCGCGCGCGGCGCTTGCCACGCGCTCGATGGCCCTGCGGGATTTCAACTGGCTGGGCGCCGGCGATTTTCCGGCGGTCGCGCGGGACGGCCTGCCTGTTTTTGCGCGCGTTCGCTCGACGCGTCCGCCGGCGGCGGCGGCGCTTGGCGTGCGTCAGGGCCACCCGGTCGTCGAGCTCGGCGACGGCGATACCGGCATTGCGCCGGGTCAGGCTTGCGTTCTCTACGACGGGGATGGCGCCGGCGCGCGGATCCTCGGCGGCGGCACGATCGCTCTTCGCCTCGACGGCGCGGCGACGGCGGAAGCCGCTTAGACGCCGCGCGCATCGCCTTGCCGCCCGCGTCGCGGGACCTGATATTGAGATGGCTCAATGCGGTTTAGGCGAAACGCCGGTCTGGAGGGACACGAGACTTCAGGAGGAAGAGTATGGCAAATGAAGCAGCAGGCGGCGCCGGAGGCCGCCCGGCGACATCGCGGACACCGCGTTCGGAATCCGACCTGGCGCGCGATGCAGAAGCCCTGCAGGACCAGATCGAGGCATTGAAGAAAGACATCGCCACGATCAGCGCAACCTTGGCGGACCTTGTAAAATCCGGCCTGCGTGAAGGTCGCGACACCGTCCGCGAAAAGGCTGATCTCTACCGGCGCCAGGGGCAGGAACAGGCGGAGGCGGCGATCGAGGAGGCGCGCGCCTATGGCGAGGCGCTGGAGGCCCGGATTTCCCGCAACCCGTTCTCCGCCGTTCTGGTGGCGCTCGGGCTGGGTTTCCTGATCGGGCTCTTGTCGCGCCGCTGATGCTCAAGCTTGCAAGCGCGGTGGGGCTCGGCCTCGCCGCGGCGAATCTGAGACGCCGCATCCGCGGACTCGCCGTCCGCGGCATGCTCGGCGTCGTCGGAATCATTATTCTTGTGATTGCGGTCTGCTTCTTTCTTCTGGCGGCGCACCTCTACCTGTCGGTCCTGCTCGACCCGATCGCTTCGGCCGCGATCATCGCCGGAATCCTTCTCGCCATCGCGCTCGTCCTCCTCTTCCTCGCCTCGCGGCCGATGCGGGAGCGGGCGCGCGGCGTCGAGCAGCCCGCCGCCGAAATCCGCCGCGCGGTGAACGAGGGCTTGGCGGGCCTTGGTCTGGGAGCGGAGGGATCGCCGCTGCGCAGTCCCGTGCTCCTTTCCTCCCTGTTTGCCCTCCTGGCCGGAATTCTCCTCGGCTCCCGCGCCTCGCGGCGGAAGCGCGACGATTAGGGCAGCGCGCTCGGCAATGGCCGCCCCTCGAAATGGGCGGCGAGATTGTCGAGCATGCGGTCCCCCATCGCCCGCCGGGTCTCCACCGTCGCGCTGCCCTGATGCGGCTGCAGCGCCACGTTCTCCATGGAGAGGAGCGCCGGCGGCACGTTCGGCTCGTCGGCGAACACGTCGAGCCCCGCCCCTCCGAGCCTGCCCTCCTGCAGCGCCGCCACGAGCGCCTCCTCGTCGACCACCGAGCCGCGGGCGATGTTGACCAGGATTCCTTCCGGCCCGAGCGCGTCGATGACGGTGCGGTCGATCAGCTTCTCCGTCTCCTTCCCGCCCGGCACGATGACGATCAGCACCGCGCTGTCGCGCGCCATTTCGACAAGGTCGGCATAGTAGCGATATGGCGCGTCGGACCGCTTGTTGCGCGCGAAATAGGCAATCTTGCAGTTGAAGACCTGAAGCTTTTCGGCGATCGCCCGGCCGATGCGTCCGAAGCCGACGATACCGATCTGACGCCCGGCGATGCCGCGGGTCAGGGGCGGGTCGCCTTCGCGCGCCCAGCGGCCCTCGCGCACATAGCGGTCATAGGCGGGGATGCGGCGGGTCGTGGCGAGTACCAGCGCGACTGCGAGGTTGGCGACATCGTCGTTCAGGACGTCGGGGGTGTTGCCGACCACCACGCCGCGCTTGCGGGCATGCGCGACATCGATGGCGTCGGTGCCGACGCCGAAGCTGCTGATGATCTCGAGCTTCGGGCAGGCATCGATCAGCGAAGCGGGAACGGGAATATGGCCGGCCGTCGCGATCGCGCGGATGCGTCCGCCGACCTCGCGCAAGAACGCTTCGGGGTCCTTCGCCTCGTAGAGCTTGTGCACCTGGTAGTGCGCCGCGAGGCGCTCCATCACATAGGGCATCAGTTTTCCGGGAAGGAGGAGGTCGGGCTTCATTCAATTCCCCGTTCTTTGGCGTGTGGATGGAGACTTGAGCGGGCGGGCCGGCAGGGGCCCCTGCCCGCTGCGCCGTCTAAGGAACCAACGCTCAGCCGGCAACGTTTAAGGCGCGCTGAAATGGGCGGCGGGGATCGGGCCGCCGGACGCTAATCCTGCCCGGCAGGCCGGGCGGAGGGAGAAAAGAACCATGCTCGGAACCATACTGCTGATCATCCTCATTCTGCTTCTGATTGGAGCGGTACCGTCCTGGCCTCACAGCCGCGGCTGGGGATACGGGCCGTCCGGCATTCTCGGCGTGATTCTGATCGTGGTGATCGTCCTGCTGTTGATGGGGCGTCTCTGACGGGGGCGAGCGGCGGCGTTGAACTTCGGCGCCATCCTCGATCAGTGCGCCATCAGTACCGGCAGCGTCATGTCGCGAAGGATCCGCGTCGTGGCGCCGCCGAACACGGTCTCGCGCAGTCGCGAATGGCCGTAGCATCCGACGACCAGAAGATCGGCGCCGAATTCCCCCGCGAACTTCAGCACCTCCTCGGCGACGGAGCGGCCCTCGCTGCGGGTGGTCGACATCGGCACGGCCTCTACGCCGCGGCGTGACAGGGCCCGCACGATTCCCGTCATCGACGCGTCGCCGCGCGTGCTGTCGACGGAGACGAGGCGCACGTCCGCCCCGGGCTTGAGGAGCGACAGGCCGTCGAAGGTCGCGCGCGCCGCCTCGCGCGATCCGTTCCAGGCGACGACGACGCGGGCGCCGGCCGGCGGGGCGGCGCCTGCCGCCGGGATAATCAGCACCGGACGCCCCGTCCCGAGCACCAGCTCGTCGGGGCTGTAGCCGACCGCCGCCGGTATTGAATCGTGGTACTGCGTCGCGATGACCAGATCGGCGGTGTTGCAGACCGTGGCGGCCGCCCGCATCGTCGGCTCGTCGCCGGTGTCGGTCATGCTCCATTCGTAGGGAATCGACGCCGCCCCGGCGCGGCTGCGGAACGCTCGCTCGATCGCCTGGGCGTCTTCCTGGAAGGCTTCCTGCTGGGCCACGATGAACTCGGTGCTCATCGACACGGTGGCGTCGGCATAGACGACGACCGCGGGCAGCACATGCACGCCCACCAGCAGCGCTCCGTGCGCCTCGGCGAGCGGCACGGCAACGTCGAGCAGGTGCTGGCAAAGCCCCGCCGTCGGCAGATGCACGGCGATGGTTCGGATGGCTGCTTGGGTCATGACATCCCCCGTCCGGGGCATCGGCGATTGAGCGGCGTCCCCGTCCGCCACCCCGCGGCGATCGATCATACCGGCTGCCACGCCGCCCGACAAACGGGTGTCCGGGTTCAGACATATGAGACGGCTGGGTCTCTTCGGCTTGGCGCTTCGCGTTTGGCGCCTCAACCACGAGTGGTTTGGATCAGGGGCCGTCCGCAGGTCGCGTGGCCGCCCGGCGTGGATAGATAGGCCTATCTGTTCGCGCTGCCCGGCCAGGAATCCCGCTCACCGTCGCCCCGCTCGTCGGAACGCGGCCCGCCCAGCGCATTTGCCGCCGTTGCCGAGAGCGCGCCGGCGGCGGCGCTGGTTATTTCCCTCGTGGCGTCCGAAATCATCGAAGCGGCGGACCTGACCGTCTTCGAGCGCCGCCCCGCGAACACCGCGGCGGCCGCGGCCGCACCGGCGATCAGGGCCGCGGCGACCGCCTCGCGGACGAGCGGCGAGGTCAGCGCGCTGCCGATCCAATCGGCCTTCGGCGAAGCGGCGCGGGTCTTTGCGGCCGCGCCCTTGCCGGCCGTCCTGCCCGCGCCCTTGCCGGCCGTCCTGCCCGCGCCCTTCTTGGCAGCGGCCGTCTTGCCGGCGGCCTTCTTGCCCACGGCCTTCCCGCCGGCCTTCCTGGATTTCGGCTTCGTCTGTTTGGCCATGGGATGTCCTCCTGTATGGGAAAAGCGCCCTTTCATGCGGCAGCGCGGGCAGCTTTGATAAGCCGGCACGGCTGACAAAGTTCCGCGCAGGGGCCCGAGCGGGAGGCCCGCATGCGGCGGATGGACCGTCGGGAACGACGATGCGGCGGCGGAATTAGTTCGCGCGCTCATGGGGAGAGTTCGGAGCGGGATGTCATCCCGCGCGTAGGGAGAACGCCGGCAGATCGAGTCGCGCCGCACGCAGACCAGCCGCTCCTGGTCGCTTGCCGGATGGCGACCTGATAGCCGGTGACCAGCAGGCCATCGTCGTTGCTCTTCGTCCACCCTTACCTGATACTGTCGCCCCTCCCCTTGAGCCAGCGCGGCCCGCCCGGCGCGGTCGGCCGGCCGGCGGGCGTCACGTCGATCCACGGCGTTGCCTTGCTCAGCCGGCAGAGCGCTTGATTTGGAATCAGCGGGGCGGGATTCGAATCCCTCAGCCGCACCGATAAAATCAAGGCGAATTAAAGCACTTACGACTTCTTTGCTTCCATCCTCGGCTACTGGAAAAGACACGTCCACAACATGTTCCCGAACATGGCGGCCGCCCTATTCCCTTTCTCGTTGGCGGTCGACAAGCATGCCGCTAAGCTTCCGAGCGCTGGTCGTGCGATGGCGACGACCAAAGAGGGAGGATCATCATGACGGTCACTGCACATCAGCACGAAGCGGCGCGTTCGCGATTCAAGACACTCGGTTTGTCGCGCGTTGCGCTGGCAGCGCTTTGCGTGCTCAGCGTCGGCTCCGCAACGCCGGCCGCAGCAGACTACTACTACGGCGTTCCCGTCATAAACATGCAAACGTTCGGCGGTGAACCTGGATCCGAATTCAATCTCATGCGCATCCAGGCTTCCGGCGAGCTGATCCAAGGGCTTCACCTCCCGGACGGGCTGCGGATATGTGAATTCATGTTCCTGGGGCGCGACAACGATGGAGCCAGGAATGCCAGGGCACAATTACTGCGAAAGCAATTCACCCGGACTTCGGACCCGTTCGCTGCGCCGAAAGTGCTGGCGAGCGTGAGAACCAGAGGCGCAAATGAATTTTTTCGGGAATTCTCGACAACAGAGATCCTAAATCCTGTCATTGACAGCGAAAGATTCCTCTATGCCGTCAAGCTCATTCTTCCCGCCGGTAACACCATCGAGGGGGTCAGGATCGGTGTAGAAATTGGTTCAACCTGTCCGTAGTCGCCGGACGCTTTGATCCTGCCCATTGGAGGGTCGGCTTCCCCGAGGGTACAGGACTCGACGTGCCCCCGCTCTTTTGGGCGCCCTCCTCTTTGAGCGCCCAGGTGAGCCGTGCAGCGTAGCGCAGCCCAATGAGGGAACGCTCGCGCCCTTGCTGCCGGGCGAGCGATTGCCGCAAAGGCCCCAGGGTCTCAGCCGCGCTTATGCCTTGGGCCGCCGGTGCAGCCGTACAATTCACTGAGTCCTTTAGCCCCGAAGCGCATGCCTTCGAGTTTGTCTTCACCGGTATCCCCGCAGGGACGCATACCGTGGTGATGCAGTGGCAGAGCAACAATTTCGGGCAGCAATCCGAAATGGAAGACCGCACTACCGTAGTGGAATACGCGCCCTCGCGGGCGACCATAGGCGGGTTCCGGTTACTTTGAGCCGGCGGGGGCCGCCGCCGAGTCCCGCGGCCCGTCATGCGGCAAGGTCCAGCGGCAGCGTCTGCGCAGCTGCGGCTATTCGGCGGCGATATTGCGGTCCGCGGCGAGCTGTGCCCCGCTGTCCGCGTCGCGGTTGCGGCTGACCTTGACGGTCGGCAGCTTGCTCACGCCGGACGGCTCCACGGTCGAGACGTCGATCTCATCCTGGGCTGTCTTCAGCGCCTTCAGGAAAGTGTTGAGCTCGGTAAGCGTCATCCTGAGATAGGCCTCCGACGTCTGCCGCTTCTTTGTCTCGTCGAGCACCGACAGCGAAAAACCCATGCGCTCAAGGTCGAAATCCCGGATCTCGACGCCGATATTCAGCTTCCCCATTACACTCTCCTCAACCCAAGCCTCCGATTGCGAACAGACCTGTCGCGCCCAGCCGCCTAACCGGCCCTTGACTAGCACAAAAGGTTTTGATTCGCACAGAGTTAACTCAAGCGTGGCCGGCGCCGCCCTGGCGACGCCGTCCGGGCCGTCGTCCGGGGGTGGTCCCAAGTGAAGCAATTTGGGCGCCCTCCAGCCGATTATTCCGCCGCTATTTGCTCCTCTTCCTCCTCGGTCGGTCGCGTAACCGAAAGCGCCCCGATCCGGCCTCACGCAATCCGCGCCAGCAGCCACTCGCGGTAGCCGGCGTTCATGTCGGCGAGCGCGATCGTCAGCACCGCCGGAACCTCGTAAGGATGCTCGCGCTCGATGAAGGCGGCGGCCTCGGCGGCCCTTCCGGCGCTCGTCTTGGCGATGAGGATCGCCTCGGACGCCTCCTCGCGCGTTCCCTGCCAGTCGTAGAGCGACATCATGCCGGGCAGGATGTTGATGCAGCCCGCGAGCCGCCGGTCGAGCAGGGCGTGGCCGAGCGCCCTGGCGGCGTCCGCATCCGGGCACGGAGAATAGATGAGAGCCATCCGCTCGACGTCCGCCATTCGCCTCTCCTTGCCGTTTGCGCCGCGCGCCACTCATGCTAGGTCCGGCCCGCCGAAATCCCAACGGGCCGACGATGACCAGGATCGCCATCCTTGCGAGCGATGCGCCGGAGGCGCACGCGGCCGCCGAAAGCCTTCGCGCCCGCTATGGCGACGCCCCGCCGCAGGCGGTCGACGTCATCGTGGCGCTCGGCGGCGACGGCGTGATGCTGCAGGCGCTGCACGCCTTCATGAGCACCGGCAAGCCCATCTACGGGATGAACCGCGGCTCGGTTGGCTTCCTGATGAACGAATACCGTCCCGACGATCTGATGGAGCGGATCGCGGCGGCGAAGACGGAAACGATCCACCCCCTCCTCGCCACGGTGACCGGCGCCGACGGTGTCGCCCGTTCCGCCCGCGCCATCAACGAGGTGTCGATGCTTCGCCAGTCCTATCAGGCGGCGAAGCTCCGGATCACGATCGACGGCAAGGTGCGGCTCGACGAGCTGATCTGCGACGGTGTGCTGGTCGCCACGCCGGCCGGCTCCACCGCCTACAATCTCTCCGCCCACGGCCCGATCCTGCCGATCAACGCGCCGCTCCTCGCGCTGACCCCGATCAGCGCCTTCAGGCCGCGGCGCTGGCGCGGCGCGCTGCTGCCCAACCGCGCCAAGCTGGCGATCGAGGTGCTCGAGGCGGACAAGCGGCCGGTTAATGCGGTGGCCGACCACATCGAATTCAAGAGCGTGACGGAGGTGCGCGTCGAGGAGGACCGGAGCGTCGCCTCGCTCATCATGTTCGACCGCGACCACTCCTGGGACGAGCGCATCCTCGCCGAGCAATTCCGCTACTGAAGCGTCAGGAGACCCGGCGAAGGCCGAAGCGTTCGCCGGGCGCGAGCGCCCTGAAGCTGGCGTCATTGCACATTTATTACGCCGCTGAAGCTCCCGTTCGCGGTATTTCCGAAGAGCCGGTTGTTCTGCACTGAGAATATATTGCCGCCGTTCTGGCGCCGCAGCCCTCGCTCATTCCCAGTGATGCTCGTGTCGCCGAGATACAGATTCGAGCCGGCG
>DASWJZ010000284.1:0-5002 GCA_036396875.1 Propylenella sp.
TCGACGCGGCCAACGCCATCAAGGAGGTCGGCGTCGGGGTGAAATGCGCGACGATCACCCCCGACGAGGCGCGGGTGAAGGAATTCGGCCTGAAGAAGATGTGGCGGTCGCCGAATGGCACGATCCGCAACATTCTCGGCGGCGTCATCTTCCGCGAGCCGATCATCTGCAAGAATGTCCCGCGTCTGGTGCCGGGTTGGACGAAGCCGATCGTCATCGGCCGCCACGCCTTTGGCGACCAGTACCGCGCGACGGACTTCGTCTTCCCCGGCAGGGGCAAGCTCACGATCAAATTCGCCGGAGAAAACGGCGAGACGATCGAGCGGGAAGTCCTCGACGCGCCGGGGGCCGGCGTCGCCATGGCCATGTACAATCTCGACGACTCGATCCGCGACTTCGCCCGCGCCTCGTTCAATTACGGGCTCGCCCGCAACTATCCCGTCTATCTCTCGACCAAGAACACCATCCTGAAGGCCTATGACGGCCGTTTCAAGGATATCTTCCAGGAGGTGTTCGACGCCGAGTTCAAGGCCGGGTTCGACAAGCGCAAGATCGTTTACGAGCATCGCCTGATTGACGACATGGTGGCCTCCTCCCTCAAATGGTCGGGAGGCTACGTCTGGGCCTGCAAGAACTACGACGGCGACGTGCAGTCGGACACCGTGGCGCAGGGCTTCGGCTCGCTCGGCCTGATGACCTCGGTGCTGATGACGCCGGACGGCAGGACGGTCGAGGCGGAAGCCGCCCACGGCACGGTGACCCGGCACTATCGGCTCCATCAGCAGGGCCAGGAAACTTCGACGAATTCCGCCGCCTCGATTTTCGCCTGGACCCGGGGTCTCGCCCACCGCGGCAAGCTCGATGGAAACGACGATCTGATCCGATTCGCCGAGACGCTGGAGAAAGTGACGGTGGACACGATCGAATCGGGCGCCATGACCAAGGACCTGGCGCTTCTCGTAGGCCCGGACCAGCCCTGGCTCTCGACCGGCGGATTTCTCGACAGGATCGACGCGAACCTGCGAAAGGCGATGGCGGCGTAGCCGGATTTTCGCGGCCTGGACCGCTCCTTTCCCATCTTAAAGCAGCCTCTTTCTCTCCCTATCTTGAGACCCAAGCGTGGGTTCTTCCCTAGGAGGTCGCGATGATTCGCATTCTCGCCGGTGCAACGCTGCCGCTCCTGGGGCTCGCGACGGCCGCTTTCCTCGTCGGGCCCGATCTGGTGGCAGGCCCCCGCGGCGATCCGCTTCTTGTCGCCGCGCCTCCGCCGGCGGAGTTTCAGCTGGCGAACATGGACGCGGCGAAATGCGCCCCGCTCGTGACTGCCGCCGACGGCCGGGCGATCGAGCTGACCGGAGCGGACGGCCGGAGGATCGTGGCGATCACGCTGCGCACCGGCCGGAGCGGCGTGGCCGCAGCGGCGCCCGACGACGAAGCCGCGAAGAGGCCGCCGCTGGTGATCATTCTGGATGAGGAGGGCCGGCTTCTGGCCGCCGCCGACCCGTCGGCTCGGCCGGGCGACTGCGCAGCATTCCCGGCGCCGGCGCAATCGGGACAGATCTGACCGGCCGTCGCCGGCGATCAGAGCGACGGATAGGCCGTCAGGCGGCGAGTTCCTCGATGCGCACGGTTATCGCCTGCAACGCGGCTTCCGCCCGGCTCGCGTCGGGCCCGCCGGCCTGAGCGAGGTCCGGCCGCCCGCCGCCGCCTTTGCCGCCGAGCGCCTCCGAGCCGAGACGGGCGAGGTCGACGGCGCTGATCCGATCCGTCAGGTCGTCCGTCACGCCCACGACGAGACCCGCCTTGCCGTCGCTGATTCCAACGATGGCGACGACGCCGGACCCGACCTGCCGCTTGCCCTGGTCGACGAGACCGCGGAGGTCCTTCGGCGCCACGCCCTCGACGGCGCGGGCGAGCAGGTTGATCGCGCCGATCTGCCGCATCGCCGGCGTTTGGGCCGCCTCGCCTCCGCCCATTGCGAGCTTCTTCCTCGCTTCGGCCAGCTCGCGCTCCAGCCGTCGGCGCTCCTCCGTCAGCTGGTCGAGCCGGGACAAAGCCTCGTCCGGCCGCACCTTCATCCGCGCGGCCATGGCCCGCACGCGCCGGTCCTGCTCGACGAGGTAGCGCCTGGCGGCATTCCCGGTCAGGGCTTCGAGCCGGCGCACGCCGGCCGCGACGGCGCTCTCCGAAAGGACGGTCACCAGCCCGATTTCGCCGGTCCGGTTGACGTGCGTGCCGCCGCAAAGCTCCACCGAATAGGTCTTGCCTGCCTTCTCGCCGGTGACCGCCCGGCCCATTGAGACGACGCGGACCTCGTCGCCGTACTTCTCGCCGAACAGCGCCATGGCGCCCGACCCGATGGCGCTGTCGCGATCCATCAGGCGCGTTTCGACGGGCGCATCCTGCAGCACGACGGCGTTCGCCATCTCCTCGACCGCCGTCAGCTCCGCCTCGCTCAGCGGCTTCGGATGGGAGAAATCGAAGCGCAGCCGGTCCGGCGCCACCAGCGAGCCCTTTTGGGCGACATGGCCGCCGAGCGTCTCGCGGAGCGCCGCATGCAGCAGATGGGTTGCGGAATGATTGGCGCGGATCGCGGAGCGTCTCTCCGCATCGATGGCGAGCCGCACCGCCTGGCCCGGCACAAAGCCGCCGACTTCCACCACGCCAAAATGCACGAACAGGCCGTCGGCCTTCTTCTGCGTATCGGTGACGCGGAAGCGGGCGCCGTTCTCCGACTCGATGACCCCGGTGTCGCCGACTTGGCCGCCCGACTCGCCATAGAACGGGGTCTGGTTGACGACCATCGCGCCCTCCTCGCCTTCGCCAAGGGCGTCGGTTTCGGCGCCGTCCTTGACGAGCGCGATCACCTGCGCTTCCGCGGTCTCGGCGTCGTAGCCGAGGAACTCGGTCCCCCCGTGGCGATCGCGGAGCGCGAGCCAGACGTTCTCGGTCGCCGCCTCGCCCGAGCCCGCCCAGCTTGCGCGCGCCTCGGCGCGCTGCCTTTCCATGGCGTCGCTGAAGCCCGTCAGATCGACCCCGATCCCGCGCGCCTTCAGCGCATCCTGCGTGAGGTCGAGCGGGAAGCCATAGGTGTCGTAGAGCCTGAAGGCAGTCTCGCCGTCGAGGATGTCGCCGGTCTTCAGGGCCGCCGTCGCCTCATCGAGCAGCGAGAGCCCGCGCGCGAGGGTCCGCCGGAACCGCGCTTCCTCCAGCTTCAGCGTTTCCGAGATCAGGCCCTCGGCGCGGACGAGCTCCGGATAGGCCTGGCCCATTTCGTGGACGAGCGTCGGCACCAGGCGGAAGATCGCCGGCTCCGACGCACCGAGAAGATGCGCGTGCCGCATGGCGCGGCGCATGATCCTCCGGAGCACGTAGCCGCGGCCATCGTTGGAGGGCAGCACCCCGTCGGCGATCAGGAAGCTCGTCGCGCGGAGATGGTCGGCGATGACGCGCGGGCTCGCCTGGTTGACGGCGCTCGACGGCCGGCCGACATGCTCGTGGATCGCCGCGATCAGGCGACGGAAGAGATCGATTTCGTAATTGTCGTGGACGCCCTGCAGAACGGCGGCGGTACGCTCTAGCCCCATGCCCGTGTCGATCGACGGTCTCGGGAGCGGCACGCGTTCGCCCGGCGAGGTCTGCTCGAACTGCATGAAGACGAGGTTCCAGATTTCGATGAAGCGGTCGCCCTCGGCGTCGGGCGAGCCGGGTGGGCCGCCGGGAATCCCCTCCCCGTGGTCGTAAAAAATCTCCGAGCAGGGGCCGCACGGCCCGCTGTCCCCCATCGCCCAGAAATTGTCCGAACCGGCGATGCGGATGATGCGGGAGTCCGGCAGGCCGGCGATACTCTTCCAGAGATCGAACGCCTCGTCGTCGTCGATATAGACGGTCGCCGTCAGCCGTTCCTTCGGCAGGCCGAATTCCTTGGTGACGAGGTTCCAGGCAAGCTCGATCGCACGGTCCTTGAAGTAGTCGCCGAACGAGAAATTCCCGAGCATCTCGAAGAAGGTGTGGTGCCGGGCGGTATAGCCGACATTGTCGAGGTCGTTGTGCTTGCCGCCGGCGCGCACGCACTTCTGCGCCGTTACCGCGCGCGGAAAGGGCGGCTTCGCCTTGCCGGTAAAATAGTCCTTGAACTGGACCATGCCGGCATTGGCGAACATCAGCGTCGGATCGTTTCTCGGCACGAGCGGTCCGGAGGCGACCGGCTCGTGGCCGTTCGCCGCGAAGTAGTCCAGAAACTTCGATCGAACTTCGTTGACGCTCGCCATAACTCTGCTTTTGCCGTCGCCGCATGCGGCGGTCCGAGTGCGCGGCATTTAGACTGGGGTTCCGCGCACTGTCCAGCAAGAGCGCAGGCGACGGCTTTAGGCGTCCGCCAGCCGTCCCTCAGAGACCGAAAGGAGCGATCCATGCCGAAATCCCGACCGCTCGTCGTCCGCGCGGATGACCGAAACGCCGACGGCTGGGACGATCCCGTGAAGGGCCGGGTCGGCTGGCGCACGCTCTTCAGCGGCGGCCTGACTCCGACCGACGCGCTGACCGCCGGCGTCGCGGCGTTTGAGCCGGGCGATTGGCTCGGCCTGCATCGCCATGCGCCGGCGGAAATCTATTATGTGCTTGCCGGCCGCGGCCTCCTCACGCTGGAGGGGCGGGAGTACGAGATTGGTGCGGGCGACGCGGTCTTCATTCCCGGCAATGCCGAGCACGGCATCCGCAATGCGGGGGATGCCATGCTGCGCTTCCTTTATGTCTTCCCGGTCGATTCCTTCGACCAGGTGGAGTATCGCTTCTCCCGGGGATAAATGCGGCCATCTGAAACCGAGGGAGCGGAGCGAAGCGGATGAGGGGGTTTCTGCTCAGGGTCGCGATCGTGGCGATCGGCTTGTACGTCGCCTCCAAGCTCGTTCCCGGCGTCGAGATCAGCGACGGCTGGTCGCTCCTCTGGGCAGCGCTGCTCCTCGGCATCGTCAATGCGATCGTGCGGCCGGTAATCGTGCTC
>DASWJZ010000285.1:0-3849 GCA_036396875.1 Propylenella sp.
CGCCGCATCTGGCTGCTCGTTCCGCTCGCTGTCTTCCTGGCGCTGGCGGCGCTCTTCTATTTCCGCCTCGGCGCCGGCGACCCGTCGCGCATCCCCTCCGCCATCCTCGGCAAGGCGGTTCCGGATTTTGCGTTGCCGCCGATTCGGGAAGGCGCCGGCGCGGGCCTGTCGGATGAGGACATCGCCGAGGGCGTGCACGTCGTGAACGTCTGGGCGTCGTGGTGCGGGCCGTGCCGGCTTGAGCACCCGATCTTGACGCGGCTCTCGGAGGACGGGCGCTTCGCGCTGGCCGGCATCAACTACAAGGACGCGCCGGACAACGCCACGCGCTTCCTCGGTGCGCTCGGCAACCCCTACGATCGGATCGGCGCCGACCGGGAGGGCACGGCCGCCATCGACTGGGGGGTCTACGGCGTGCCCGAGACCTTCATCGTGAAGGACGGCGTCGTCGTCCACAAGTTCATCGGCCCGCTCTCGGAGGAGGGGCTGGAAGCCGATTTTCTCCCCGCGCTGGAGAAGGCTCTCGACCCTTCGGGTTAGGGTTTCTCGGCCTCCTGCAATGCGTGCCGCTGGATCAGCGGCATCTGCGTCAGCGTGAAGAGCACGGTGAGCGGCATGATGCCGAACACCTTGAACGCGACCCAGAAATCGGTCGAGAAATTACGCCAGATGATCTCGTTCAGCATTGCCAGCACGAAGAAGAACAATCCCCAGCGGAACGTCAGCTTGCGCCACCCCTCGTCGTCGAGCCGGAAGACGGAATCGAACACGTAGCCGAGCAGCGGCCGGCCGAAGGCGAGCCCGGCGAGGAGCGTCGCTCCGAACAGCACGTTCACGATGGTCGGCTTCATCTTGATGAAGATCTCGTCCTGCAGGAGGAGGGTCAGCCCGCCGAAGACGAGCACCACCACGCCGGTGACCAGCGGCATGATGGCCAGCCGCCGGGTCAATCCCCAGGAGGCCGCGAGTGCGATAAGAATGGCGACCATGAAGACAGCGGTCGCGGCGAAGATGCCGAAGCGGGCGTTGACGAAGAAGAAGACGACCAGCGGCCCGAGTTCGAGCGCGAGCCTGAGGAACGGGTTGACCTCCGCCCGCTTCGGATCGTTCGGGGCGGATTCGATGATGCCCATCAGTCGAGCCCAGCAATCGCACGCGCGAAGTCGCGCGCCGAAAACGGTGCAAGATCCTCGATCGTTTCCCCGACCCCGATGAAATGCACCGGCAGTCCGGTTCGGGCGGCGACCGCGACCAGAATGCCGCCGCGCGCCGTGCCGTCGAGCTTGGTCATGACGAGCCCCGTGACGCCCACCTGGTCGCGAAAGACCTCGACCTGGTTCAGCGCGTTCTGCCCCGTGGTCGCGTCGAGCGTCAACAGCACCGCGTGCGGCGCCGAGGGGTCGTGCTTTTTGAGGACGCGGACGATTTTCGCCAGCTCCGCCATCAGCTCCGCCTTGTTGTGCAGCCGGCCGGCGGTATCGACGAGGAGGACATCCGCA
Source organism: Propylenella sp. (assembly GCA_036396875.1). GTDB lineage: Bacteria > Pseudomonadota > Alphaproteobacteria > Rhizobiales > Afifellaceae > DASWJZ01. The sequence continues at coordinate 1,500 of DASWJZ010000285.1, forward strand.
CCCGCCTGCGCCGCCTCCTGCATGGCGTCGAAGGCGAGGCCGGCGGCATCGGAGCCGGGGGCGCGGGCGACGACCGGCGCGCCGGCGCGCTCCCCCCAGATTTTCAGCTGCTCGATCGCCGCAGCGCGAAAAGTGTCGCCCGCCGCGAGCATTACGCGCTTTTCTTCAGAGCGGAGGCGGGCGGCGAGCTTGCCGATGGTGGTGGTTTTCCCGGTGCCGTTGACGCCCACGACCAGGATGACGAAGGGCTTCTTTGCCGGATCGACGGTGAGCGGCGTTGCGACGGGCGCCAGAATCTTCTCAACCTCCGCCGCAAGCACCTCCCGCACCTCATTGGGGCTTATGGCCCTGTTCATCCGCTCGCGCGCCAGCGCATCGGTGATGCGGGCGGCGGTATCGACGCCGAGATCGGCCCGCACGAGCAGATCCTCAAGCTCGTCGAGCGTTTGGCGGTCGAGCGGACGCTTGGTGAAGACGTCGGCGATGCCGGTGGAAAGCGACTGGGAGGAGCGCGACAGGCCGGATTTCAGCCGGTCCCACCAAGAGTTACGGAACGAATCGGATTCGACATGCGAAGCGGGTGGCGGGGCCATGGGCGCCGCCTCGGACGCTGCGGGCTGGCTCTGCGGGGCCTCTGCCGGGCGCTCGTGCGCGGCAGAATCCGCAGGCGTCTCAGGGGCTTCGTCGCCTCCGAACAGACGGCCGAACAGGCTGCGCTTCGGCTCCGCCACTACGCCGCTTCCGGAAGTGCTTGCCCCGACAGTCGGTTAGCCGCGACGCCGAAGATTCGGGCTGAAACGATTTCGCCCGGATACCCGCTGTCGACGGCCACCGGGGCGTAGTGCTCGGTGCGCCCGAAGCCGGGCTTCTCGACGAGGATGTTTCGCACCTTGCCAACCTCCGAGGACAGAAACGCTTCGAGCGCACTATGGCCCTGCTGCCGCACCGTCCGCGCCCTCTGCTGCACCAGCTGCCGGCTCAATTGCGGCATGCGGGCGGCGGGGGTACCGGCGCGGGGCGAGAACGGGAAGACATGCAGATAGGTGAGCCCGCAATCCTCCACCAGCCCCAGCGTGTTCTGAAACATCGTCTCCGTCTCGGTCGGGAAGCCGGCGATCAGGTCGGCGCCGAAGACGATGTCGGAGCGGAGCCGGCGCGCCCCGGCGCAGAAGCGGACGGCGTCGGCGCGAAGATGCCGGCGCTTCATCCGCTTCAGGATCATGTCGTCCCCCGCCTGCAGCGACAGATGGAGATGCGGCATCAGCCGCGCCTCCTCGGCGAGGGCGCGCATCAGGTCCGGGTCGGCCTCGACCGAATCGATGGAGGAGAGGCGGAGCCGCGGCAGCTCCGGCACGTGCCTCAGGATCGCGCGGACGAGCTTGCCGAGACGCGGGCGGCCGGGGAGGTCGCCGCCCCAGGCGGTGATGTCGACGCCGGTCAGAACGATTTCGCGGCAGCCGTTCTCGACCAGCCGCCGAATCTGCTCCACCACCGCGCCGGCAGGCACGGAGCGGGAATCGCCGCGCCCGTAGGGGATGACGCAGAAGGTGCAGCGGTGGTCGCAGCCGTTCTGCACCTGCACGAAGGCGCGCACGCGGCCGTCGAAACCGTCGAGCATCTGCGGCGCGGTCTCGCGCAGCGCAAAGATGTCGTTGACGCGGATCTTTTCGTGCGGCGGGATCGCGAGAGCGGAGTAGGGGCGGGGCGCCTCGCGGTGCGTGCTTCGAGGCTCCATTCCGCCCTCATCCTGAGGTGCGAGCGAAGCGAGCCTCGAAGGGGCGGAATGGAGCACCTCGGCATGAGGGAGGTTGGTGGACCTCCTTAAGCGATCGTCCTCCGCTTCGGCGGCAGGCCAGTCGAGGTGGCGGTAGGAGTCGGCGGAGAGCTTTTCGGCGTTGCCGAGGACGAGGTCGACCTCGGGCATCGCGGCGAACGTTTCCGGCTCCGTCTGCGCCGCGCAGCCGGTGACCACGATGCGCCTTTCAGGGTGCTCGCGGCGCGCTTTTCGGATCGCCTGCCGCGCCTGGCGCACCGCCTCCGCCGTGACCGCGCAGGTGTTGACGAGGATCGCGTCGGCGAGCGCCGCCTCCTCGGCGCGCGCCTTCATCTGCTCCGACTCGTAGGCGTTCAGGCGGCAGCCGAAGGTGATGACGGAGAGGGTCATCGCCGTCCGCCTCTCGCGTTGCGAGTGGAGGGTTGGCCCAACCTCCCCCTTGAGGGGAGGTCGAATTGTGCGAGCCGAAGGTAAGCAGAATTCGGGAGGGGGTACTGTGCTCCAGCTTTCTCACCCCCTCCCGAAATTCGCGCGCACTCGCTTCGCTCGACCGCGCCGAATTTCGACCTCCCCTCA
>DASWJZ010000286.1:0-6198 GCA_036396875.1 Propylenella sp.
CGGTTCATGGCGAGCGCGAAGCGCTGCTCCGCCGGCCGGAACGCCAGGTCGCCGACCCGGACGATTGCATCCTGCACATGCGTCGAAATGACGGCGAGGTCCTCCTCGTCAAGGGCGATCAGTCTGAGTGGATCGGCAACGGCCATGGCTGCGGGGTCCGCGTCAGCGGCCAATCCAGCCGCGCCGCCAGAGGTAATATCGGTCGCCGCGCCTGGCAACCGCGGGAACGCCGCCGCGTTCAGCCCGACAGCCGCGCAATCGACGCCCCGCAACGGCTGAGCTTTTCTTCGAGGCGCTCGAAGCCGCGGTCGAGGTGATAGACCCGGTTGACGGTGGTGTCGCCTTCCGCCGCGAGGCCGGCGATCACCAGCGACACCGACGCCCGCAGGTCCGTCGCCATGACCGGCGCGCCGGTCAGCGTCTCGACACCGCGTACCGTCGCGACCTGGCCGTCGAGATGGATGTCGGCGCCGAGCCGCGCGAGTTCCTGCACATGCATGAAGCGGTTTTCGAAGATCGTCTCGCGGATCTCGGAGGTTCCGCGCGCGCGCGCCATGAGCGCCATGAACTGCGCCTGAAGGTCGGTCGGGAAACCGGGGAACGGCTCGGTGGTCACGCTGACGGGGTCGAGTCCCGCGCCGTTGCGGCGGATGCGAAGGCCGGCATTGGTGGCGGTCACTTCCGCGCCGGCGGCCGCGACAGCATCGAGAGCGCTTTCAAGAAGGCCCGGCTCGGCGCCCTGGAGAAGCACGTCGCCGCCCGTCGCCGCAACCGCCATCGCATAGGTGCCGGTCTCGATCCGGTCGGGCAGGACGCGGTGCACGGTGCCCTCCAGTCGGCCGACCCCGTCAATGCGGATCGTATCGGTCCCGGCGCCCTCGATGCGGGCGCCCATCTTCACGAGGCAGGCGGCGAGGTCGCGGACCTCCGGCTCGCGGGCGGCGTTCTCAATGACCGATTCGCCATGCGCGAGCGCCGCCGCCATCATCAGCGTATGCGTGGCGCCCACCGAGACATGCGGAAACCGTATCCGCGCACCCTTCAGACCCCCCGGGGCGCGCGCGAGGACGTAGCCGCCCTCGATCTCGATATTCGCGCCGAGCGCCGCGAGGCCGGAGAGGAAGAAATCGACGGGGCGGGTGCCGATGGCGCATCCACCCGGAAGAGACACTTTGGTCTCGTGCATCCGCGCGAGCAGCGGCCCGATCACCCAGAAGCTCGCGCGCATCCGCGAGACCAGCTCGTAGGGCGCCGTCGTGTCGACGATGTTCTTCGCGCTGAGCGTCAGCGTCTCGCCGGCATGCGGGCCGTCCGTCGGCCGCTTGCCGTTCACCATGTAGTCGACGCCGTGATTGGCGAGGATCCGCTTCAGGAGCCCGACATCGGCAAGGTCGGGAACGTTCTCCAGCACCAGGTGCTGATCGGTCAGCAGGCTGGCGATCATCAGCGGGAGCGTGGCGTTCTTGGCGCCGGAGATCGGGATCGCTCCGGCGAGGCGGCCGCCGCCTGAAATTCGAATTCGGTCCATCAGCGGGGGTCCCCCTCCGAACTTTCGTTGCGTTCCCCCGCCGACGGAAGCGGGCGTGTCTCCGGGGCCGGGTCGGCGCGTTTCCGCTGCTGCGCCTTGCGGCGCTTCAGATTCGCCCGCAATGCCGCCGCAAGGCGCCGTTCGCGCTCGGAGCGGGTATCGGGCCGGTCGCGTAGGCGTTCCGTCATCCGATCCGCTCTAGCCATGCGTCCGGGCGCATCAAAGGCGGGCTCCCGGTCATAGCGCTTTTGCCGGCGCCCGTGACCCGGAAAGCACATAGGCCTACGCCGTCTCGGGCGCTCTACGGAAAGGACTATGCAAGCTCGCAGATAAAGAGAATGTTTAGGGGAACACAATCGCAAGTTCTGGGGGGCGGGCTTGCGTGAATCTTGGGCGCAGCACGCCCGGAGCAGCATCCGGGCGGTATCCGGACAGGTTCAGAACGCGCCGCCGCTCGGCGGTCGGCCGAAGAGCGTCGGCCGCGCGGCAGCGCAGCGCGCGATCGGGCTTCCGGCCGATATCGCCTTTCTAGCCCGGCGCGGCGTGCAGCGGCATGTGCTTGATCTTGCCGCAAGACTGGCCGCCAGCCGAGGCACCATGGCGTCGCGCGAGGTGCTGGCGGCCGGATTCCATCCGCGCTGCTACTGGTCGATGCTGGCGGCGGACCTCGGTCTCCGGTTCTGCGACGACCTCAAGGGGGCCGCGGCGCTGGCGCGGACGCACCTGCTCACGACCGAGGCCGTCCGCCAGGCCGACGCCATCATGGTGCGGATCGGCGGCAAGAGCGTGCTGGTAGTCGCGCCGAAAGCCGAGGAGATCGGCCTCCTTCGGCGCCATCTCGCGGCCAATCCAGCGCTCGGCCGATGCATCCGCATCGCCGCTCCGGAGACGATTCGCGCCTTCATCGTAGCCCGCCGGCACCGGACGCTGACGCACTACGCGGTGAACCGGCTCGCCACTGTGCTGCCGCCTCTGTCCTCGGGACGCCAGGCCCGGCGCCGCGGCGCGTCCGGCCCGACAGCCCTCTTCGCAGCGCTGATCGCGACCGGCCTCTGCGCCCCCCTCTTCGCCTTTGCGGCGGCGAGCGTGCTCTGCACCCTCTGCTTCTTCAACTGCAGTGCATGGAAAGCGGCGGCCGCGCTCCATCGCGGCCGTCCGATGCGGGTCGAGCCGGTATCCGCCGCGAGACTGCCGGCCTATACCGTCCTCATTCCGCTCTATCGCGAGGCGTCGGTCGTTCGCGACCTCGTGCGTCATGTCAGTGCACTCGACTATCCGGCCGCAAAGCTTCAGGTGCTGATCCTTCTCGAAGCGGACGACGCCGAATCGCGTGCGGCGGTCGAACGACATGCGGCCGGATCACAGTTCGAGGTGCTGGTCGTGCCGCCGGGAGCACCCCGCACCAAGCCCAGGGCGTTGACCTACGCGCTCCCGTTCGTCCGCGGTGAACTCGTGGTTGTCTACGACGCAGAGGACCGCCCGGAGCCTGACCAGTTGCGCAAGGCGGCGGCCGCCTTTCGCGAATATCCGGAGCTCGGCTGCGTGCAGGCGCGGCTGACGCCCGACAACGACGACAGTTTCTTCGCCCGCATGTTCGTGCTCGAATATGCCGCGAATTTCGATGTGCTGCTGCCAGCGCTGGCCGACTGGCGCGTACCCCTGCCGCTCGGCGGCACGTCCAATCATTTTCCGCGGTCGGTTCTGGAGGAGATCGGCGGCTGGGATCCGTTCAACGTGACCGAGGACGCCGATCTCGGCCTGCGGCTTGCGCGCTTCGGATACCGGAGCGCGACGATCCTCTCGCGCACCTTCGAGGAAGCGCCGGTCACCTTCCGGCAATGGCTGCCGCAGCGCCGCCGGTGGATCAAGGGATGGATGCAGACCGCGGTTCTCTGTTTGAAGCGCGATATCCCGGTCGGACTCAGACTTCCGATGCGGCATTGCCTCGCCATCCACGGTATCCTTACCGGCGGCGTTCTCGGGCTGCTGCTCTATCCCGCCTCGCTGCTGACCATTGCGGCCGCGGCCGTGGCGGCCTGGCGGAACACCTGGCCGGCCGATCCCCTGCTGCAGATGCTTCTTGCGCTCAATCTGGTCAATCTTGCCGCGATCGTGGCGGCGGCGGCCGTGTCTGCGGCGCGCGGACTACGCGCTGTCGGCGCTCTCCGCCTCGTCGTCTACATTCCGCTCTTGCCCGCCTACTGGGCGCTGATGTCGCTCGCTGCCTGGCAGGCGCTCCTCCAGTATTTCCGAAGCCCCTCGCAATGGGAAAAGACGACGCACGGCGTGGCGCGCCACCGCTGCCGGAGGCCTTGGAGAAGGCGCCTCTGCTAGCGTTGGGGCCCGCTCCGCCACCGGCGGAGCCGGTCCACCCATCCCCGCACCATTGCGGCGACGTCGACAAAGCTCCCGAGAACCGGCCACGCCGACCGCCCGGTCACGGGCTCAGGCGCAAGCGCCAGGCCGGCCGAGGTCACTTCCCCGTTCTCGTTGGTGTCGCGGACGATGAGCTCGAGATACTCGATCGGCACCCGGTCGCCCACCTCGGCGCGGCCCCCCAGACGCCCGAGCATGAACACGCCGATCGGCGTCCCCGGGTCGGCCGGAATCTGGACGCCATAGGCCTGGCCGAGTTCCCCCAGCGTATGGGTCGTATCAATGTAGAATTCGCCGAAGAAGTCCTTGTCGTCCTCCTCGACGCGCGCGGGGCTGGCGAAAAGACGATCAAGCAGACGGATGTTGCGCGGCGAGGCGAACAGGTAAACCCGGTCGTCGGCCTCGATGCGGCCCGCATATTGCGGACGCATCGACTGGCCCTGGCGGACGACGAGCGAGGGCCGCGCCCAGCGCGGAATGCGCTCGCCGCGCGCCACCGGGCTGTCGGGCACGACATGGTAGACGACAAGCTCGTGGTTCGCGGTGCCGGGCAGATCCAGCTCGACCTTGTCCACGGGCCCGATGGTCGGCGGAATGATCAGCCCGAGCTGCCGCGCCATCGGGCGGATCGTCCAGCCCTGGATGAGGAGCGAAGCGATCACCACGAGGAAGGCCGCGTTGAAGATGTCCTGGCCGCGCGGCAGCGCGGCGAGCAGCGGCAGGATCGCCAGCAGGAGCGACACGGCGCCTCGGAGACCGACCCAGGCAATGAACGCCGTCTCCTCCCGTTGGAAGCGGAACGGCAGCAGGCAGAGCCACACCGCCAGCGGCCGGGCAACGAAGATCAGAAAGATGGCAAGCGCAATTCCCTGGATCGCGAGGCGGGGAAATTCGGAAGGCGTCGCGAGCAGGCCGAAGACTACGAACATTCCGATCTGGGCGAGCCAGGTCATCCCGTCCTGAAAGCGGCGGAGCGCCAGTGCCTCGCGCAGCTGCCGATTGCCGGCGATCAGGCCGGCGACATAAACGGCGAGAAAGCCGCTGCAATGGAGCACGCCGGCAACGCCGAAGACGACAAGCGCCGCGGCGAGAACCACGATCGGATAAAGAGCGGATTCGAGGTCGAGACGATTGACCAGCCGCACGACCGCGAAGCCCCCGGCAAGGCCAAGCAGCAGGCCGAGCCCCATCTCGCGCACGAAGGCGACCAGAAAGGCGAATGTGACCCCGTTCTCCGGCATGCCCCGCAGAAGCTCGATCAGCGTCACGGTAAGGAAGATGGCCATCGGGTCGTTGACGCCGGATTCGACCTCCAGCACGGAGCGCACGCGCTCGCGCAGGTGAATCCCGCCCACACGCAGGAGGAAGAATACCGCCGCCGCGTCGGTGGAGCTCACGACGGCGCCAAGAAGGAAGGACTGCAGCCAGGGAAAGCCGAAGAGCAGCCTGACCGCGATGCCGACAAATCCCGCCGTCAGGATGACGCCAACGGTTGCGAGGACGATTGCCGGCAGCGCGGCCTGGCGGAACGACGACAGCTTCGTGCCGAAGCCCGAATCGAACAGGATGATGGCGAGCGCCAGGCTCCCGAGGAAATAGGCGGCGCCGGCATTGTCGAACTGCAGTCCGAGCCCGTCCTCGCCGGCGAGCAGGCCAACCCCGAGAAAGATGAGCAGAAGAGGCGCGCCGACCCGGAACGCAATCCAGCTGGTGAAGACCGCCGCCATGACGAGCCCGGCGCCGATCAGGATCGCCAGGTACATGCTTTCGAGCATTGCGATGCGCCTTGGCCGCAGGGATTCGCTACCCTGATAAGGGCTAAGGCGAGAGGCGGTCCAGTGGGCGGTAAGTCGCGCCGCCCCGTGCGGTGGGCTCCGGACAGCCCGTCGCGGTCAGATCGTCACCTGCGCGCCGATCTCGACCACGCGTTCGGCAGGAATGTGGAAGTAGCCGGTGGCGGAATCGGCCGAGCCCGCCAAGGCGATGAAGAGCTTGTCCTGCCAGACCGGCATGCCGGAATGCGGCGACGCCTTCAGGCTGCGGCGGGACAGGAAGAACGACGTCGCCATGATGTCGAAGGCCAGGCCTTCCTTGCGACAGGCCGCGATGCCCTTCAGGATATTCGGCGTCTCCATATAGCCGAAGGTCATGATCACCCGCTGGAAGCTCGGGGACAGCTCCTCGATCGTGACGCGGTCCGCCCCCGAGACGCGCGGCGTCGGCTCGGTGCGGATCGTCAGGATGATGTTGCGCTCGTGAATGATCTTGTTGTGCTTCAGATTGTGGAGCAGCGA
>DASWJZ010000287.1:0-13152 GCA_036396875.1 Propylenella sp.
GGCGCTCCGTTCACGCGCACCTTGCGGACCCTCGGCTCGCCCGGCGCGCCGTCGACGAGGCCGGTGCCGATTCGCGTCTCGGCCCCGTTCCGCGCGATGAGCGCAGCGACGGCCCAGCCGCCGGCGGCGCCCGTCCGGACGATCTCCTCGAAGGCGGCGCGCCGCAGGCCGCGGCCGGGCGTCAGCAGCGAGATCGCTTCCAGGAAATTGGTCTTGCCGGCGCCGTTCGGCCCCGTCAGCACGACGGTCTGGACATCGAGCGCGACGCTGAGCGACCAAAAATTGCGAAAATCGGTGAGCGTAAGCGAGCGAATCGCGACGCTATCGGGCGCCGGCGCGCGGGGGACGGCGAGCGAGTTGTTCCACACTGTCCCCTATTGAAGAGACTCGACGCCCGCTTGCAACCCTCTGCGAGTGCGAGAAAGCGGCCGGCGACACGGCCAGATCAAGTCGTTCCGGCCGCCGCAGCAATCAGCGTAAGGCGGCAAAGCGCGGCGCCTACACCCGCATCGGCATCAGAACGTAAAGGGTATCGGCATCGCCGGCATCCTGGATCAGGGTCGGTGAACCCGGATCGGCAAGACGAAAGACCGCTTCGCCGCTCGTCAGCTGGCCGGCGATATCAAGCAGGTATTTGGAGTTGAAGCCGATCTCCAGCGGCTCCGCCTCGTATCCGACCGGCAGCTCGTCCGTGGCGCTGCCGGAATCCGGGTTATTCACGGCCAGCACCATCTTGTCGTCGGCAAGGCTTAGCTTCACCGCCCTGCCGCGGTCGGCCGAAATCGTCGACACGCGATCGACCGCGCGCTCAAAGTCGCCGCGGTCGAGCGTCAGCACCTTGTCGTTGGCCTTCGGGATCACCCGCTCGTAGTCCGGGAACGTCCCGTCGATCAGCTTAGAGGTCAGCACCAGATCCCCCATCCGCACCCGAATCTTGGTGTCGGACAGGCTGATCGATATTTCGGCCGCCGGGTCTTCGAGCAGCTTCTGGATTTCGCCCACCGTCTTCCGCGGCACGATGACGCCGGGCATGCCGACGCTTCCTTCCGGCGCCGGCACCTCGGCCTTGGCGAGGCGGTGTCCGTCGGTGGCGACGGCGCGAAGCCGCGCATCGGCGCCGCTCCCGACGACGTGAAAGTAGATGCCGTTCAGATAATAGCGGGTCTCCTCCGTCGAGATCGCGAACTGCGTGCGGTCGATCAGGCGCTTCAGGCTCTCGGCGGCCAGGGTGAAGGAATAGGGGAGCTCGCCGGGGCTGAGGTCCGGAAAGTCGGAATCCGGCAGCATCTGCAGCGAAAAGCGGGCGCGCCCCGCCTTCAGCGACATGGTCTGCCCCGATTCGGTGTCGAGCGAAATCTCGGCGCCTTCGGGCAGCTTGCGGACAATATCGTAGAGCATGTGGGCCGGAACGGTCGAGGCGCCCGGTTGTTCGACGGCGGCGGGCGCCCGGTCGACGATCTCCATGTCGAGGTCGGTCGCCTTGAGCGACAGCCCGTCGGGCTCCGACCGCACCAGCACATTGGCGAGAATCGGGATCGTGTTGCGCCGCTCGACGACGCGATGGACATGGTTGAGCGCCTTCAGGAGGTTCGCCCGTTCTATTCGCACGCGCATGATTCAATCCGTGGGGACCGGTCCGAACCTGAATCGGCCGGCCGTCTGAAGATGGCGAAACTTGGCCCGACAACCGGGGAAAGACAAGAGCCGTAAGGCGCTGGCCGCCGCGGCATTTGAGATAGGCGACTGTCGCTTCCGGCTCGGACGGCAAAGGCCTCCGCCGTTCACGCGCAGCATGAACGGCGGAGGCCCAGGGGAGGCTTAGTCCTGGATCATCCGCTTCAACAGCTCGATCTCCTGAGCAAGGGCCGCGTCGGCCGCGGCAAGCTCCTCCACTTTCCGCACGGCGTGCAATACCGTGGTGTGGTCGCGGCCGCCGAAGCGCTTGCCGATCTCCGGAAAGGAGCGGGGCGTCATCGTCTTCGCGAGATACATCGCGATCTGCCGCGGGCGCACGATGGCGCGCGTGCGCCTGGCCGAAAGCATATCCTGCTTGGAAACGTTGAAATGGGTCGCGACCACCTTCTGGATGTCCTCGATCTTGATCCGCCGCGGCTCGCGCGCCCCGATCAGGTCGACGATTGCCATCTCGGCGATGTCCAGCGTCAGCGGCCCCTCTGAATATTCGGCGCGACAGACGAGACGGTTGAGGGCGCCGTCGAGGTCGCGCCCGTTGGTCGAAACGACCTGCGCCACGTAGTCGAGGACGGAGTCGGGCAGGGACAGCGACGGGTTGCGCTCGCGCGCTGCCTGAAAGCGGCATTCCAGGATCCGCCGCCGCATGGCGTGGTCCGGCGCGGCAATGCCGACCACGACGCCGCCCTTGAGGCGCGAGCGGACGCGCTCGTCGACGCCGTCGAGCTCGGCCGGCGGCCGGTCCGCCGCCACCACGACCTGCTTTCCGCTGTCGAGGAGGGCGTTCAGCATGTGGCAGAATTCCTGCTGCACCGCGCGGCCGGTCAGGAACTGCATATCGTCGATCAGCATCACGTCGATGGAACGCAGCCGCTCCTTGAAGTCGAGCGACGACCGGTCGCGAAGCGCCGACACGAATTGGATCGTGAAGCGCTCGACGGTCAGGTAGAGCGCGCGGCGGTCCGGATCGAGATGGCGCACCTCGTGGGCGATCGCCTGCAGAAGATGCGTCTTGCCGAGGCCGACGCCGGCATGGATGTAAAGCGGATTGTAGGCCGGAGCGCTTCCCTCCGGCGCACCGGCCACGGCACGCGCAGCACGGCAGGCGACATCGTTGGAGCGCCCTTCGCAGAATGTCGCGAAGGCGAGGCGCGGGTCGAGCGGAGAGCCGGCAAAGCGGTCGCCCGACGGCTCGATCGCCGGCGCCGGGGCCGGCTTGTTCCGTGGCGCGCCGGCGGGCTCTTCCGGCACCAGTCGCAGCGCCGTGCGGCGAAAGACGTCCACGCGGCGGATGCTCTCGTCCTCCTGCTTCCAGAGTGCAAGAAGACGATCCCCGTAGTGCGATTTGATCCAGCCTTTCAGGAAAACCGTCGGCACGGAAAGGCGGACGACACCGGCGGTCACGCCGTCGGCCTCGACGCGCGCAAACCAGGAGGTGAATACGTCCTCGCCCAACTCCGCCCGAAGCCGTCGGCGCACCCGGTCCCACATGCTGGCAGTGTCGCGCGCGTCCGAACCGTCTCCGTCGCTCTTTCCTTTTTCTCTTGCTGCACCTGCAGACATTTCTCGGCCTCCGAATTCGATGTTTTTTCTATTCTCAACGCATCTCAACCCACGCACGCGATCAGGACTGCTTCCATGGCAATCCCACGACCTTCCAACCCTCCACGGTTCCACGGTGTCCGTGCTCGTCGCGCCGCCCTTCGAAGCCGCCGGCAACGTTGTAACAGCGGGAGTATCCGGCCGCCGCCAGCGCCACCGCGGCGGCCGCGCTGCGCGCGCCGGAGCGGCAGATGAAAAAGATGGGCGCGTCCGGGCCGGAGCCTGCCGCCCGCAACGTCTCGTCGGCGGTCGTCACAAAGCTCTGGTCGATCGAGCCGGAGGGAAAACTTTGCCATTCGATCCGCAGGAGCGGCGCCCCGAGCGCCGACAGATCAGGCAGTCCGACGAAGTTCCACTCGGCCGCAGTGCGCACATCCACCAAGGCCGCTCCCGGCTCCCGCGAGAGGATCTCCCACGCCTCTTGCGGCGTCGCGTCGCCTCGGTATTCGCCTCCCGCCAAGGACAAAGCCCTCCCATTCGGCTGAAGCGCATCCAGCCGCGCGCACACACAGATCGATCATGAAGCAGCAGCTCCCAAAAAGAGTCTGCCTGACTCCGACAGGACGCTCGCGACCCGGTGCAGAACCAAAGCGACGCACTGAGGAGCCTCGGCTCCCGACTGAGAGGCGGCTAGCGCGACTAACGCTTCCGCTGCCCCCTCCCGCTCGCTTCTGCCCGCGGATTGCCCTCGTCCGCGTGAACCATAGCAAAGGCGGTCCGTCGGGCAATCCGTCCGAGGTCAAAGGAGCCCTTCGCATCGGCCCTGCTATCAGAAGTGGTTGCCGCCGAACTAGGGCGAAGCCTTTGCGACTACGAAATTTTGGGCACGGAGTGCGCTCCCGGCGAACGCGGAACGCACACTCCAAAAAAATTTCGCGCGAGGGACCGCGTCTGAGCGAACTTCCGGTCGCTTCCGATCGGTGACCTCTAAGCTACTCGTCCGCCTCACTGTTTTCTGAGCCTGACAAGGCAATGGGCCTCCCGGCCGGCCGCGGCGGCTTGAATCACACCGGAGTCGGCCACGACTTCCGGCGCATCCGCAGCCTGACAGCCGCCAAAAAACAGCCCGGACCAATCGGGTCCGGGCCTCCTTCTCGGAAGAGCAGTTGCAGCCTAGCCGAGTGCTGCAACCCGACGCGCCAGCCGCGATATCTTTCGCGATGCCGTGTTGCGATGGACGATGCCGCGGGAGGCGGCCTTCATGATGTGCGGCTGCGCATCCTTGAGGGCCGCTTCGGCTGCCGCCTTGTCGCCGGAACCGATGGCCTCCTCCACCCTGCGCACGAAGCTGCGCATGCGGGTGCGGGGAACCTTGTTGATCGCCGTGCGGTTCGCAATCTTGCGTGCAGCCTTCTTGGCCGAGGGCGTGTTGGCCATGTTCAATCCGTTCCAAGAATCGTGAGTTCGCGTCGGGCCCGCAGTCCGCCACGCGCAGATCAGGGCCAAACGACAACAGCGGCCGATACGGCCGCCGATCAGTGCGCTTCTATAGGTACGCGCCCTGCCGCCGTCAAGGCGGAGGGAGAAGCGGTCAGCGCTGGCAGGCCGGGCAGAAGAAGCTGGAGCGCCCCGACTGGACGATGCGGCGGATCGTGCCGCGACAGCCGGGCCGCCGGCAGGGTTCGCCGGCACGGTCATAGACGGCGAATCGATGCTGGAAGAGGCCCAACTCGCCATTCGCCTGCACATAGTCGCGCAATGAGGAGCCGCCCGCTTCGATCGCGTCGGCGACGACCGCCCGCACCGCCTCCACCAGCCGCGCGAGCCGCTCGGTCGGTCGCCCGTCGGCGCGCACCAGCGTTCCGGCGGCGCGGCGCGGCGACAGCCGCGCCCGCCACAAGGCCTCGCACGCATAGATGTTGCCGAGCCCGGCGATGACGGTCTGGTCGCCGAGTACGGCCTTCAGCGGGGCCGCCCGATTCTTGAGGCGCGGCGCCAACGCCTCCGCCGACAGTTCGTTGCCGGTCGGCTCCAAGCCAAGCTTCTGAAGCCGCATTTGGCTCTCCAACTCCGCCGGGCGAAGAAGGCGCATGAAGCCGAAGCGGCGCGGATCGTTATAGGTGACGCGAGCGCCGCCCTTGAGGTGAAAAACGACGTGGTCATGGTCGACACGCTTTTCGCGCCCAAGGTAGTGCGCCGCGCCGCCGGCCGGCGCCGGACCGCCGATCCTGAACGATCCGGACATGCCGAGATGCATGAGAAGCACCGCGCCGTCATCCAGATCGGCGAGCAAGTACTTTGCGCGGCGGCGGAGCGCCACGATGCGGCGCCCCGCCAGGCGCTTCGCGAAGCCGCGGGGGAAGGGAAAGCGGAGGTCCGGCCGGGCCAGCTCGACGCGCTCGATCCTGGCGCCCTCCAGCACCGGCGCGAGCCCGCGGCGCACCGTCTCGACCTCCGGAAGCTCGGGCATTCTCCGGCGCCTTTTCCATGATTTCCGGCCTTTGTGGCGCGGACAGAGCGGTTCCGATATGGTCCCGCCCGCTTCATACAGCAATTCATTGCCGGAAATGAGCGACAGCGCCCCCTTCGGATTCAAGACCGTGCCGCTTGAAGACAAGCAGGCGATGGTCGACGACATTTTTGCGAGCGTGGCGCACCGCTACGACCTGATGAACGACCTGATGTCGGGCGGCCTCCACCGCGTCTGGAAGAACGCCATGGTCAGCGCGCTCAATCCGCCGAAGCGCGGGCGGACCTGGCGCCTGATCGACGTCGCGGGCGGCACGGCCGACGTCGCGCTCCGGGCGGCGAAATTTTCGGCGGGTCATGCCGACATCACCGTCGTCGACACCAGCGCCCCGATGCTGGCGATCGGGCGGGAGCGGGCCGAGAAGGCCGGCCGGCATCTCGCGTTCCGGGAGGCGAGCGCCGAGGCGCTGCCCTTTCCCGATGCGACGTTCGACGCCTACACGATCGCCTTCGGCATTCGCAACGTGCCGCGGATCGAGGCCGCGCTCGGGGAGGCGTACCGCGTGCTGCGGCACGGCGGGCGCTTTCTCTGTCTCGAATTCTCAGAGGTCGCCGTCCCGGGCCTCGACCGGCTCTACGAGGCCTATTCGTTTCGGGCCATACCCCGGCTCGGGCAGTGGGTCGCGGGCGATGCGGAATCGTACCGTTACCTGGTCGAATCGATCCGCACGTTTCCCAATCAGGAGCGCTTCGCCGAAATGCTGCGCGCCGCCGGAATGGCGCGCGTGAGCTACCGGAATTTTTCGGGCGGCATTGCCGCGCTCCATTCCGGCTGGAAGCTCTAGAAGGGCGGCCGTGCGGAACCTCCTGCGGCTGGCGCGTGCCGGGTTCACTCTCGCCCGTGCCGGGTTTTTCGGCTTCGCCGAGATCGAGGACCTTCCGGCCCAGGTCCAGGGGACGTTCCGGCTCGCCCGCATGATCGAGCCGCGCGGCCTGACCCCGGCGGAACGGGGCCGGCGCATTTCGGATGCGCTGAACCGGCTGGGCCCCTCCTACATCAAGCTCGGGCAGTTCCTCGCCACGCGGCCCGACATCGTCGGCAGCGAGATGGCGGACGCGCTGAGCGCGCTGAAGGACGACCTGCCGCCCTTCCCGACCGACGCGGCGCGGGCGATCGTCGAGGCGTCGATCGGCCGGCCGGTCGAGGAAATTTTCGAAAGCTTCTCCGATTCGGTCGCCGCCGCCTCGATCGCGCAGGTGCACAAGGCCGTCCTGCGCCGGCCGGAAGGCCCCGAGGTCCTGGCGATAAAGGTCCTGAGGCCCGGCATCCGGCAACGCTTTGCCCGCGATCTCAGGACCTTCTACGCCGGTGCGCGCTTCATCGAGCGGAAGGCGCCGGAATCGCGCCGGCTCCGGCCGGTGGCGGTGGTGGAGATCCTGCAGCGCAGCGTGTCGCTGGAGATGGACCTGCGCCTCGAAGCCGCCGCCTATTCCGAGATGGCGGAGAACGTGACCTCGGAGGCGGATTTTCATCTGCCCGCCGTCAACTGGGAGCTGACGGGGCGCGACGTGCTGGTTAGCGAATGGGTCGACGGAACCCGGCTGGCCGACAGGGAGGCGATCGTTGCCGCCGGTCACGACCCCAAGCGGATCGCGGCGAGCGTCGTGCAGACGTTTCTGCGGCACGCGCTGCGCGACGGCTTCTTTCACGCCGACATGCATGAGGGGAACCTCTTCGTCGACGACACCGGCCGGCTGGTTGCGGTCGATCTCGGCATCATGGGCCGCATCGGACCGAAGGAGCGTCGCTTCCTCGCGGAGATTCTCTACGGCTTCATCCGCCGCGACTATCAGCGGATCGCGGAGGTGCATATCGACGCCGGCTACGTGCCGCCGATCCACGCCGCGGAGGAATTTGCGCAGGCGCTGCGGGCGATCGGCGAACCGATTCACGGCCACCGCGCGAGCGAGATCTCCATGGCGAAGCTGCTCGGCCTCCTATTCGAGGTGACCGACCTTTTTCACATGGAGACGCGGCCGGAACTGGTGCTCCTGCAGAAGACGATGGTGGTGGTGGAGGGCGTCGCGCGGCGACTTGATCCGGAGTTCGACATGTGGACAACCGCCGAGCCGGTGGTGCGCGACTGGATGGAGCAAAATTTCGGCGCGGCGGGGCGGCTGGAACAGGCGGGCGAGGCGATCGGCGCCCTGTCGCGCCTCGCGGGGCAGATCCCGGAACTCGCCCGGCGGGCCGAGCGGTTCGGCGCCGATCTGGCGGAAATGACGGATCGCGGCGTGAGGCTGGCGCCGGAAACCGTGGAAGGCATCGGCCACGAGGTGGCGCGCTACGGGCGCTCCGGGCGGATCGCGCTCTGGGTCATTGCGCTCGTCGCCTCCGGCGCCGCGGTCGCCGCCTCGATCGTTTCGGTGCTACGATAAAACCATGACGACGTTTCAGGGACGGCGCATCCTCCTCATCGTCGGCGGCGGCATCGCCGCCTACAAGGTCCTGGAGCTTGCCCGCCGGCTGAGGGAGCGCGGCGCGGCGGTGCGTGCCGTCATGACGGAGGCCGCGCATCATTTCGTGACCCCGCTCTCGCTGGCGGCGATCACCGGCGAGCGCGTCCTGACGACCCTCTTCGACGTCGATGCGGAGCATGAGATCGGCCACATCCGGCTCTCGCGGGAAAGCGACATGCTGGTGGTGGCGCCGGCGACCGCCGATCTCCTGGCGAAGATGGCGCACGGTTTCGCGGGCGATCTGGCGACCGCGGTTCTGCTTGCGACCGACAAGCCGGTCCTCGTGGCGCCGGCGATGAACCCGCATATGTGGGCGCATCCTGCCACCCAGCGCAACGTCGCGCGGCTCCGCGCAGACGGCGTCCTCTTCGTCGGGCCCGAGGTAGGCGAGATGGCGGAGGGCGGCGAGGCCGGACTCGGCCGGCTGGCTGAGCCGACGACGATTCTCGCAGCGCTCGAGCAGCAATTCGCGCCCCGCCACGGCCCGCTTTCCGGCCTCCATGCGATCGTGACGTCCGGGCCGACGCACGAACCGATCGATCCGGTCCGCTATATCGCCAATCGCTCGTCGGGGCGGCAGGGCCATGCAATCGCCGCCGCCCTCGGACTTGCCGGCGCCGGCGTGACGCTTGTGAGCGGCCCGGTCGAGATCGCGCGGCCGAAGGGCGTACGCTTCGTGCAGGTCGCGACGGCACGCGAAATGCAGGAAGCCGTCGAGGCGGCGCTGCCCGCGGACATCGCGGTCATGGCCGCCGCCGTCGGCGACTGGCGCGTGGAGGAAACCGCCCGGAAGATGAAGAAGACATCCGGCGAGCCGCGCACTCTCCCCCTCGTCGAGAATCCGGACATCCTCGCGGGGCTTGCGAAGCATCCGCGGCGACCGCGGCTGCTCGTCGGCTTTGCCGCGGAGACGGAGGCGCTCCTTGCAAACGCCGAGGCGAAGCGCAGGGGGAAGGGCGCCGACTGGATCGTCGCCAACGACGTTTCGCCCGGCACCGGCGTGATGGGCGGCGAGCGCAACCGCGTTCACCTTGTCACGGCGGCCGGCGCCGAGCCCTGGCCGGACATGTCGAAGACGGAGGTTGCGGCGCGGCTCGTCGCCCGCATCGCCCGGCACTTCGCGGACGGTGCTGCCGATGCGCCGCACGCCCAGCCTCGATCCCGCGGCGCGGGCACCGGCGCGGGATGACGCGGCCCGCGCCGGCGAACGTGCGCCGGCCGGTGGTCCCCGCAGGAGCCGGCTAAGCGTTGAACTCCACCGTCGCCAGCCCGGCGATGTCGTAACTGCCGAGCGCCGCCGCGCCCTCGCGGAACGCGGCGCTCCGCGTGAAGGCGAAGAGCCGCTGCAGCGGCGGCTCGAAGAAGGCGCGGCGACGCAGCGCGAGGTCGAAACGCTCGCGCCGGAGCCCCACGAAGCCGAGTCCGAAGCGCCGCGCCACGGCCCCGATCGCCAGCCCGCAATCGGCCACACCTTCCGCAACCGCCGTCGCCACATCCGCCTCGGTAAGGGCGACACGGCCGGCGATAGTCAGCTCTGCTTGCGAAATGCCAGCCTCGGCGAGGAGACTTTCCAAGAGCCTCTCCGCCCCCGAGCCGGGCTGCCGCAGGACGATGCGGGCGGCCTTCCGCGCGATATCGGACACGTCGCCGAGGCCGAGCGGATTGCCGGCCGCGACCACAAGACCCTGTTCGCGCCAGGCCCATTGCAGGAGAACGAGATCGGAGACGCCGGCGAGCGCCTGCACCGCCTCGACGTTATAGCTGCCGTCGGCGCCGAGCAGATGCAGACCGACGGCGACCGCCTCTCCGTCCACGAAGCGCCTGAGCCCGCCTGAACTTCCCTCGAACAGCGTCGCCAGCCCGGAACCGGATTCGCGCAGCGCCCATTCAAGCAGCGGATCGCTCGATCCGGCAACGACCGGCGGCGGAACGGCGAGCCGCGCATCCTGCATCTCCACATGCGCCTCGATCCAGCGGTCGAGGAGGCGGCGCGGAAAGAGGAGCTTGCCCGTCGCGCGCGAGCAAGGAATCGCCCGCCGCGCCACCAGGTCGTAGATCGTCCGCTCCTTTATCCGTAGATAGAGACAAGCCTCGGCCGTCGTGAGATACTCCTGCATTATCCTGCATAATACTGCGGGCAGCGCCGCATGCGCAAGAAAGTATTGAAATCCGTTGTTGATCGCAAGATTATGCAGCGATGGAAGCCGCCAATCCGTTCCTTGTCGCGATCCGGCTCGTCATCAGTCTCGACCCGGCGCTCGCCCAGATCGTTCTCCTGTCGCTCAAGGTCACGCTGACGGCGGTCCTTCTCGCGGCTCTGATCGGTCTTCCCTGTGGCGCGGCGCTGGCGCTCTCCCGCTTCCCGGGAAGGAGCGCGGTCGTCGTCGCCTTCAATGCGCTGATGGGATTGCCGCCGGTCGTCGCCGGCCTCGTAATCTATCTCCTCCTGTCGCGCTCCGGCCCGCTCGGCTTCCTCGGCCTTCTCTTCACGCCGGCCGCGATGATCTTCGCGCAGACGATCCTCGTGCTGCCGATCGTCATCTCGCTGACCCGTCAGGTCGTCGAGGACCTCTGGCGCGAATATGAATCGCATCTGACGTCGATCGGCTCGTCGACCATGCGGGCCGTGCCGACGCTTCTCTGGGACGCCCGCTTCAGCCTGCTGACGGCCCTCCTCGCCGGCTTCGGCCGCGCCAGCGCCGAGGTCGGCGCCGTCATCATCGTCGGCGGCAACATCGCCGGCTACACGCGCGTGATGACGACGACGATCGTGCTCGAGACGAGCAAGGGCAACCTGCCGCTCGCTCTCGGCCTCGGCATCGTCCTCCTGGCCATCACGCTGCTCTTCAATACCGGCGCGTTCGTTTCGGGGCGTCTGGCGCAGCGGGCGGCGGGGTGAAGCCGATGCACGGCCGGCCTACGATCCTGCCGCTGAAAGCCACGGGCCTCACCTATGCCCCGAATGGAAAGCCGCTGGTCGAGGAGCTGGATTTTTCGATCGAGCGCGGCCGAACGGTCATTCTCGGGCCGAACGGCTCCGGCAAGACGCTGACCCTCAATCTCTGCCACGGCCTCATCCAGCCGACGGCCGGGTGTGTCGAGTGGCAGGGCTCGGCCACGGGGGTCGGCCGCAAGCGGCATGCGATGGTCTTCCAGCATCCCGTCATGCTGCGCCGCTCGCTCCGCGCCAACATCCTGCATGTGCTTGCCGTCAACGGCTGCGGGTGGCGGGAAAGGCGCGAGCGGACGCAGGCGGCGCTCGACCATTTCGGGCTTGCCGCCATCGCCGACCGGCCGGCGCGCGTCATATCCGGCGGCGAGAAGCAGCGGCTGGCGCTGGCGCGGGCGTGGGCGCTGAAGCCGGAGGTGCTGTTCCTCGACGAGCCCACCTCGGCGCTCGACCCCGCGGCCACGCGGATCATCGAGGAGCTGATCCAGAGCTTTGCGGCGGAGGGCGTGACGGTCGTCATGACCACCCACGACCTCGGACAGGCGCGGCGGCTTGCCGACGACGTGCTGTTCCTGCATCGCGGCCGGCTGCTTGAACAGGCGCCGGCGGCGGAATTCTTCACGTCGCCGGCGACAAATGAGGCCCGCGCCTTCCTGAAGGGCGAGCTGCTTTGGTGAGCCGATCGGGCCGAGCAAGAAGGGAGACGCATATGCGCGTGTTGAAGAATCCTTTCGCCGCCGCGGCGGTCGCAGCACTCACCCTCGCCGCCCCCGCAATCGCCCGGGAGAAATTCATCACCGTCGCGTCGACCACGTCGACGCAGGATTCCGGGCTCTTCGAGCACCTGCTTCCGCTCTTCAAGGAGAGGACCGGCATCGACGTCCACGTCGTCGCGCAGGGCACCGGGCAGGCCCTCGACACCGGGCGCCGGGGCGACGCCGACGTGGTGTTCGTACACGCGCCGGCGGCCGAGAAGCAGCTCGTCGCAGACGGCGCCGGGGTCGAGCGCTTCGAGATCATGTACAACGACTTCGTCATCGTCGGTCCGGCGGACGATCCCGCCGGCGTCAAGGGCGTGGAGAGTGCACCCGCGGCGCTCGCCAAGATCGCCGAGAAAGAAGCCAGTTTCGCATCGCGCGGCGACGATTCCGGCACCAACAAGAAGGAGCTCGAACTCTGGCAGCAGGCGGGGGTGGAGCCGGCGGGCGAGTGGTACAAGGCGCTCGGCGCCGGGATGGGCGCCACCCTCAACACCTCGGCCGCGATGCCGGCCTACACGCTGACCGACCGCGCCACCTGGATCAGCTTCGAGAACAAGGGACCGCTCGAGATTGCCGTCGAGGGCGACGTCAACCTGTTCAACCAGTACGGCGTCATCCTGGTGAACCCCGGGAAGCACCCGCACGTGAAGAAGGAGGAGGGCCAGGCCTTCATCGACTGGCTGATCTCGGCGGAGGGCCAGGACGCGATCGCCGGCTACATGCTGAACGGCCAGCAGCTCTTTTTCCCGAACGCCAGACCCGCGTCCTGACGAGCCTGCCGGGCTGGCCGGCGCAGTCCGCCCGCGGCGGTTGAGCACGCTTGCGCCGACAGGCATGGCCGGCTAATCGCCCGCAGACAGATGGCGGGCGCATGGGCGACCTCGAATTCGAACTGAAGGTGCTTGACCCGCGGCTGTACGAGTGGGGGCTTCCCGACTTTCATTCGGCGGTGGCGGCAGGAATCGACCTGCGCGCCTGCATCGACGCACCGCTCAGGATCGCGCCACAAGCGCCGGCGGCGATGGTGCCCTCCGGTGTGGCGATCCACATCAGCCGGCCCGACGTCGTAGCCTTCGTCCTTCCACGGAGCGGGCTCGGCGCCCGGCTCGGCGTCATCCTCGGCCAATCGGTCGGCACCATCGATCCCGACTATCAGGGCGAATGGGTGATCCCGCTCGTCAACCGCAACGCGGCAGGGACCCCGCCGGTCGAGATCAA
>DASWJZ010000288.1:0-13257 GCA_036396875.1 Propylenella sp.
GTGTCCGCCCAGACCGCCTTCCAGCCGAAGTTCCCGAAGGCGTGGCCGAGCTGGTTGATGGAGCCGCCATAGAGCTTGCGCGCCGCGACGATCTCGTCGCCCGGCTGGCAGAGCGTGTGGAAGACAATCGCCTGCGCCGCATGGCCGGAGGCGACGGCGAGCGCGGCGGTGCCGCCTTCCAGCGCCGCGACCCGTTCCTCCAGCACCGCCTGCGTCGGGTTCATGATGCGGGTGTAGATGTTGCCGAAGCTCTTCAGGCCAAACAGCGATGCGGCGTGCTCGACGTCGTCGAAGACGTAGGACGTCGTCTGGTAGATCGGCGTTGCGCGCGCGCCCGTCGCCGGGTCGGGCTTGGCGCCGGCATGGATCGCCAGCGTGTGAAATCCCGGTACGCGTTCCTCGGCCATTCCTTCCCTTTCCATCAATTCGAGGCCACTCCCTCCGGATGCGTCCGAAGAGGATGGACCGGTTACCGCATCTGTTCCGCCTCCCGCTGGCGGCTATTCGCCGGCCCTGCCTCCCGCCGTCGCGCCTAGCCGGCCTGCCGGGGAGGCGTCGGCCGAGCGCGCCGCGACGCCCGCACGGCGCGCAGGATGAGCGGTGATGTCCAAACCAGGATCGTGAAGATGCCGAGGCCGGCGGCGATCGGACGCTCGAAGAACGCCAGCAGGTCGCCTTCCGCCTTGATCATGGAGGTGACGAAGTTCGCCTCCAGCATGCCGCCGAGCACGATGCCGAGTATGCAGGGCGCGATCGGAATCTCGTTCTCCTCCATGAAGAAGCCCAGCACGCCGAAGGCCAGCATGACGCTGACGTTGAAGATCGCGTTGTTGGTCGCAAACGCGCCGACGATGCAGAAGGCGAGGATGCACGGCATCAGGATCCTGCGCGGCACGCGGAGCAGCTGCTTGCCGATCTTGATGGCGCCCCAGCCGAGCGGGATCATGATCAGGTTCGCGAGAATGAAGATGATGAAGACCGCATAGATGTTCTGCGGATTGAAGATGAACAACGTCGGCCCCGGATTGAGCCCCTTCACATAGAGCACGCCGATAACGATCGCGGTAATCGTGTCGCCCGGTATGCCGAAGACGAGCGCCGGCACCCAGGCGGCGCCGAGGGCGGAATTGTTTGCCGAGGTCGCCTCGATGACGCCTTCGACATGACCCTTGCCGAATTTTTCCGGCGTGCGCGAGAAGCGGCGGCTGACGGCATAGGCGACCCACGCGGCAAGGTCGGCGCCGGCCCCCGGCAGCGCGCCGATCGCCACGCCGATGACGTTCCCCCGCACCTGCTGCCGCCAATACGTTACGATCAGGCCGCCCCACCCCTTGAAAAGATTGCCGATGCTCGTCTGCGTGACCTGCACGGTTCTTGCCCCCGCCGCCACGCTCCGCAGCACCTCCGACACGGCGAAGAGGCCGATCATCGCGGCGATGAAATCGATCCCGCCGAGAAGGTTGATGTTGCCGAAGGTGAAGCGCGGTACGGCGGCCGGATTGTCGAGGCCGATCGTCGCGACGAAGAGCCCGATGAGCAGGCTGACCAGGCCCTTCACCGCCGATCCGGAGCCGACCAGAGCGGCGCAGGTCAGCCCGAGCAGCGCCATCCAGAAATACTCGAACGACGAGAACTTCAGCGCCACCTCGGCCAGATACGGGGCGGCGAAGATCAGCACCGCCGTGCCGAAGAGTCCGCCCAGCGCCGAGAAGAGCAGGTTCGCTCCGAGCGCCAGCTCGGCCTCGCCGTTGCGGGTCATGGCATAGGCCTCGTCCGTGTAAGCGGCCGAGGCGGGCGTGCCGGGCATCCTGAGCAGAGTCGCAGGGATGTCGCCTGCGAAGATCGCCATCGCCGAGCAGGTGATCATCGCGCCGACCGCCGGCACCGGCTCCATGAAGAACGTGACCGGCACCAAGAGAGCGATCGCCATGGTCGCCGTCAGGCCGGGTATAGCGCCGACGAAAAGGCCGAAGATTGCGGCCGCCAGAATCGTCGTCATGACATCCAGGCGGAAGACGAGATCGAGGGCCTGCTCGATCGCCGTCATCGCCCTACCACCTGACCGGCTCGAGGAGTCCCCACGGAAGGGGGACGTAGAGGAGGCTCCCGAACACGTACTGGATGAGCAGCGTGACGACGAGCGCGACCGCGCCAGTCGTCAGCCAGCCGACCCCGAACAGCCTGAGCATCACGACGAGAATCGGCAGCATCGTGAGAATGAAGCCGAGCGCGTCTGACGCCACGATGTAGAAAACGACCGCCGCCACCGAGACAACGACGTTGCGCAAGCCGTGCCGCTCGCGCGCCCAGTCGGCCCAGGCGACGAGCGGCGCGTGCTGGCGAACGCCGGCGGCGATGAGCACGAGCCCCGCTCCGGCGAAGCCGAACGCGACTACCGTCGGAAAAACCGACGCCCCGTATTGTTGCCCGGGGATGTCGGGAAAGGCCTGGGCGTAGACGGCGAGCGCAATAGCGAAAATAACGAGCGAGCCCCCGAGGACCGCGTCGTTCACGCGCATCGCAGACTCTGCGCGGTAGGTTGGTTCATCGCCTGCGCCTGCCCCTTGCCCGGCGTTCGGCGGCGCCCGGAGGCGCCGCCGGCGTCAGCCTATTTCGCAAGCCCGACCTCTTTCATCACCGCGCCGAGGTTCTCGTCGCTCTCCTTCATGAAGGCGGCGAAGTCCTCGCCCGGCGCCCAGCGCATGCCGAAACCCTGGCCCGACATGAACTCCTTGTAATCGTCGCTGTTGTAGACCTTCTCGAGCGCCGGAATGAGCACGCTCGTCACGTCCTCCGGGAGGCCCTTCGGACCGACGATTCCGCGCCAGGCGCCGATGTTCCACGCAACGCCGATCGTCTCCTGGGTGGTGGGCACGTCGGGGAACGCCTGATTGCGTTCGCTCGACATGACGCCGAGCGATTTCACCCGGCCCGCGTCGAGCAGCGAGCGCGCCTCGGGAATGGAGGCGGGCACCATGTCGACGCCGCCAGCGACGAGATCCTGGAGGCCGGGCGCCGCGCCCTCGCTCGGCACCCATACTACCGCATCCGGCGCCAGGCCGAGTTCCGACAGCAGCCCGGCGATGGCGAGATGCCAGATGCCGCCCTGTCCGGTGCCGGAGGCCTTGTATTGCCCGGGGTTGGCCTTAACGTCCTCGATCAGGGCGCTCAGGTCGTTCCATTCGGAATCGGCCCGCACGGATACAGCGGCGGGATCCTCGTTCACCAGCGCCAGCGGCGTATAGTTCTCCCAGGTGAGGTCGGTGAGACCCTGCCAGTGCATCATCCCGATCTCGACGGTGGCGACGCCGAGCGTGTATCCGTCCGGCTCCGCCTCGGCGATGGCCGAATGGCCGACCACGCCGGAGCCGCCGGTCCGGTTCACGACATTGACAGGCTGTCCGAGCTCTTTTTCGAGGAGCGCACCGATGATGCGGCCCGTCGCGTCCGTGCCGCCGCCCGCGCCCCATGGCACGATGAGGGTGATCGGCCGCTCCGGATAGGCGGCGGCCGCCTGGCCTGAAACAACCAGCGCGCCGGCGATCAGGGCTGCGCCCGCGACTGCGGAAAGTTTCGGTAAGTTCATCAAGTTCCTCCCTTTAGAGTTTGACGCCGGGGTCATGGACCCGCACGCGATGGTCTTTGCCGCTCGTCGATTTCAACAACGAGCCCACGCCATCGTGTTCGAGGACGCCTCGACCGTCAACCGGCTGCCAAGGCCGCGGAGAGCTGGCGCGTCTACAACTCTCGCCGGATCGCAGGTATCGATGCGCCGTGCCGTGGGATCGTCGCAAGCGGCGCTGCCGCAAATCGCCCGTCCCGGAAATTGGCTGAACGGGTCGGTATACCGGCGAATTTTCGACGATAGCGGCGCGAGTATCTTCGCAATATCTCGATCGCAATTTCGGTTTATGTTTGCTTCTTTTTAAATTGAGGCGCAGGATACATCATTCGGATATCCCTATCGGCTCCAGAACCGAGAGCGGGCCTGTATCGATCCCGATAATCACCGATTAGAGGGAGAGAAATCATGACATTCGATCAGCGCCTTACGGTTGCGAAGCCTTATCTGACGGGTTTTGTGCTCGGGCTCATTGCCGCGCCCGTCGTTGCGTTCAGCGCAGGATGGGTCTCCACCAGCGGCGCCCGCGCCGAGGCGGTCGAGAATGCGCGCGTCGAGACGCTGGCGGGCATCTGTTCATACTCGGCGGAACGGATAGCGTTGGCCAAGAGCACGGACCTCGCCAGCATCAAAGGCTACGACAACCGCGCCAAGCGCGAGGAACTGGTCGCAGCCGCAATGGCCGACCTCCAGGTGCCGGACGAGCTGGCGAGGAAAGTCTCCAGCGGCTGCAATCGCACGCTGGCCTAAGCATCGAGCGCGCCCAGGCTGGCCTCGCCCAGCCACCTCCGCTGCTGCCAAATCTTTTCCCTTGTGGGAGAAGGTGCGTTCCCTCAGCGCCACTCCCTCGATCGCCGACGCCCGGGCCGGAAGGCGGCGGACGGTGACCCCCGCCTCTTGAGTGCCGGCATCCGGATTGCGATAACGCCCCTCAAGCGGATGGCCGGCGCTGCCGGACCGGTTCGCGCAGCACGGGCCATGAAGCGCCCGGCCAGGGAGGAACGAGATGGCGCACTGGATAAGGTTTGAGCGGAACGGCGAAACCGGCTTCGGCACGCTCGATGGCGACACGATCGCGGTGCATGCCGGCGACATGTTCGGGGAGCGGCGTCCGACCGGCGAGACCGTCGCGCTGGCGGACGTGAAGGTGCTCAATCCCTGCCGGCCGACGCAGATGGTCTGCCTGTGGAACAATTTTCACGCCCTGGCGAAGAGCCTGAACGTCGCGGCGCCCGACGATCCGCTCTACTTCTTCAAGTCGCCGAGCGCCTTCCTGGCGCCGGGGGAAGAGATCCGCCGGCCGCCGAACTATGCCGGCAACATCGTCTATGAAGGCGAACTCGGCATCGTCATTGGCAAGCGCTGCAGCAACGTCTCCGAGGCGGACGCGGCCGACTACATTTTCGGCTACACATGCATCAACGACGTGACGGCCGCCGATCTGATCCAGAAGAATCCGACTTTTGCGCAATGGTGCCGCGCCAAGAGTTTTGACACGTTCGGCGTCTTCGGGCCGGTCATTGCGACCGGCCTCGATCCGATGGGGCTGTCGGTCCGCACGGTCGTCAACGGCGCCGAGAAACAGAATTATCCGGTCAGCGACATGTTCTTCCCGCCGCTGAAGCTCGTGAGCCGCATCTCCCGCGACATGACGCTGATGCCGGGCGACGTCATCGCATGCGGCACCTCAGTCGGGGTGAGCGCCATGCGCGAGGCGGAGAACCGGATCGACGTCACGATCGACGGCGTCGGCACGCTTTCCAACACCTTCGTGCAGGACGTGCCCTTCCGTTATTTTTCGGAGAAGCCGGAAAAGATGCGCATCGCCGTCGTCGGCGCCGGCGCGATCGGCGGCCTCATGGCGGCGAAGCTCGCCCTCGCCGGGCACACGGTCACCGCGATCGACGTCGGCCCGCAGCTCGCGGCGATGAAGGCGAAAGGCCTGAAACTCGTCTGGCACGACGGCACCGAGGCGGTCGCCAAGGTCAGGGCCGTGCAGACCGCCTCCGAGGCGGGCCCGCAAGACCTCGTGATCCTCGCGGTGAAGGCGCATTACCTGGAGAATGTCGTCCGCGACATCGACGCGATGCTCGGGGCGGACACCATGGTGATGACGGTGCAGAACGGTCTCCCCTGGTGGTATTTTCAACGCCTCGGCGGCCAGTATGACGGTCAGAAGCTCGACAGCCTCGACCCCTCCGGCATTCTGACGAAGAAGATCGATCCGGCGCGCGTTATCGGCTGCGTCGTCTACCCGGCCGCCTCGGTGCCGGAGCCGGGCGTCATCCACCACGTCGAGGGCGACCGTTTTCCGATCGGCGAGCTTGATGGCGCGGAGACCGAACGCATCAAGCGGCTGCACGACGTGCTCATCCACGCCGGGCTAAAATCGCGTGTGCTTCCGGACATCCGCTCAGAAATCTGGCTGAAGGCCTGGGGCAATCTCTCTTTCAATCCGATCAGCGCACTTACGCATGCGACCCTCGTCGACATCTGCCAGTTCGCCGAGACGCGGCGGCTCGCCGCCGACATGATGAAGGAGGCGCAGGATGTGGCGAACAAGCTCGGCGTGAAATTCCGCGTCAGCATCGAGAAACGCATCGAGGGGGCGGAGGCAGTCGGCGCGCACAAAACGTCGATGCTGCAGGATGTCGAGCTCGGCCGCTCGCTGGAGACCGAGGCGCTGATCGGCTCGATCCTCGAAATGGCGAAGCTGACCAAGACGCCGGTGCCGTCGATTCAGGCGGTCTATGCCTGCGTAAAACTTCTCAACAAGGTCATGCTGACCGAAAGCGCCGGCGTCCGCCTCAGCGCCGCGGCATAGTCAGCCGCCGCCGGCGCGGTCGCTCGCGCCGCGCGCCGGCCCGACCAGGAAGAAGGTGTCCGCCGCGCCGACGCCCCTGATGTCGATGCTGCCGCGATAGGCGAAGGCGAAGTCATCGCCCAGCCTTTCGCGGAAGGCGCCGGAGACCTGGATGCGCCCCGGCTCGCCGGTGCTCTCAAGCCGCGCCGCGAGGTTCACCGGGTCGCCCCATACGTCGTAGCCGAACCGATCTCTGCCGATGATGCCGGCCATGACCGGGCCGAGCGCGATGCCGATTCTCAGCCGCAGGTCGACGCCGAACGCCCGCGCCGTCTCGTCGGCGGCCGCCTGCATCCGGAGCGCCATCCGGGCGAGCCGGGCCGCATCGTCCGGCTGCGGTTCGGGCAGGCCCGCGACGGCCATATAGGCGTCGCCGATCGTCTTGATCTTCTCGACCCGGTGCGTCGCCGCCAACCGGTCGAAGCTGTGGACCATATGATTGAGCATCGCGACGGTGCGGGCGGCGCCGAGCTGCCGCGCCAGCGGCACGAAGCCGGCGAGATCGGAGAAGAGGACCGCGGCTTCCGCAAAGCTGTCGGCGATCGGCTCGCCCGGCCGCAGCTTCAGCCGCTCCACCACGGACGCCGGCAGGATGCGGCCAAGCAGCGATTCCGTCTCCGCCTCCGCCTGCTCGGCCGTCCAGAAGGCGTAATAGACGACGACCGCGACGATGATGGAGATGGTGACCACGATCGTCACGTAGATTTGCGTGAGGAAGCCCGCGGTGACGCCCTCCCCGATTAGCCCCTCCGGGAACAGAAGCCATGCTGCGATATGGAGGGTGATCGCCACGCCGATCGCAACGGCAATGAACAGCATCCGCCGCAGTCCGAAGATGAGGAACGCCAGCGCCGATGTCGCGATGAAGTTGATCTGGATGCCGGAAAGCCTGCCCATCAGGGCGACCAGGACGAACAGCCCGAGGAGCAGCGCCGCGGCGATGAACACCCCCGCCGCCATGTCGTTGATGCGGTGGAAGGCGGGGACGCTCAGCGCCGCCGCCATCATGGCGAGATTGACCGCCACGGCGCCGCGGTAGAGGGCGAAATCTTCCATCGCATAGGTCAGGGCGAAGAGCGCACAGGAGACGGCGATCGTGAAGGAGCCGACATTGATGCTCTTCAGCCGCCGCCGCGTCTTCGGCGGATAGGGGCTGGTGCCGAGTTCGATCAGGCGGCCCGGCGCACCGGTCAGCCGCCGCCCAAGCCCTTCCATCTGCGGCGTTCTTCGGAGCATCGAGCCTTGTCCCGCGATGGCGATCGAACCGGCGCCGGATGCGGCAGAATAGGCCAGTATGGGCGCCGGCCAAAAGGCGGGCCCGTCGTAAGCTCAGCGCTTTCTTGACCGGCCCGGCCCCGGCGGCCTAATTCTCACCGCCGGAACCAAGTCGGCCCGAAATGCTGCTTGTCATCGACAATTACGACAGCTTTACCTGGAACCTCGTCCACTATCTGGGCGAGCTCGGGGCGGAGCCGCATGTCGTCCGCAACGACAAGATCACGGCGGACGAGGCACTTGCGCGCGAGCCTGAGGCGATCGTCCTCTCGCCCGGCCCGTGCACCCCTAACGAGGCGGGAATCTGCCTCGACCTCGTCAAGGCGGCAAACGGCGCGGTACCGATCCTCGGCGTCTGTCTCGGCCACCAGGCGATCGGCCAGGCCTATGGCGGCCGCATCGTGCGCGCGCCGGTCCTGATGCACGGCAAGCTCTCGCGCATCCTCCACGAGGGCGACGGCGTCTTCCACGGCATCAACGGTCCCTTCTCGGCGACCCGCTACCACTCTCTGACCATTGCTCCGGAAAGCATGCCCGGCAACCTGATCGAGACGGCATGGACCGACGACGGCGTGATCATGGGCGTGCGTCATGCGTCCGCCCCGGTGCACGGCGTGCAGTTCCATCCCGAGAGCATCGCCTCGGAGCACGGCCACCGCATCCTGGAGAATTTTCTCCGCATCGCCCGCGCCCACAATTCCCGCGCCGGCCGCCGGGCCGCCTGACATGGCCGACATGAAGAGCTTCATCGCCAGGGCCGCCGCGGGCGAACGGCTGACCCGCGAAGAGGCGGAAGCCGCATTCGGAATCATCATGTCCGGCGAGGCGACGCCGTCGCAGATCGGCGGCTTTCTGATGGCGCTCCGGGTGCGGGGCGAGAGCGTCGACGAGATCGCCGGCGCCGTCTGCGCCATGCGGGGGAAGATGACGCAGGTCGATGCGCCGCCCGGCGCGATCGACATCGTCGGCACGGGCGGCGACGCATCCGGCACCTACAACATCTCGACCTGCTCGGCCTTCGTGGTGGCAGGCGCCGGCGTGCCGGTCGCCAAGCACGGGAACCGCGCGATCTCCTCCAAGGCCGGCGCCGCCGACACGCTCGCCGCGCTCGGCGTGAAGATCGACCTCGCGCCGGAGAAGATCGCGGAATGCATCCGCGAGGCCGGAATCGGCTTTATGTTCGCGCCGAACCATCATTCCGCCATGCGCCACGTCGGCCCGTCGCGGGCGGAGCTCGGGACGCGCACGATTTTCAATCTCCTCGGCCCGCTCTGCAATCCGGCGAACGTCAAGCGCTACATGCTCGGTGTCTTTGCGCGGGAATGGGTGGAGCCGATCGCCGAGGTTCTCGGCTCGCTTGGCGCGGAAACGGCGTGGGTCGTGCATGGCACGTTCGACGGCCGCGCCGGTATCGACGAGATCACCTCGACCGGCATAACCTACGTTGCGGAGCTGAAGGGCGAGCGCGTCCGCGCCTTTCAGATCGAACCTTCGGAATTTGGGATCGACCCGGTCGAGCCGGAGGCGCTGCTCGGCGGAACGTCGGCGGAGAACGCCGCCGCCTTGCGCGGCGTGCTCGACGGCGACCTCGGCGCGTTCCGCGACGTTGTGATCATGAACGCCGCGGCGGCTCTGATCGTGGCCGGCAAGGCGCAGCTCACCGCCGGCGCCGCCACGCTCGCACGGGACAGCATCGATTCCGGGCGGGCCCGGGCGGCGCTGGAACGGCTGGTAGCGGTTTCGAATGGATGACGCCGCAGCCGTGACCGATATCCTGAAAAACATTGAAGCCTACAAACGGCGGGAGATTGCGGCCGCCAAGGAGAAGCTGCCGCTGCCCAAACTGAAGGCGAGGATTGCCGACTGCGAAGCGCCACGCGGTTTTGTCCGTGCGCTCAGCGATCGGATCGCATCGGCGGGAGTGGCCCTGATCGCCGAGATCAAGAAGGCTAGTCCGTCCCGGGGGCTCATCCGGGCGGATTTCGATCCGCCCTGCCTGGCGCGGGCCTATGAGGCCGGCGGCGCGGCGTGCCTTTCGGTTCTGACGGACGGCCCTTCCTTCCAGGGCGCACCCGAGTTCCTGAGGGAGGCGCGCGCCGCCACGCCGCTACCGGCGCTGCGCAAAGATTTCCTGTACGATCCCTACCAGGTCTACGAGGCCCGCGCGTGGGGCGCGGATTGCGTTCTCATAATCATGGCGGCAGCGACCGACGACGAAGCGCGGAGCCTCGAAGAGACCGCCCGCGCGCTGGGCATGGACGTGCTCGTCGAAGCGCACGACGAGGCTGAGCTCGAGCGGGCTCTGAGACTCGCCTCGCCGCTTCTCGGCATCAACAATCGCGACCTCAAGACCTTCGAGACGACGCTTGCAACGACGGAGCGCCTGGCGCCGCTCGTGCCGGCGGACCGTTTGCTCGTCAGCGAGAGCGGCATCTTCACTCCCGCCGACGTGGCGCGGCTCGCCGCTGTCGGCGTGCGCGCAATCCTCGTCGGCGAGAGCCTTATGCGGCAGCACGACGTGACGGCGGCGACACGCGCGTTGCTACGGCCTGAGAATGCCGAGGCCGCCGAATGAAACCGCGGCTGACGCATCTCGCGGAGGACGGCAGCGCGAATATGGTGGATGTCGCGGACAAGGCGACGACGGCACGGAGCGCGACTGCCAGCGGCGCCGTCGTCATGGCTCAAAAGACGCTGGATCTGATCATCTCGGGCAACGCCAAGAAGGGTGATGTCGCCGGGGCGGCGCGCATCGCCGGAATCATGGCGGCGAAGAGGACGCACGACCTCATTCCCCTCTGCCATCCCCTCCGGCTGACGCAGATCGCCGTAGAGGTCGAGCCGGATGCGGCCCTCCCCGGCCTGCGCGTCACGGCCACCGCGAAATGCGAGGGTAAGACCGGCGTGGAGATGGAGGCGCTGACCGCAGTCTCCGTCGCCTGCCTTACGATTTACGATATGGCCAAGGCCGCGGACCGCGCCATGCGCATCACCGACATCCGGCTCGAGGAAAAGACGGGCGGCCGCTCCGGCGCATGGCGCGCCGGCGGGACCACCGGATGAGCCTTATTTCGGTCGCCGAGGCGATAGAGCGGCTTCTGAGCGGCGTCGCCCCGCTCGGCCCCGAAACCGTTCCGATCGCCGCCGGCCACGGCCGGGTTCTCGCCGAGACGCTCGCTGCGCGGCTGACGCAACCGCCGTTTGCCGCATCCGCCATGGATGGCTACGCCGTACGCGCGGCGGACGCCACCGCTGGGGCGCGTCTCGTGGTCGTCGGCATGTCGCGCGCCGGCGAACGTTTCCACGGACGGCTGGGGCCGGGCGAGGCCGCAAGGATTTTTACGGGGGCGCCAGTGCCGGAAGGCGCCGATGCCGTGCTCATCCAGGAGAACGCCGCTCGCGACGGCGAAGGCATCGTCGTCGCCGAACCCGTCAGTGCCGGCCAGTTCGTGCGGCGGGTGGGTCTCGATTTCGCCGCCGGCGACCACTTGCTCGCAGGCGGCCGCCTGCTCGACCCGCACGCGCTGGCGCTGGCCGCATCCATGGGCTACGGCGCGATCCCTGTCCGCCGCCGACCGAAGGTGGCAGTCCTGTCCAATGGCGACGAGCTGGTTCCGCCGGGCGAGACGCCGGGTGAGGACCAGATCGTGTCGTCAAACGGAATCGGGCTTGCCGCGCTCGTTCGCGAGTGCGGCGGCGATCCGGCCGACCTTGGCATCGCCCCGGACCGGCGCGAGGCGATCGCAGCATCGGTGGATCGCGCAGAGGGCGCCGACATCCTCGTGGTCGCAGGGGGCGCATCGGTCGGCGAACATGACCTGGTGCAGGCTGCGCTTGCCGAACGAGGCATGGCGCTCGACTTTTGGAGGATCGCCATGCGTCCGGGCAAGCCGCTTATGGTCGGGCGGATCGGCGCGATGCATGTCCTCGGGCTTCCGGGGAATCCGGTCTCGGCGCTCGTCTGCGGGCACGTTTTTCTGAAACCGCTGATTCGGGCGAAGCTCGGTCTTCCGACCGAGGCGGACATGTCGGTGGCGCGGCTTGGGGCGCCGATGGCCGAGAACAACGGCCGCCAGGATTTCGTCCGCGCCCGGCTGACGGGCGATCGCCACCGGCGCGCCGTCACGCCTTTCGCTGCCCAGGATTCCTCAATGCTGGCGACCCTGGCGGCGGCCGACGCGCTCATCGTCAGGCCCGTTCGCGCTCCCGCAGCCGTCGCCGGCGACGAAGTCCCAATTCTGATGCTGCGCTCCTCGCCCGACACTTCATTTCCTTTCATCGGAAATTAACGGGTCTTGCGGAACACTGCGTGAACATGTAGTGTTCGTTCGTGATTTGTACGCAAGATCACGTATTGGGGCGAGGACGATGCTGACGCGCAAGCAACTCGAGCTTCTCCTGTTCATCAATGAGCGGCTGAAGGAGAGCGGCATTCCGCCCTCCTTCGACGAGATGAAGGATGCACTCGACCTGCGCTCGAAATCCGGCATCCACCGGCTCATCACGGCGCTGGAGGAGCGCGGCTTCATCCGCCGGCTTCCGAATCGCGCCCGCGCGCTGGATGTCATTCGCCTTCCCGACGCCGTCAATCCGAGCTTAGCCGGCGCTCGCCAGCGCGGCTTCCGGCCGAACGTGATCGAGGGCCGGCTGGGCAAGGCGCCGGAGCAGCAGGCGCGGCGCGACGAGCCGGCGAACGACCCGGTCGCAGTACCGGTCATGGGCCGGATTGCCGCGGGCGTGCCGATCTCGGCCATCCAGAACCACAGCCACTCGATCGCGGTTCCGCCGGAAATGCTTGCCGGCGGCGACCATTTCGCTTTGGAGGTTCGCGGTGATTCGATGATCGATGCCGGCATCTTCGACGGCGACACCATCATCGTGAAGAAGCAGGATACCGCGAACACCGGCGATATCGTCGTCGCGCTCGTCGACGACGAGGAGGCCACGCTGAAGCGGCTTCGGCGGAAGGGCGCCTCAATCGCGCTCGAGGCGGCGAACCCGGCCTACGAGACGCGCATCTTCGGGCCGGACCGCATTCGCATACAGGGCAGGCTTACCGGCCTTCTTCGGAAGTACTGACAGCCGCATCGCGTCCGGCCGCGCTCACTGCCTGCCACGGCCGCGCGAATTGAGACCGTTCGGACCTGACCCGAAGCTGCCGTTCGGAGCCCGCATGCCCGGCACGGACGGCATGCGACCCGAAGCGTGCGAGCCGCGGCGCGTCGATCACAAGTGCGGCGCTGCACGCTCCCGGCGCCGGCAGCGGCGCGACGATGACGTCGGCGCGGCGGCAGTCCTCGGGGAAGGCGGCCGGATCAAGGACATGGGCGACCGTGAGCCCGTTCGCCCCCTTGAGAATGCAGCCGAGCGGGTCGCAGCCGATACCCTCTCGCAGCGCCGACCCGTCCTCCGGCGGCGGCCCCGGCTCCTCGTCGAAGAACTGGTCGATCGTGTACGAACCTGTGCGGCTGCCGGACACGCGGAGCACACCGGTAGA
>DASWJZ010000289.1:0-1965 GCA_036396875.1 Propylenella sp.
CCTCGCCGCCTATCCGAGCCACGACATCGAGATCCGCGGGCGGAGCGAAATGGTGCGCGTGCGCGTCGTCGCCGAGGCGGAAGCGCTGCCGCTCGGCGCCGTCTAGAGCGGTGTCCGATCGGACGGAGGCTTCGGCATTCCTCCGTCGTCATGCCCGCCCTTGTGCCACGGCTGTCCGGTTCCGCAATGCGGAGGCGCGCGAAGTCGCTTGGAGTCCGTGGTATTGGCGGCAATGGTGATTTCCCGCGACGCGCGCCAACCCCATCGTCATGACCGCGCTTGTCGCGGTCATCCACGGGCCTCTTGCGATGGCCGTGCCGCACCAGCGACAGAAAAGGCCCGTGGATGGCCGGGACTCGGCCTTCGGCCGGCCCGGCCATGACGTTCTTTTCTTCGTACGGGCGGGCGACGATCCAAGCCGCACAGCCGTGCCCTTGTGCCGGGCATCCACGGGCTTCCTGCGGCGGCGGTGCGGCACGACTGATGAAGCACGCCCGTGGATGGCCGGGACACGGCCCTTCGGACCTGACGCCTTCATTTCGGTCAGCGGCCAATCGTCGAAGCCGGCCGTACTCTCAAGCACCGGCTCGTCGGCTCAAGCCGCTATCGTACACGAAGAAACGGCGGCAATGGATTGGAATAATTGACCTTAGAAGGCGCTGTGCAGGGTTGCGCCCGACAACCGGTTGATCTTGGCGCGCCGGAAGGCGAGGTCGAGGTCGGTCTGGTGGCGCCGCCGGTGCGGCGCGCGCAACCGCTTGGCGACCAGCGCGGCGGAAAGACCCGCGACGGTCGTCAACGCCGCGATCCCGATCAGCGAGGCGAGCGAGATCGCCACCACGAATTCGTTCAGTCCCGCGAAAAGTTCCGTCATCGAAGTCGTCTCCCCTCCCGGCCACATAGGCGCCGCAACGGTGCGGAATTAGAGGGTTCGCAGGGTTAAGGAACAGTAAACGGCGCGCCCGTCGCGATTGCCAACGATCGCCGAACGCGGCATAAGCGGATCAATCAAATCGCTCCAGGGGAGAACGTCATGGCGAAGCTCACGCTCGATCAGGCCAGCAAGATCATCGAGGCCGCCTCGGCCAAAGCGAAGGCGCAGAAGATGAACCCGCTGACCATCGCGGTGCTCGACGACGGCGGCCATCTCAAGGCCTTCGTGCGGCCCGACGGGCCGGGCGGGCCGCTCCGCCCGCACATCGCGATCGGCAAGGCGTGGGGCGCGGTGGCGTTCGGCATGTCCTCGCGCATGCTGGAGAGCCGCTTCAACGCGCGGCCGCACTTCCTGAACGCGCTGATCAACGTGTCGTCGTCGGTGGGCGGCGGCCTCATCCCGGTTCCGGGCGGCGTGATCATCCGCGCGCCGGACGGCGAGATACTCGGCGCCGTCGGCGCCTCGGGCGACACGTCGGACAACGACGAGCTCGCCGCCGTCGCCGGCATCGAGGCGGCCGGCCTCAAGGCCGACGCCGGCCAGCAGAACTAGTCCGCGGTAAGGTTTTGTTCACGACGGCCGCGCAGGGTCGGTCCTCCGACCCTGTCGCGAGCCGTGCCATGTCCGCTACGCCGTCCGCCACCCCGTTGATCAGCGAGGACTATCGCGCGCTCCAGGCGGAGATGCACAAGAACCCCGACTACGGCGTCGCGTCGGTGCAGCGCGCGCCGCTCGTCTCCCAGCTCGCGCGCCAGCTCAAGGCGGCCGAGATCCTCGATTACGGCGCCGGCAAAGGGCGCCTCGCCGAGGAGCTTACGAAGCATCTCGGACCGTCGGTCGCGGTGCGCGCCTACGATCCGGCGATCCCCGCCATCGCCGCGCCGCCCGCGCCGTGCCGCCTCGTCGCCTGCATCGACGTGCTCGAGCACATCGAGCCCGACCATATCGACGCCGTGCTCGACGATTTGCGCCGCGTCACCATCGGCGTCGGGCTCTACACCATCGCCACCGGGCCCGCGGCGAAGAAGATG
>DASWJZ010000290.1:0-2223 GCA_036396875.1 Propylenella sp.
CGTCGAGCAGCAGCCGTTCGGCAGCCGGATAGCGATCCGCAGCCGCAAGATCGGCGGCTGCGGCGACGCCGATGACCTTCATGACGGGAATCCCGGTCAGCGCCTTCACGGCGGCCGCGCGCGCCGGTGATTCCTTCCCGTGCAGCTGCAAGAGGTCGGGCTTCAGCGCGCTGGCGATATCGCGGAGGACGTCGTCGCCGGCATCGACGGTCAAGGCCACGACAAGCGCGCTGCCGCGGGCACGGCGAGCGAGCGCGGCGGCGCGGCCGAGCGTGACATCGCGGGGGCTCGGCGGGAAGAACACAAAACCGACGAGATCGGCGCCGGCATGAAGCGCGGCGTCGACGCCTTCCTCGTCGGAAAGCCCGCAGATCTTGACCACCTTCGGCATGCCGGCTCCGTCGCACGAAACGGCGGAAATGTCCAATTCCGGGAGCCGCCCGATCCGCTCTTGTTGCGCCGCAGCGGGCCGGATGAAACAAAACCGGCCGGCGACGAAACATGAATCCCTTGTTTGGGCAGGAACTACTGAAATGTTCGCCCGTTACTCGTGCCAGCAACCAATCGACTTCTGGGGACGAGCCATGACCATCAAGGATATCGCAGTTCGGACGGCGGCCTTCATCGTTCTGACCGCGGCTTCAACGGCGGTCATGGCGCTGCCCTATCTCGCCTGAACGCGCCGCCGGGACGCGACGCGTTCATGTTTGCGCTTGCTTGAGCGGCGCTGTCAGCGGGCGATCAGTCCCTCAACGGCGCGCGTCAGCCGCTCGATGTCCTCCGGCCGCGACAGCCGGTGATCGCCGTCGCGCACGAGCGTGAGCACGGCATCGTCGAAGGCGAGCCGTTCCATCAGCCGCGTCGCGTGCCGCCACGGCACATCCGCGTCCTGCATCCCCTGGATCACGTGCACCGGACAGCCCGCCTCGATGGGCCTGTCGCCGAACAGGTGCCGCCGCCCGTCCTCGATCAGCGCGCGGGTGATGATGTCGGGCGCATCCGAATAGGCGGAGGGACGCGTGATAAATCCCTTCCGTCGCAACGCGCGGCGTTCGGGCTGCGTCATGCTGTCCCACATCAGGTCCTCGGTCATGTCGACCGCCGGCGCGATGAGCGCCAGTCCGGCGAGGCGCGCCTGCTTTTCCCCATCGCGCAGACGCTGCGCAAGCAGAAGTGCGATCCAGCCGCCTATCGAGGAGCCGACGAAAATTTGCGGGCCCTTGGCGAAAGCATCGAACACGGCGGCCGCCTCGTCCAGCCAGCGCGAGATGGTGCCGTCTTCGAAGCGCCCGCCGGAGCGCCCGTGGCCGGAATAATCGAAGCGCGTACAGGCGCGGCCCGCGCCCGCCGCCCATCGGTCGAGCGCCTCGGCCTTGCCACCCTCCATGTCGGAGCGGAAGCCGCCGAGCCAGAAGATGCCCGGCTTCTTGCCCGCCCGCGACAGGACGGCGATACGGCGCGACTCTTGTCCTGCGCCCGTTTCGAGATATTTCAATCGCGCCGCGGTCATTCTATTGCTGCCGCCGATTTCTCCCCCGAGGTGCGGGAAGCGTTGCATGCCGTCAAGTCCGGCGCGTCGGCCGCTGACAGTCCTGCAGGTCATCCCGCAGCTTGACGCCGGCGGCGCGGAGCGGACCGCGATCGACGTTGCGGCGGCGCTCGCCGCGCGCGGCGACCGCGCGCTCGTCGCGTCGGCCGGCGGCCGGCTCGCCGCCGAGCTTGCGGCGGTCGGCGGGACCTTGATCGAGCTTCCCGTCGGCTCGAAGAACCCGGCCGCGATGGCGGCCAACGTCGCCCGTCTTGCCCGACTCGTCCGCCGCGAGCGGGTCGATCTCCTCCACGCGCGAAGCCGCGCACCCGCGTGGCCGGCGCTTTTCGCCGCGCGGCTTTCGGGCGTGCCGTTCGTGACCACGTTCCACGGCATCTACAGTGAACGCCACGCCGCCAAGCACCTCTACAATTCAGTGATGGCGCGCGGCGACGCGGTGATCGCCAATTCCGAATGGACGGCGCGGCACATCCGCGACACCTATCGCATCAAGCCGAAGCGGCTCGCCATCATCCCGCGCGGCGTGGATCTTGACCGTTTCGATCCTGGCGGCGTGACGCCCGACCGCATCGTGCGGCTGCGCGCGGCATGGGCGGGCGACGGTCAGCGCGTGGTGCTGTTGCCGGGGCGGCTTACGCGCTGGAAGGGACAGACGGTTTTCCTCGAAGCACTGG
>DASWJZ010000291.1:0-6301 GCA_036396875.1 Propylenella sp.
CGCGCTCTTTCTATGGGCAATGGGTGCGTCGGGGCTGCTCGTCTGGGCGCTCAGGGAACTGGCGGCGTCGAACCGGCGGTTCAACGACTTCGTCAGCGAGATCGCGCGGCTGAACAAGCTGTTCCGGGGCGAATAGCGGGACACAGAAAACAGCGAACAGCGATTCCGAAATGGTGACTGTCGTCATGCCCAGGCTTTGACCCGGGCATCCCTTCCGCGGCGCTTTCGGGCTCGCGTCGCGGTCACGGAATGGATCGCCGGATCAAGTCCGGCGATGACGACGGTTCTAGAGACGATGCCGGTCGCGCGAGATGGACTGGATCGCCGGATCAAGTCAGATCAAGTCCGGCGATGACGACGGTTCCAGAACGATGCCGGTCGCGCGAGATGCGGCGTCCGGCGAGATGGATCGGGCCCTTACACGACGCTTCCGTCAAGGAGAGGAGTTTTTCCGATCATGCTTGACTTCCTAAGGTTGCTCCGGCGGGAGCCGGGCGGTCATCGCGACGTCTTTGCCGAGTTCGCGATGGTGATGATCTTTCTCCGCGCCGAGCACCTCGCGGCGAAGCGCGGGAACGCCAGGCTGCGGGTGGTGCGATGAGCGCACGGCATTCCTCCCCCCTCCCTGTCCCTCCCCCGCAAGGGGGGAGGGGACCTTTGCGTGCCCGCAAGCAGGGAGGGAACGCCGCGCTCGCACGCGAGACGAAATTCGCTGCGGCCGAAATTTCGGCGGTGGAGGCGGACGGGACCTTCTCCGGCTATGCCAGCCTCTTCGGCGAGACGGATCTGAACCGCGACGTCGTCGAGCCTGGCGCGTTCCGAAAGTCGATCGCCAGACGCGGGACGGCCGGCGTCAGGATGCTGTTCCAGCACGACCCGGCGGCGCCGATCGGCGTCTGGGAGACGATCCGGGAGGACGCCCGCGGCCTCTTCGTGCGCGGCCGGCTGATGACGGAGGTGGCGAAGGGACGCGAGGTGCTGGCGCTGATGCGCGCCGGCGCCATCGACGGGCTGTCGATCGGCTTCCGCACCGTGCGCGGCCGGACCGACGCGAAGACGGGGATGCGGCGGCTCCTGGAGGTGGATCTCTGGGAGATTTCCGTCGTGACGTTCCCGATGCTGCCGGCGGCGCGCGTGAGCGCGGTGAAGGGAGTGAATGCAGCCCTGCTCGCCGCGTTGCGTAAAGCAGCAAGGGTAATGCGCGGCTGATCCCTCCCCGCAAGGGGGAGGGGAACGCGCCGCGAGGGCCAGGTGCGGGTTCGCAGGCGTAGCGCGCGGCATAGAGAACCCCACCCGTCATCCGGCTCGCAGAGCTCGCGGATGACACCCTCCCCGCAAGGGGGAGGGGAACGCGCCGCCGACGGTCGGCGCACGGTAGTTTCTGAGCAACGGAGAAGAACAATGAACATGGAACTTGAGCCTGCTCCCGAGATCAAGGGAGCGGAGGGGAACACGCTCGAGCTGAAGGATGCGTTTGAGGATTTGCTTACATCCTTCGAGGCGTTCAGGGACGCCAACGACGACAGGCTGGCCGACATCGAGCGAAAGCTTTCCGCCGACGTCGTCACCGAGGAGAAGGTCAACCGCATCTCCGATGCGCTTGACGGCCAGAAGCGGCTGATCGACCGGCTGGTTCTCAAGGGACGGCGGCCGGACATCGGTCCGTCAACGGGAACCGGGCAGGTCCGGCTCGAGGCAAGCGAGCACAAGGCGGCCTTCGATTCCTATGTCCGCACCGGCGAGATGACCGGGCTGAAGCGGCTTGAAGCCAAAGCGCTCTCCACCGTCACCACGCCCGACTCGGGCTACCTGGCGCCGCCCGAAGTGGAGGCCGAGATCGGCCGCCGGCTGGCGATCGTCTCGCCGATCCGCGGCATCGCCGGCATCCGCACCGTCTCGTCGAACGCCTATCGCAAGCCCTTCTCCACGACCGGCTTCGAGACGGGCTGGGTCGGCGAGACCGATGCGCGGCCGGAGACCGACACGCCGACGCTGGTGGAGCTCGAATATCCGGTGATGGAGCTTTACGCCATGCCGGCGGCGACGGCGGCGCTGCTCGAAGACACCGCGATCGACATCGACCAGTGGATCGCCGGCGAAGTGGAGACGGCCTTCGCCGAGCAGGAGAGCGCCGCCTTCGTCAACGGCGACGCCGACAAGAAGCCGCGCGGCTTCCTCGATTACGACACGGTCGCCGAGGCGAGCTGGGAATGGGCCAAGCTCGGCTACCTGGTGACCGGCGCGTCCGGGGCCTTCGCCGCCACCGATCCCTCGGACGTGCTCGTCGATCTCGTCTATGCGCTGAAGGCCGGCTACCGGCAGAACGCGCATTTCGTGATGAACCGCAAGACGCAGGCGGCGGTGCGCAAGCTCAAGGACGAGAACGGCCACTACCTCTGGGCGCCGCCGGCGACGGCGCAAGGCCGCGCGACGATCATGAACTTCCCGCTGGCGGAGGCGGAGGACATGCCCGACATCGCCGCGGACTCGTTCTCGATCGCCTTCGGCGACTTCT
The DNA here is from genome assembly GCA_036396875.1 of Propylenella sp. Classification (GTDB taxonomy): domain Bacteria; phylum Pseudomonadota; class Alphaproteobacteria; order Rhizobiales; family Afifellaceae; genus DASWJZ01. The sequence continues at coordinate 2,516 of DASWJZ010000291.1, forward strand.
CGCGCGGCTACCTGATCGTCGACCGCCAGGGGGTTCGCGTGCTGCGCGACCCCTACAGCCAAAAACCCTACGTGCTCTTCTACACGACCAAGCGCGTGGGCGGCGGCGTGCAGGACTTCGACGCGATCAAGCTCGTCAAGTTCGGCACGGCCTGACCCCGCTCCTCCCTGGGGCCGTGCCGATGGCTCCGCCGCCTCACGCCAACGCGGCGGCGGAGCCGACTACTCCCTCCCCCTTTTTGTGGGGAGGGCTGGGGTGGGGGGACAGAAGCGCCCGCCATCCTTCCCCCTCCCCAATCCCCTCCCCGCAAGGGGAAGGGGGCCTGGAGCTTTTCATGAAACGCATCCTGCTTGAAGGGCCGGCGGTGGAGCCGGTGCTCCTCGCCGAGGCGAAGGCGCATCTCCGGCTGGAGAGCGACGACGAGGACGACCTCGTCGGCGCGCTGCTCGCCGCCGCCCGGGTGGCGGTGGAATCGGATATCCGCCGGGTGCTGATCGAACAGACCTGGCGCGCTTTCGTCGACCTCTGGCCCGAGGATGGCCTGACGCTGCCCATCGTGCCGGCGCTCGGCGTCGAGGCGGTGCGGGCGATCGACGCTGACGCCGTCGCGACCCTGCTCGCCGCGGAGGACTACGCCTTCGACGCGGCGGACGGGACGGTGCGCCTGATCCATGCGCAAGCCGGGGCGGTGGAATATGAGATCGATTTCACCGCCGGCTACGGCACGTCGGGGGTCGACGTTCCGCAGCCGCTCAGGTTGGCGATCCGCCTGCTCGCGACGCATTGGTACGAGCATCGCTCCGCGGTCTCCGACGAAAGCGCCGAGGCGACCCCGCTCGGCTACCGCGAGCTGATCGCGCCGTACCGGAGGATGATGCTGTGCTGAACCGGGCGGGCGCGAGCAACCCCGGCCGGCTGCGGCTCCGCCTCATCCTGGAGAAGCCGGCGGCGACGCCGGACGGGGCGGGCGGCGCGACGATCGCGTGGACCAGCGCCGCGACGCTCTGGGCCGACGTGACGGCGCTGCGGGCCGAGGAGCGGAGCGTCGGCGAGGGGCGGGGAGATTTGACGCGGCACCGCATCGTCGTGCGGCATCGAAGCGACGTGGAGCCGGGCGACCGGTTCCGGCTCGGGACGCGGCTGTTCCGCATTGTCGGCGTCACCGATCCGGCCGAGGACGGGCGCTATCTCGTCTGCCTCGCCGAGGAGGAGGGACGGCCATGAGCGCCGCGGCCGCGTTGCAGGAGGCCGTGTTTTCCGCGCTGAGCGAAGACGCGGCGCTAGAGGCGCTGCTCGGCGGCGCGCGCGTCTACGACGGCGCGCCGCGGAACGCCGAGGCGCCCTACGTGCATCTCGGCGAGATCACGGCGCGCGACTGGTCGACGGCGAGCGAGGCGGGCGGCGAGATCAGCTTTGCGGCCGTCGCCTGGTCGAACCGGCCGGGACGCGCCGAAGCGCTTGCGATCGCCGAGCGCGTGCAGGCGCTCTTGCACGATGCGGCGCTCGACCTCGACGGCTACAGGCTCGTCAATCTGCGGCATCTTTCGACCGAGACGGCGCGGGCGGAAAACCCGGAGGGGCGCCGCGCAACGATACGGTTCCGCGCGGTGGTGGAGCCCGGGTGATTGGCGCGCACGCGCCTCATTCGTCATCGCCGGACCTGATCCGGCGATCCACTCCGCCGCCTCAATCAAAATCGTGAGGGTCACGGAACGGGTGCCCGGGTCAAGCCCGGGCATGACGACAATTCCGATGCGCGGCAAGCATTACCGGCGACCAGTGGCAAGGAGGAAAGGATGGGTGCGCAGAAGGGCAAGGACCTGCTCTTAAAGCTCGACTTCACCGGCACGGCGAGCTTCGAGACGGTGGCGGGCATGCGCTCGCGCCGCATCGCCTTCAACGCCGAGGCGGTCGACATCACCAACGCCGACAGCGCCGGGCGCTGGCGCGAGCTGCTCGAAGGGGCGGGCGTCAAGCGCGCGGGCATCGCCGGCGCGGGCATCTTCAAGGACGCATCGTCGGACGCGAGCGTGCGCGAACTCTTCTTCGACGGCGGCATCCGCCCGTGGCAGATCGTCGTCCCGGACTTCGGCACGATCAGCGGGCCGCTTCAGGTGACGGGCCTCGAATATGCCGGCGAGCACGACGGCGAGGTTTCTTACGAGATCGCGCTGGAATCGGCGGGCGAGATCAGCTTCGCGGCGGCGTGACAGGTAACGAAGGCGCGGGGAAATTAGTGTGGGCTGCTTGGACCTGATCCGAGCATTTTCTCCGGACCGCCTGTGCGGGGCTCGGCCGCCACGGAATGGATTGCCGGGTCAAGCCCGGCAATGACGACAATTCTGAAAGGGCGATACCCGGTCGGGGCGAGACGGGTTGGGGGATCGCACATCCGAGCCCGGCAATGACGACAATTCCGAGAGACAGTTCTTTAGAGGATGCGAGATGGCGAACCGACAGCGCGGCGAGATTGCCGCGATCCTCGACGGGCGCGAACGCACGCTCTGCCTGACGCTCGGCGCGCTGGCGGAGCTCGAAGCGAGCTTCGGGGCAAGCGACCTGGTGGCGCTCGCGGCCCGCTTCGAGACCGGGCGGCTCGCGGCGAGGGACGTGGCAAGAATCATCGGCTGCGGCCTGCGCGGGGCCGGCGAGGCCGTCGCCGACGAGGAGGTGGCGGCGATGCGCGCCAACGGCGGCGCGGCGGGTTTTGCCAGAATCGCGGCGGAGCTGATCGCGGCGACCTTCGGCGCGGCGGAGGGCGCCGTCGAAAACCCTACGCTGCCGCAGGGGCGGGGCGAGGAACGCTCGGCTGGGACGATTTGATGGCGGTCGGGCTCGGCCTGCTGCAGCTCACGCCCGCGGCGTTCTGGGCGATGACGCCGCGCGAATTCGCCGCGGCGCTTGATTGGCTCGCGCCGGAGCCGCGCGCGGCCCTCGGCCGGAGCCGGCTGGGCGAGCTGATGCGGCGCTTTCCGGACCGGAGGGATTGATGGCGGAATTCGACGGTATCGGCTCCGAGACAGCGGCGCTGCAATCGGCGCTGAGCGACCTCGAAGGACTGGCCGACAGTTTCGGCAGCGCGATGACGCTCGCCTTCCGCCGCTCGGTGATCGAGGGCCGGCGGCTCGAGGACGTGCTGCGCTCAATCGCGCTCGGGCTGTCGAGCCGGGCGCTGAGCGCCGCGCTCGCTCCGCTCTCGCAGGGCATCGGCGGCATCCTGAGCGGCGTGCTCACCGGCGCGCGGAGCGCGAGAAGCGGCTTCGCCGGCGCGGGCGCCGCCGCACTTGTGCGGGGCGGGATTGCTCCGCGGCCCGCTGCCGGGCTCGGCGCGGCCGGATTGGAGCCGGCAGCGGCTCAGCCGCATTCGCTCGCACGGAGAGGCGCGGCGGCGCCGGGCGGCGTCAGCGTGACCTTCAACGTAACGACGCCCGACGCGCAGAGCTTTCGCCGCGCCGAGGCGGACATCACCGCTATGCTCGCCCGCGCCGTCGCGCGCGGGCAGCGGGGGCTGTGACGGAGAGCCTCTGAACGGGCGCTCGGGTCAAGCGCAGCGGCCCTGGAGTGAGGGATCAAAACGAGGGTGACGGATGAGGGGGCTCGCCTCCTCTCCAATGTCATCCTCGGGCGAGCGGCAGCGAGAACCGAGGACCCAAAAGCTCGCCGCGCCTCATCTCTCTGAGCCCTCGGGTCAAGGCCCGAGGGTGACACTCATACATACGGCTTGCGGGAAGGATGATTCATGCCGGGCTTTCATGAGGTGCGGTTTCCGCTTCCGATCGCCTTCGG
>DASWJZ010000292.1:0-2766 GCA_036396875.1 Propylenella sp.
ACGACGCCACGCGGTTCCATGTAGTTGGCGACGAGGCGATTGTTGACGATTTCGACGCGCGACACGCGCGGCGCCTTCTCGAAGGCCGCCTGCGCCGCCACCCGCGCGCCTCGCGCGCACTCGAAGGCGACGTTGGTTCCGAATTCCGGCCAGATAAGCGGCGCGTCCTCGACGATCGCGGCCTTCATCGAGACGACAACGTCGAGGGACTCGTAGTCCACGGAAATGGATTCCGCCGCCATTCGCGCCTGTTCGACGGTATCGGCGACGATAAACGCGATCGGGTCGCCGACGTGACGGACGACGTCGGCGCAAAGCAGCGGCCGGAACGGCATCTTCGGATGGCTGCCGTCGATCTGTCTGATCTTGCCCTTGCACGGCAAGCCGCCGATGCCTTCGAGGTCGTTGCCGGTGAGGATCAGGCGGACGCCGGGCATGGCGCGCGCCGCGTCGAGGTTCCCGACCGAGATCGTGGCGTGCGCGGCCGTCGAGCGCAGCACGACGGCATTCAACGTCCCCGCCGGCGTGTAGTCGTCGGTGAAGTGGCCGGCGCCAAGGAGGAGCGACTTGTCCTCGATGCGCCGCACGCGGGCGCCCATGCCGTATTTGGGTGGGGCAGCGTTGTTCATGAGATGCTGTCGGCCGACGGAGCCGCCTCTTTGCTCAGGCTTGTGGAAAGTCAGGGAACGTTGGGGCAATGGGAACAGAATTGGGGGCGGAAGGCAATATGCGTGGGCCGGAACGGTCAGATTGGGGCAACCCGGATTCCCATCGCCTCGGCAGCGTCCGCGCCTCGGATAGAAGATGCGCGAGCACTAACGACGAATCCAGATAGATCAACGGTCTTCTCGATCCCGGTCGAGGTCCGCCATCAGTTCCTCGAACGGCATCACCGGCAGGCGCGGCGGCGGCTCCGAGGCCGGGCTTGTGGGCGGCATAATGAGCCCCTCGCGCAAGGCCTCCGTCAGCAACGGATCGCCAACATGCGGGCTCCGACCGCCCTGTGGCGGCACGATTTCGGCGACGACACGATCCCGATCAGTCACCAGCACGGTTTCCCCACCGGCGGCGAGCCGCACGTATTCGCTGAGGTTGCTCTTCAGGACCTTCAAACTCACGGAACGCATGGGAGTACGGTAGCTCCTGGAAGCTGCTTTGTTCAAGTTCGGCGCTGCGCCGCCGTCCAGCAGCGCCACGCCTCAGTGCGTCACCTCCGGCCCATCGGCATATTGTCACCATAATGGTGACGTGCTAAGCAAGGGGCATGCAGGTGATCGCTCGCCGGACGCTCAAGGAGTTCTGGAAGCGACACGGCAAAGCGGAGGGTCCACTTAGAGTATGGCATGCCATCGTATCGAAGGCGCGATGGACTGGTCCGTCCGACCTGAAGCGACAGTTCGGAGCCACAGTGGACTTCGTGTCGGACAATCGAGTGATCTTTGATCTCGGCGGGAACAAATACCGCCTCGTTGCTCATGTCTCTTACAAGTTTGGCCGCGTGCTGGTGAAGTTCGTGGGGACCCACGCGGAGTACGACCGAATCGATCCGGGAACCGTGTCGTGGCGAAGAAAATGATGCGTCTGCTGCATAGCGAAGCGGAATACGAGGCAGCGATCGACGAGATCGAGCGCTATTTTGACCGGGAACCGCGAAAGGGTACGCCGGAGGCGGATCGCTTCGACCTGCTCGCGCTCCTCATTGAGGATTACGAGCGCAGGAGGTGGCCGATCGATCCGCCTGATCCGCGGGATGCCATCCGTTACGGGATGAAGCTTGGGGGACATACGCAAGCTGACCTCGGTCGGCTGCTCGGCTCGCGCCAGCGCGCTTCGGACATACTCCTGGGCAGGCGCGCCCTCACCATTGGAATGGCCTGGAAGCTCCATCGCGAATGGGGAATTCCGGCCGAGGCGCTGATTCGCCCGTCGTCGCGCTAGCTTCTCCGCATCGACCTGATCGCGGCAAGGAGCCCGTCAGTCGAGGAGTCGCGGGCGCCTGCGTCGTCACGACCCTGCACGGCGGCGAGCAGTTCGCGCGCCAGGTCCTTGCCGAGCTCAACCCCCCACTGGTCGAACGAGTCGATGCCCCAGACGATGCCTTGCACGAAAACCTTGTGCTCATAGAGGGCGATGAGCATGCCGAGCGTGTACGGATCGAGGCGGCGGTAGAGGAGCGTGTTCGACGGACGGTTGCCCGGACAGACCTTGTGTGGGGCGAGCTTGTCGACGGCGCGCTGTGTCAGCCCAGCCGCCTTCAATTCCTCGCGCGCCTCGGCCAGCGTCTTGCCACGCATCAGGGCCTCGCTCTGCGCCAGGCAGTTGGCCAGCAGGAGCTGCTGGTGCTCGTCGAGACCCTTGTCGGAAACGGCCGCCACCAGAAAGTCGACCGGCACCGTATCGGGTCCCTGGTGCAGAAGCTGGAAGAAGGCGTGCTGGGCATTCGTTCCGGGCTCGCCGAAGACGATCGGGCCGGTCGGTCCGCGCACGGCATTGCCGATGGCGCGCACGCGCTTGCCGTTCGATTCCATGTCGAGTTGCTGGAGATATGCCGGCAGCCGCTCAAGCCGCTGATCGTACGGGATCACCGCATAGACCGGAAAGCCAAGCAGGTTCCGGTACCAGACTCCGATCATCGCCATGATCACCGGCATGTTCGAACCGAGCGGCGTGGTGCGGAAATGGTCGTCCATTGTCCGGCCGCCGTCCAGGAACTCGCGGAACTTCTCCGGCCCGATGGCGATCATCAGCGGCAGGCCGACCGCCGAC
>DASWJZ010000293.1:0-1659 GCA_036396875.1 Propylenella sp.
GTCGAGCTTTCGAAGAACAGGTTGATGAGCGTGCGGCCGCGCAGCAACGACTTGCGCTCGGCCGCATCGCCGCGCGCGACGTAGGAATCGGAGAGATCGAGCAGGAAGACAATCTCGTCGGCCGACATCCCCTCGATGCCCAGTATGTGGCGGTGCTGGAAGCGGAGGGGCGCAGCCGCGGTCGCGTTCATCGAAACGGCCTTATACGCCGCGCGCGGGGCGCGAACAAGCCGGGTCCGGGACTCAGGGCAGCGCCGCGCCGCCTGGAAAAGAAAAAGGCCCGCACCTTGGTGCGAGCCTTTCCCGATGGAGTTTACCCGCCTCAGTCGGCGAGCTTGAGGTTCTCGGCCGATTCCTTGCCGTTGCGGCCGCGCTGCAGGTCGTACATGACGCGCTGACCTTCGTTCAGGCTCTTCAGACCTGCGCGCTCCACGGCCGAAATGTGCACGAAGGCGTCCTTCGCGCCGTCATCGGGGCAGATGAAGCCGAAGCCTTTGGTCGGGTTGAACCACTTCACGGTTCCTTTGATCATCTCGTAGTTCCTCTAGTAGCGATCGTGACACCCGTGCTCGCGCGCGGATGGGTCTCAGCTCAGCGGATTGCGGGAGTATGGCAGCTTGTCGGCGCGACGAAGCAGATACGCCGCAGTCTTTAAGAGACTGATTGCACCCAGGTAATGCCCCACCCCGTTAATTTCAAGTTAATTTCCGGTGATCCTTGCTGCGCCGCGAAAGGACGAACGGCACTGCGCCGGAAGCGAGGGACAGAAGCGTGGTTGCCGACAAAATTGTGACCATCGGGTAGGGCGTGCCGTCGGCGACGAGCCCGACCAGCTGAGCCATGCTGGCCGACAGGAACAGCTGGACGAACACTCCGATGCCCGAGGCGGTGCCGGCAAGCGCCGGATCGATCCCGATCGCCCCTGCCTGGGCGTTGGGCATGGCAAGCCCTTGCGACAGAGTGAGGAGGAAGCCAGGGCCGAAAATGGTAAGCGGCGTCACGATTCCCGCGAGCACGAACCCGGTCTCGATGGCGCCGGCCGCCACGATGCAGACTCCGCCGATCAGCACCATCGTCTCGATCGCGACGCGTCCCGACAGCCGGCTCGACAGGAAGTTGCCCAGGGTGAAGCCGAACGGGAATGCAAGGAAGTAGAGTCCGTACTCGGCGGCCGGGCGGTGGAGGTAATCGCTCATCAGGAATACCGAGCCGGCGGCGACCACGAAGAACGAGCCGGACGAGAAGCCGGATTGGAAGACGAAGCCGAGGAAGCGGGGGCTGCGCAGGAGCCGTGCGTAGCCTGCGACCAGGGTAGGGCCGCCCGCCGCGCGGCCTCGCCCCGGATGGGTCTCGTACAAGGTGAAATAGCAGCCGGCGGTGATCGCTCCTCCCGCCGCGAGTGCGACAACGAACACCGAGCGCCAGCCGAACTCGTCGACCAGCGCCCCGCCGAGGAGCGGCGACACCATCGGCCCCAGCGTGTAGGCCATCGTGAGGTAGGCGAGCACCTTGACGAACCGTTCGGCGCCGAACACGTCGCGCGCCATCGCCCGGGCGAGGGCGAGGCTGCCCGCCGCGCCCGCGGCCTGGAGCGCGCGACCGGCGATCAACACGGCGACGTTGTCGGCGACCGCGGCGACCGCGGTGCCGGCGAGGAAC
>DASWJZ010000294.1:0-10709 GCA_036396875.1 Propylenella sp.
GAGGTGACGGTCAACTACTACGATCACGAAAGCTACAAGACGGCGATCCGCAACTGGCTTGTGGCGTCGCCTCCGGACGTCGTCCTCTGGTTCTCCGGGAACAGGATGCGGCAGTTCGTGGAGCCGGGACTGCTCGCCGAAGTGAGCGATCTCTGGACCGAAGCGCACAAGGCCCGGTTCACGCCGGCGGCGCTGGAATTGGTGAGCGTGGACGGCCGGCAATACGGCGTGCCCTACAGCTACTACAATATCGGAATCTACTACCGCAAGGACCTCTTCGAGCGCGCCGGGCTCGCCCCGGTTTCCGACTGGGGCGATCTCTTGGAAGCCTGCGACCGGCTGAACGCCATCGGCGTCGAGCCGATCGTCATCGGGACCAAGAATCTATGGCCGGCCGCGGGCTGGTTCGATTACCTCGACCTGCGAATGAACGGCTTCGCCTTCCATATGGCGCTGATGGGGGGCGGGATTCCATATTCGGATCGCCGCGTGCTGGCGGTTTTCGACCGCTGGCGCGAGCTGCTCGACAAAAACTGCTTCGCCGACAACCATACCGGCATGACGTGGCAGGAGAGCCAGGCCCTTCTCTACCAGGCCAAGGGAGCGATGATGTTGATGGGCGCTTTTGTGGTGCAGAGCTTCCCCCCGGACATCGCGGACAAGATCGGCTTTGTGCCCTTTCCCGAAATCGCGGCGGATGTTTCGCGCGCCGAAGAGGCGCCGATGAACTCGGTTCACGTTCCGGCCCGCGCCGCGAACATCGACGGCGGCAAGGCCTTCGCGGCTTTCATGATGCGGGCCGATGTTCAGGAAGCCTACAATCGGGCGACTGGCACCTTGCCGCCGAACCAGGAGGCGGGCGTCCCGGCCGTTCCGCTGCTTCAGGAGGGCAGGAGCCTGCTTGCGAGCGCCACCGCAATCTCCCAGTATTTCGACCGCGACACGAGCGAGGACCTCGCCCTCATTGCCATGCGCGGTTTCCAGGAGTTCATGGTGAAGCCCGACCGCCGCGACAAGGTCATTGCGGAGATCGAGCGGGCGCGCCAGCGAATCTACTCCGACCGCTGACCTCGCACGGCATGGCGCCGGTCAGCCGATCGACGGTCGAGACAAGCAAACCTCAGGCCGGAGCAATCCAGGGCTTCAGGCAGACGCCGTTTGTCTCCGCCATCCTGATCGCTCCGGCGCTCGCCCTCTTCTTTATCTTCGTTCTGTGGCCGATCGCGGCGAGCCTGTTTCTGAGCCTCTACGAATGGGACGGCATCGGCAGGAAGGCGTTCGTCGGTTTCGGCAACTACCGCGAACTGGCGGAAGACCCGGTCTTTCATACCGCGTTCGTGAACAGTCTGCTGTGGGTCGCCGCCTTCCTGCTGGCGCCGCCTTTGGGTCTTGCCCTCGCAATATTCCTGAAGCAGCCGGTAGCCGGAGCCGGACTGTGGCGCTCGCTCTTCTTCCTGCCCTTCGTGGTCAGCCAGGCCGCGGTGGGCGTGATTTTCGGCTGGTTCTTCAATGTCCGGTTCGGCCTCCTCGCCGGGGCGTTTCGCGGACTTGGGCTTGAACCGGTCCCGCTGTTGGAAGACGAGCGCTACGCGACCTTCACCGTCATTGCAGCGGGCCTTTGGCCGCAGATCGCCTATTGCATGGTCATCTACATGGCCGGGCTCGCCACGATCGAGGACGAGCAGATCGAGGCGGCTCGGCTCGACGGGGCGCACGGCTGGACGCTGTTCCGGCACATCGTCGCCCCGCAGTTGAAACCGGCGACGCTCATCGCCGTTCTGGTTTCTGTCGTCGGCGCGCTCCGATCCTTCGATCTCGTCTCCGTAATGACCAACGGCGGACCGTACAACGCCTCTACGGTTCTGCCGTATTACATGTACGAGCAGACGTTCTTCTCCTTCCGCTACGGCTACGGCGCGGCGGTCGCGAGCGTCCTGTTTCTCCTGATGAATGCCTGCATTGCGGCATTCCTCCTGAGCGCGTTTCGGCGCAGGGCCTAGACGTGTTCCCGCGGCCCCTGGCGGAGGCTCCGGTCTCCCACCGCCTGATTTACCGGGTGGCGCTCCCGGCGGCCCTGGGTTTCTGGCTTCTCCCGCTGGCGGCCGTCGCGTTCACCTCGGCGCGCACATCGGCGGATCTCGCGCGCGGCAATTATTGGGGCTGGCCGACCGAAACGAGTCTTCTGGAGAATTACCGGACGGTCCTGACCGCCTCGCCGACCGGCCAGTTCCTGTTGAACAGTCTCGTCATCACGATCGCAGCGGTGGCGGCGACATTGGCGATCTCCACCATGGCGGCCTACGTGCTCGCCAAGCACCGCCTGCCCGGCAGCGGCGCCATCCTGATGCTCTTCATTGCGGGCAACTTCGTTCCCTATCAGATCCTGATGATCCCGGTTCGGGACCTGATGGTCGAGGCGATCCCGATCTACGATACCCGCTTCGCGCTCATCCTCTTCCACACCGCCTTCCAAACCGGTTTCTGCACGTTCTTTCTCGCCAACTTCATGCGCGAGCTGCCGGAGGAGATGATCGAGGCGGCGCGCCTGGAGGGCGCGTCCGAATTCAGAATCCTTCGCTCGGTGATCGTACCGCTCGTGCGGCCGGCGCTGGCAGCCCTGGCGGTGCTCGAATTCACCTTCATCTGGAACGACTACTTCTGGTCCCTCGTGCTCGTTCAGTCAGACGCCGTGCGCCCGGTCACCGCCGGCCTGCAGGCCCTGCGCGGCATGTACCTCACGTCGTGGAACCTGATGGCGGCGGCCGCGACCCTCGCGGCACTGCCTCCGGTATTGATCTTCTATCTCGCACAAAGACACGTTGCGGCCGGCCTGAGCTTTGGAGCCAAAGTCGGGTGAGCGCGTTGTGTTTGGGGTGGATGCGCGAGAAGGGGGAACTGGGTCGGGCGTCAGCGAAGTAAATTTCCAAGTTCGGTCAACGGATTGGCAGGCGAATGAACCGCCTGGGCTCCCGCTGCAGACCGCTCAAGCGACATGCTCGGTGTGTGCTACTACCCCGAACACTGGCCGGAGCGACAATGGCCAAGTGACGCCCGCCGCATGCGCGAGATGGGGATCGGCGTCGCGAGAGTGGGCGAGTTCGCCTGGTCGCGGATCGAGCCGCATCCCGGACAGATCGAGTGGGGCTGGCTCGACCGTGCCCTCGATCTGCTTGGTGACCACGGCCTCCAGATCGTGCTCGGGACGCCGACCGCCGCGGCGCCGAAATGGCTGGTCGACCGCTACCCGGAGATTCTGCCGGTTGGTCCCGATGGGCGCGTCAGGGGCTTCGGCGCGCGTCGTCATTACAGCTTCTCAAGCCCGGCCTGGTGGCGGGAAAGCGCCCGGATCGCGGAGGCGATGGCGCGGCGATACGGATCGCACGCGGCCGTGATCGGCTGGCAGATCGACAATGAATATGGCGGCCACGACACCGCGATGTCGTATGGGCCGGAGGACCTTGCCGCCTTCCGGCGGTGGCTGCGCCGGCGCTACGGCTCGGCCGAACGGCTGAACGAAGCCTGGGGCAATGTGTTCTGGTCGATGGAGGTCCGGAGCTTCGACGAGGTTCCGTTGCCGGTCGGCGCGATCGCCGCCGCGAATCCGGCAGCCAAGATGGACTACTGGCGGTTCACGTCGGGTCAGGTCGCCGCCTACAACGCGATGCAGGCCGCCATCATCCGCACTCATTCCCCCGGTCGTTTCGTGACCCACAACTTCATGGGTCTGCAGTTCGATTTCGACCATTGGGAGCTTGGCCGCGAGCTCGATCTTGCCAGCTGGGACAGTTATCCGCTCGGCGCCCTCGAGCGCTTCTTCTTTTCCGAGGAGGAGCGCGGCCGGCTGGCGCGTACCTCGCATCCCGATTTCGCGCCCTTCAATCACGACCTGTATCGGGGGATCGGGCGCGGCCGCTACTGGGTCATGGAGCAGCAGCCGGGCCCGGTGAACTGGGCGCCGTGGAATCCCGTCCCCGCGCCGGGGATGGTGCGCACCTGGACCTGGGAGGCGCTCGCCCACGGGGCGGAGGTCGTGAGCTACTTCCGCTGGGAGCAGCTGCCTTTCGGGCAGGAGCAGATGCATGGCGGCCTGAACCGTCCGGACCGCGTTCTGACGCCGGGAGGCGTGGAGGCTGCGGCGGTCGGACGCGAGCTGGTGCAGCTGGGGGCGCTGCCGGACACCCGGCAGGCGCCGGTGGCGCTTGTTCTCGACTACGAAACCTCGTGGTTCACCCGCATCCTCCCCCAGGGAGCGGACTTCGACTATGCCGAACTCTGCTTTCGGTGGTACGAAGGCGTCCGGCGGCTGGGGCTCGATGTCGACATCGTGGCGCCGGGAGCCGGCTTGAGCGGCTACCGCGCCGTGCTCGTACCCAGCCTCGCCTGCATCTCGGAACCTTCCCTGCAGGCCTTCGCCGAAGCGGACGCGGTCATTCTCTTTGGCCCGAGGAGCGGATCGAAGACGCCGGAGTTCCGCATCCCCGCCGAGCTTCCGCCCGGGCCGCTGCAGACGCTTCTGCCGCTCAAGGTCGTACAGGTCGCTTCGCTGCACCCTCGCCTGCGGGAACCGGTCGCGGGCGCGCGCCTCGCCGGCGGCGTCCGTCGCTGGCGAGAATGGCTGGAAACCGACCTTGAGGCGCTTGCCGCGTTCACCGACGGAGCCCCCGCGCTGGTTGGCCACGGCAAGCGCTTCTATCTCGCAGGCTGGCCGGAGCCGGATTTGTTGGCGGCCGTCCTTGTCGAACTGCTCGAAAGGCGAGCGAAGCTGAAGCTCGTCAGCGTGCCGGAGATGGTGCGGATGCGACGGCGCGGGGACCTGACCTTTGCCTTCAACTACGGCGAGGCGCCATGGGACTTGCCGCTGCACGCCTCGGCTGAATTCCTCCTTGGCTCCCCCACGCTTGGAGCCCACGATGTCGCGTGCTGGCGGACATGAGTCCGATCGCGGCGCATGGCGGGAGCTCGTCGACCGCCGGGGATCGCCGCAGGCTGTCGGAACCTGTGGGGCTCCTGTAGCATCGCGCGCAATGAGCGGAAAATGAGCACGCCGGACGGCGACGCCCTCGGATCGAGAAGACGCCTCGAAGCTCTTGCAGCGACGGGTCTGGTGGGCAGTCCCGCGGAGGAAGGCTTCGACCGGTTCGCGCGTCTCGCGGTTAGCGTTCTCAGGGCGCCGATCGCGCTCATATCCTTCCTGGACGACAAGCGGCACTTTTTGAAGAGCGCCATCGGCCTTCCCGAGCCGTGGCCCGGCGGCCGCGAGCTTCCGCTTTCACATTTGCCTTGCGAGCATGTCATCAATCCGGGCGAGCCGCTCGTCCTCAGGGATGCGCGGGGGGCGTTCGGCGGCGCCCCGGCCTTTGCTGATCTCGGGATAGCCGCCTATCTCGGCGTGCCGCTGCGAACCCCCTCCGGCCAGGTGATCGGCTCGCTATGCGTGGCCGATACGGTCCCCCGCGACTGGTCGGACAGCGACCTCCAGACTCTCTCCGATCTTGCCCAGGGCGTGACGTCCGAGATCGCCGCCCGCCTCTATCGCCTTCAAGCCGAGCAGGCGCAGCACGCTCTCGAGGACAAGGAGGCCAAGACGGCGGAAATCCTCGAAAGCATGGACGAGGCGTTCTACTCGGTGGACCGCGACTGGCGCCTGACCTATGCGAACCGGGGCGCGGAACGCTTCTGGAAGAGAAAGCGCCGGCGACTGCTCGGCAGCAGCATGTTCGACCTCTTTCCGCGCTTTCGCGGCTCGGAGCCGCACCGCGCGCATGAACGTGCGATGAAGGCCGGCAAGCCCGTTCGCATCGAGACCGTCTCGACCGCCACCGGCACGCCGGTCGAACTGAACATTTTTCCAAGTCCCTCCGGCCTTTCCGTCTATTTCAGGGACATCAGCGATCGGCACCGGATCGAAGCCGAGCTTCGCAAGCGCGGCGACATTCTGAAACTCGCCGAGGAATCCGCGGGAATCGGGATCTGGGACATGGAGCCCGACACGGGTCTGGTGCGCGGGACCCCGCAGTTTTTCCGGATCATGGGAATGGAGCCGACGGAGGACGCGGTCCCGATCGAGACGATGCGAAGCATCCGCCATCCGGCCGATCGCGAGCGTGTCATCTATGGATACAACGATGCCGTTGCCACCGGAGCCGATACCTACGAGACCGAATACCGGATCCGCCGGAACGACGGTCAGACGCGGTGGATATTCGGCCGCGGGCGGGTCAACCGCGACGGCTCGGGCAAACCCGTGCGCTACAGCGGAATCGACATCGACATAACCGACCGGAAGCGAACGGAAGACGCCCTGCGGCGGAACGAGGAAAGGCTTCGGCTCGCGCTCCAGGCGGCGCGCATGTTCGCATGGGAGTACGACATCGAAAGCGGCGAGGTGGAGCGATCCGGAAACGCGAACGAGATCCTCGGCCCGCCGGGGCCGGGCGGCACATTTCTGGAACTAATGTATCCGGAGGATCGGACCGCCTTCGAAACCGCCATCAAGCGAACGATCGCCGAGGGAGAGCCGTGCGATTTCGAGTATCGCTTCCGCAATCCGGGAGGCGGCGGATGGTTGTGGCTCAACGTCAAGGCCGTCCGCGTCGACGAAACGGCCGACTCGCCGAGAAGACTCGTCGGCGTCGCCATCGACATCACCGAGCGTGTTCGCCAGTTGGAGGCGCTGCGCGAAAGCGAGGCCCGCTTCCGCACCACGGCCGACAGCGCTCCCGCCTTCATTTGGATGTCGGACGGGACGGGCTCGTTCACCTTCCTGAACAAGCCCTTCGCGGCATATCTGGGTCTCGCCGACCGGACGACCGACATCGATCTCGAGCACTTTGTCCACCCGGAGGATGTTGCGCGCGTCGGCCAGGCCCGCGCTACGGCTCTGGAAGCGGTTCAGAGTTTCTCGTTCGAAGCGCGGCTCAGGCGGGCTGATCAGACATGGCGATGGTTTCGCTCGGAGGCGGTTCCGAGGATCGAGCGCGGCGTGCTGCTCGGATTCACCGGGTGCAGCGTGGACATCACGGAGGCCAAGCAGGCCGAAGCGCTGCTGGAGAGCGCCAACCTGACGCTCCGCGAGCAGGTGAAGATCGAGACGGCGGAGAAGGAGCGCGCGGTAAGGGACCGGGAGCGCTTCTGGGATCTGTCGCAGGATCTGTTCGCAGTATTTTCGAATGTCGACGGGAAGCCGAGGCTCGTCAACGCGCCGGCATGGGAGAAGGCCCTCGGCTATCCGGCTGCAAAGCTGATGCAGACCCGCTTTCTGAACCTCATCCATCCCGATGACGTCGGCAAGACGCTCGCCGCCGCCGACGCGCTGCGGGCCGGCGAGGCGATCTTCGGGCTTGAAAATCGTTACCGCCATGCCGACGGCAGCTGGCGCTGGCTGTCGTGGAACGTCATCAACGAAGCCGACCTCAGCTATTCCGTCGCTCGCGACGTCACGCTCGAAAGGGCCCGCGAGGAGGCGCTCCGCCGGTCCCAGAAGCTGGAGGCGCTCGGTCAGCTCACGGGCGGCGTCGCACACGATTTCAACAACCTCCTCACCGTCGTCATCGGCGCTCTGGATCTGGTGCAGAAACATCCGCTGGACGGCAGGCTGTCTCGACTGATCGGCGCGGCCCTGTCGGCTGCCCGGAAGGGCGAACGGCTGAACCAGCAGCTGCTCGGATTCGGCCGCCGGCAGCCGATGCATGAAGAGTTCGTCAAGCCCGGCCGCACGATCGAGGATATGCGCCCCTTGATCCTCGGCGCGCTCGCAGGCTCCGCCACGCTCCACCTGGAGGTAACGGCGCAGGAACAGGGCTGCCGGCTGGACCCCGCACAGTTCGAGGCGACGATTCTCAATCTCGTCGTCAACGCCCGCGACGCCATGCCCGGCGGCGGGGACCTGACCATCAGGGTTCGGGAAGCATCCTCGGAAGAGGTCGAGAGAAACAGCCTTCCGGATCAGCCATACCTGGCAATTTCCGTAGAGGACAATGGCGCCGGCATGTCGCCCGACGTGCTGTCGCGCGTCTTCGAGCCGTTCTTCACGACCAAGGAGGTCGGACGCGGCAGCGGCCTGGGCCTGGCACAAGTGTACGGATTCGCCCAACAGAGCCGCGGCACGGTAGACATCCGCAGCAACGAAGGTTCGGGTACGGTTGTCGCCGTCTACCTGCCGGTCTCGGAACTTAAGCCGGACGAGTCTTCCCCCCGCAGCGCCAGACTGCACCCGGAACGTCGCTGCCGAATTCTGCTTGTCGAGGACGACGTTCTTGTCGGCGCCGTGGCGGAGAGCATGCTGACCGACCGCGGTCACATCGTCACCAGGACCGAGCGGGCCGAGGAAGCTCTCGACGTCCTGGCGCGCGGCGACTTCGATCTTCTCGTCACCGACATCCGCATGCCCGGGAAGATGAACGGCGTCGACCTCGCCCGCGAGGCCACGCGGCAGCGGAAGGGTCTCCGGGTGCTGCTCTGTTCGGGCTGGACTGCCGATGCGCTGGGCGACGAGCTGACGGGCGTCAGCTGGCCCTTCCTCCGCAAGCCCTTCGCGGCGGAGGATCTGGCGCGCGCCGTCGGCGAGGCGTTGCAGTAGCGGCCACCGCGCCCGCTTCGCGGACGACTGCTTAGCCTCAACGGCGAACATTCAGCCTTTGCGGCCGGGCGAAACCATCAACGACGAGCGGCGTTTACGCCGGGGCTCAGATCAAAGGAGACAAGTTAATGAACAGGAAGTTTTTCGTACCCGCGGCCGTGGCAATTGCGATCGCACTCCCCGGCGCGGCCGCGGCCGAGGTGATGGCGTCGGCCACCACCGATCTCAACATCCGGTCCGGACCCGGCCCGCAATATCCCGTGATCGGCGTCATCAACGTTGGCGGCCAGGCGACCATCGCCGGCTGCATGGAAGGAAGCCAATGGTGCAGCGTCAACCATAACGGCGTCGACGGTTGGGCCTATTCCGCCTACCTCACGAGCGAGGTTTCGGGCGCACCGGTCGTGATCGCCGAACACCGGTCTGACATCGGCCTGCCGGTCGTGACCTACGAGGGATCGGCGGACGCGACCGTCACCGGCGCGGTCGGCGGCGCGCTGGCCGGCGCGCTGATCGGCGGTCCGGTGGGCGCCGCGGTCGGCGGCGTGGCCGGCGCGGCAACCGGGGCGATGATCGATCCGCCCGCGGAGGTGCGCACCTATGTCACGAGCAATCAGGTGGATCCGGTCTATCTCGAAGGCGAGGTCGTAGTCGGCGCCGCCCTGCCCGAGACGGTCGAGCTTCGCCCGATCCCCGACTACGAATACAGCTACGTCTATGTGAACGGCCAGCCGGTGCTGGTGGAGCCGGCCTCGCGACAGATCGTCTACGTGGTCCGCTAGCCCGACGGGCTCACGCCATGTCAGCCGCCGGTCCGCCGGCGGCTGATTTCATTGCAGCCAGCTCCTTTCCCCGCAAAAGCGCGTGCATCGTCCCGCTGCAATCGCTAAGGGCGACCGCTGAGATGCGCGACCAGGCATTTCGACAGCCGCTCGAGGACGTGCGCCCGTCATCGGAGATTCCGGCCACCGCCGATGTCGTCATCATCGGCGGCGGCATCGTCGGCGTCAGCGCAGCGTTCTTTCTTGCGGCGCGCGGCGTGCGCACGGTGCTCTGCGAGAAAGGCGCGATCGCGGGCGAACAGTCGAGCCGCAACTGGGGCTGGGTGCGGCGCATGGGGCGCGATCCGCGCGAACTGCCGCTCATCATGGAATCGATCGGGCTCTGGTCATCGATGCGCCAGCTGATCGGCGAGGACGTCGGCTACCGGGCGTCCGGCATTCTCTACCTCGCGGCGACGGACGCCGAGCTGGCGCGCCGCGAATCGTGGCTCGCGCGGGCCGGAGACCATGTGCTCGATACGAGGGCGCTCGGCCGGAATGAACTGGACGCGCTCATTCCCGGAGCGTCCGGGCGCTATGTCGGCGCGCTCTACACGCCGAGCGACGGGCGGGCCGAGCCGCAGAAGGCGGCGCCCGCGATCGCCCGCGCGGCGCAGCGGCGCGGCGCGGCTGTGCTGACGCGATGCGCGGTGCGCGGGATCGAGACCACGGGCGGCCGCGTCTCCGCCGTGGTCACCGAACGCGGGAGCATCACCTGCGCAACGGTCGTGCTCGCCGGCGGCGTCTGGTCGAGCCTTTTCTGCCGCAGCCTCGGCATCCGCCTGCCGCAGCTCGCGGTTCGCGCATCGGTCATGCGCACCGCGCCGATGGGCGGCGGACCGGAGATTGCCGTCGCCACGCCGGACTTCGCGTTCCGTAAACGCGCCGATGGCGGCTACACGATCGCCGGCCGCTCGATCGACTACGACATCGTCCCCGACAGCTTCCGCTATTTCGTCGATTTCCTGCCGGTCCTGAAACTTGAATGGCGGCGCCTGGAGCTGCGGCTTGGGGACGCGCTTCTCGATCTGGCGCAACTCGGCCGCGCCTGGAGGATGGATGGCGTGTCGCCTTTCGAGCGTCGCCGCGTTCTCGATCCCGATCCGGTGGCAAAGCACCTCGACGGGGCGCTGGCCGCCCTGCAGTCCGCCTTCCCCGCTTTCCGGGGTGCGACGATCGAGGGGCGATGGGCCGGCCTCATCGACGCCACGCCCGACACGGTGCCCGTGATCTCCGGGACGCCGCTTTCCGGCTTCCTGATCGCGACGGGATTCTCCGGGCATGGCTTCGGGTTGGGCCCGGGCGCGGGC
>DASWJZ010000295.1:0-4719 GCA_036396875.1 Propylenella sp.
CTCGGTCTCGACCGTCTCGGCGTCCGCCAGCGGGTCGATCCGACCCTCGACATGGACCACGTCCGGGTGCTCGAAGCAGCGCAGCACGTGCGCGATCGCGTCGACCTCGCGGATGTTGGCGAGGAACTGGTTGCCGAGCCCCTCGCCCTTCGAGGCGCCGCGGACGAGGCCTGCGATGTCGACGAAGGTGAGCCGCGTCGGCACGATCTCGGCGGACTTCGTGATCTCCGCAAGGCGCACGACACGCGGATCGGGCACGGCGACCTCGCCGGTGTTCGGCTCAATGGTGCAGAACGGATAGTTTGCCGCCTGCGCCGCGGCGGTCCGCGTCAGCGCATTGAAGAGGGTCGACTTGCCGACATTCGGCAGGCCGACAATGCCGCAGCGAAATCCCATGAAGATTCTCTCTTATAGGGCGGACCGGATGTTGGTCTTGGCGAAGTTGTCGCCCTTGTAGAGGAGCCGCTGATCCAGCGCTTGCGCCAGTGCATATGAAAAGCGATCGCCGCAGGCAAGCGGCCCTCACTCACGGTTGATCAGCCGTTTCAGCCCAGCCGCGAGGACGCCGCCCATACTACGCCCCTGACGTGGCGCCGCTACGACGGTTTTGGTCGTCAACGTTGCGGAAGGCGGAACCTCCTTGCCGCTCGCGCCGTCCTCGGCGGTCGCAAGATGCACCCGGTTCATGAAGTTCGCGTCGTCGCCTTTGGCAAGGAGCGCGGCGTTGTCGGCGATCGCCGACAAAAGCGGATCGATCCATTCGCGGTCGGCCTTGGCGAAGTCATGCAGCACATGGCGGTTGACCGCCTCCTTCGCGCCGGGATGACCGATACCAAGCCGCATTCGACGGAAGCTTTTCCCGATGTGGGCCTCGATGGACCGAAGCCCCTTGTGGCCCGCGGTGCTTCCCCCCGTCTTCATGCGCAGCTTGCCGGGCGGCAGGTCGAGTTCGTCGTAGATGACGACGACATCGGCCGGGCCGATCTTGTAGAAGCGCATGGCTTGGCCAAGCGCGCGGCCGGACTCGTTCATATACGTGACGGGCTTCATGAGGAGAGCCCGCTCGCCGCCGAGCAGCCCCTCCGAGACCTCCGCCTCGAACCGCGCCCGCCACGGCGAGAAGTTGTGGCGGCGGTGGATTTCATCCACCGCCATGAAGCCGATATTGTGCCGGTTTCCGGCGTAGCGCCGGCCGGGGTTTCCGAGGCCTGCCACGATCAGCATTAGCCAACCATCCCCGGCACGGGGATCAGTCTTCCTTGCCCTTGGCCTTGCTCTCGTCCGCCGCCTCCGTCGGCTCGCCTTCGGCGGCTTCCGCCGCGGCGCCCTCGGCAATCGCCTCGCCCTCGACAACCTCCGGCAACATGGCCGCGGCGCCGGCGATGGTCGCGATCGTGAAGTCGCGGTCGCGGATGGTCGGCGCCGCCCCCTCCGGAAGCGTCACCGCCGAAATATGGACGGAATCGCCGATGTCGAGACCGGTCAGATCCACCTCGATGAATTCCGGAATGGCGTCGGCCGGCACCACCATCTCGACCGCATGACGGACGACGTTCAGGACGCCGCCGCGCTTCAGGCCCGGTGAGAAGGGGTGATTGGTGAAATGCACCGGCACGTCGAGCGTCAGCCGCGCGCCCTCGCCGACCCGCAGGAAGTCCACATGCATCAGAAAATCGCGGACCGGATCGAGCTGGTAGTCCTTCGGAATCGCGCGGATCGTCTCGCCATCGACGTCGATCTCGACGAGATGCGTGAGAAAGCCGCCGGCGTGCAGGCGCTGGGTCGTTTCGCGCTGCGGCAGGCTGATCGGGATCGGCGGCTTGCTGTCGCCGTAGATGATGGCCGGGACCTTGTCCTCGCGACGCACGGCCCGGGCGGCCCCCTTGCCGACCCGGTCGCGCACCTCGGCCTTGAGCGTGCTCGTCTGAGCCATGTGCGAACTCCTGATAGGAAAAGTGAAATGGCCGCCGCGGCGGCCATGCGCAAGCGCCGCCTCCAAGGGTGTCAGCGCCTAGGCCGGGCTTATATGGGAGCCTCACGGAAAAGGCAAATGGCGCCTCCCGCCGGGATTGACAAACGGGGGCCGTTGCCGACTATCTGAGGAATGGGGAAGGCGATCTCCCCACGAGGCGACATGCCGAAGCATCGCGTCCCGCTCACGAGGAGGACGCATCATGTCGTCGATCAACAATATCTCCGCCCTTAAACTGCAGCGCCTGGTCGGCACGCCGAACTGCCCGGCGATCGTCGACGTCCGCCCCGACGAGGATTTTGAGGCGGACCGCCGGCTCATTCCGGGGTCCCTGCGGAAGGAGCATCAGGAGCCCTGGCGCTGGGCGGAGGATCTGGCCGGCCAGCCGGCCGTGGTGGTGTGCGAAAAGGGGCTGAAGCTCAGCCAGGGCGTCGCCGCCTGGCTGAGGCAGGAGGGCTTCGCCGCGGAATGTCTCGAAGGCGGCTATCGCGCCTGGGCCGAGGCGGGGTTGCCGCTTGTGCCGGCGGAAAAAATTCCCTCGCCGGACGCTCGCGGCCGCACCGTCTGGGTGACGCGCGAGCGGCCGAAGATCGACCGCATCGCCTGCCCCTGGCTCATCCGGCGCTTTGTCGATCCGCGCGCCGCGTTCCTGTTCGTTGCGCCGTCCGAGGTCATGGCCGTGGCCGAGCGCTTCCGGGCAACTCCCTTCGACGTGGAAGGCGTGTTCTGGAGCCATCGCGGCGACCTCTGCAGTTTTGACATGATGGTCGAGGAGTTCGGCCTCTCGACCGAACCTCTCATCCGTCTCGCAAGAATCGTGCGGGGCGCCGACACGGCCCGGCCCGACCTCGCGCCGGAGGCGGCCGGGCTGCTCGCGGCATCGCTTGGGCTCTCGCGCATGTACTCCGACGACCTGAAGCAGCTCGAGGCGGGAATGATGCTCTACGACGCCTTCTACCGCTGGAGCCGCGACGCCACCGAGGAGACGCATAACTGGCCATCGGCAAAGCCGAAGACATGAGCGCGGCGCAGAGCACTGCCATACCGGTCGCGCCAGTCTCGGCGCCGAGCTTTCGTGAAGCGCTTCTCGTCTGGGCAAAGATCGGCGTCCTCGGCTTCGGCGGGCCGGCGGGCCAGATCGCGCTGATGCACCGCATCGTCGTGGACGAAAAGGGCTGGATCGACGAGACGCGATTTCTGCATGCGCTGAACTATTGCATGCTGCTCCCGGGGCCGGAGGCGACACAGCTCGCGGCCTATGTCGGCTGGCTCCTGCATGGGACGCGCGGCGGCGTCGCCGCCGGCGTGCTCTTCGTGCTGCCGGGCTTCTTCGTCATCCTGGCGCTCAGCATCGCCTACGTGCTGCTTGGCGACCTGCCCGTCGTGGAAGGGCTGCTGTTCGGGCTGAAGGCGGCCGTGCTCGCGATCGTCGCGGAGGCGCTTCTGCGCGTTTCGCGGCGGGCGCTGAAGACCCGCGCCGCGGCGCTCATCGCCGTCACGGCATTCGTGGCGATCGCGTTCCTCAGCGTGCCGTTTCCGCTGATCGTGGCGGGAGCCGCGGTCGCTGGCGTCCTGATGTCGTGGACGGCGCACGCCGGTTCCGGCGCGGCGGCATCGCTGGCCACGCCGAGCGATGCGTCCTCGCAGGCCGGGCAAAGTTCGTGGCGGGACTCGTTGCGCGCCGCGATCGTCTGGCTCGTCATCTGGTTCGCGCCGGTGGCGGCTCTCGCGCTGCTCTTCGGCGGGCGCCACGTCTTTACCGCCGAGGCGCTGTTCTTTTCCAAGGTCGCGGTCGTCACCTTCGGCGGGGCCTATGCCGTGCTCGCCTATGTGGCGCAGCAGGCGGTCGAAGCGTATCACTGGCTCCGCCCCGACGAGATGCTGACCGGGCTCGGCCTCGCCGAAACGACGCCGGGGCCGCTGATCCTCGTGCTCGTCTTCGTCGGGTTCCTTGCCGGCTACCGTGCCGAGACGGCTTTCGACCCCCTGGTCGCGGGGACGATCGGCGCGACGGCGACGCTGTGGGTTACCTTCGTCCCGTCGTTCCTCTTCATCTTTGCCGGCGCGCCGTTCATCGAGCGGCTGCGGCAAAACCGCTTCCTCACCGGCGCGCTCGCCGCGGTGACGGCGGCGGTTGTCGGCGTCATCGCCAATCTGGCGCTGTGGTTCGGTCTGCACGTGCTCTTCGCTGAGGTCGGCGAAGCGGCCTTCGGGCCACTGGAACTGCCGCTCCCGCAGCCGGCCAGCTTCGATACTGCAGCCGCGGCGATCGCGCTCGCTGCCGGCGTCGCGCTGATCCGCTTCCGGATCGGCATCGTGACGGTGCTCGCGGCCGCCGCCGCGACCGGGGCTATCAGCCGAATGGCGGGGCTCGGCTGAGCGACGATCCGAGCGCCTGCCGCATTCACCATCCTGTGTGCAACGATTTGATCACCATCCCGAAATATGAACGATTGCCGGATGTTCGAGGCCACCGGTTTCGGCTCCGCATCGTCTTGCCCGCCGGAGGCGCCCCGCTTCCGCATGCTGCCGGTCGCCATGCTGCTTCTGGAGCGCGACGACGGGGTTGCTCGCAGCGCCGCCGGCGTCTTCGCCCTGCGGATCGTCGGGGCAGCGCTTTCCTATGCCCTCACGCTGGTACTGGTGCGGGCGCTCGGCGCGACCGAGTTCGGCATCTACGCCCAGCTGTTCGTCGCCGCGAGCCTTCTCGGCCTTGTTCTGCCTATAGGCCTGAACGGCGCCGCGGT
>DASWJZ010000296.1:0-1648 GCA_036396875.1 Propylenella sp.
GCCGTCATGGCCGGCTGCCGCCCGGATTACATGCCGGTCGTCATCGCCGCCGTCGAGGGCATGCTCGATCCGAGCTATCCCCTGGAGTTCATGCAGGTCACGACCAATCCGATGACGCCGTTCCTGCTGGTGAACGGCCCCGTGCGCAAGCGCCTCGACATCAACTGCGGCACCGGCTGCCTCGGGCCGGGATGGCGCGCCAACGCGACCATCGGCCGCGCGATCCGCCTCATCATGAACAACATCGGCGGCGCGCTGCCCGGCGTCTATTCCAAGGTGAGCTTCGGCTCGCCGCTGCGCTATTCCTACATCTGCGGCGAGAACGAGGAAGAGAACCCCTGGACGCCGTTCCACGTAGACCGCGGCTTCCCGCGCGGAGAAAGCACCGTCACCGTGTTCAAGGCTTCCAACTTCTGCAACATCTCGGGCGGCGAAGGCGTCGGGCCGGCGGAAATCCTGCGCCAGATCGCGACCAACATGCCGCCCATGTACGGCGGCGGGGACGGCGTCCTGCTGCTGCTCGGGGTGAACCACGCACGCTCGCTCCACGAGGCGGGCCTCACCAAGCGCGACATCCAGGAGCGCCTTTGGGAGATGGCGCGGCTGCCTATCAGCTACTTTGCCGAAGGCTTCGCCGCGACGGAGCGCGCGGCGGGGCGGGGCGACTCCGAAACCGTGTGGCGCGCCCGCAGTCCCGAGGAGATCTACATCGCGGTCGCCGGCGGCCCCGGCCCCCAGGACGTCTACATCGGCGCGGGCATGCCGCAGACCCGCAGGATAAAATAGCCAGGCCGACCCTTGAGAAGGGAGGGCCAATGTACACCCATATTCTCCTGCCGACCGATGGCTCGGCGCTTTCGCAGGTCGCGGTGGACGGCGGGCTCAAGTTCGCGAAAGCCATCGGCGCGAAGACAACCGGCTTCTACGTGATCGTCGAGCGCCAACCGGACTCATTCGAGGAATATGCGCCGGTCCAGGTGAAGGCCCCCGAGCTCGGCGACGTGGCGAAGCAGGAAGCCGACAAGTACCTGAAGGCGATCACCGACCGGGCGCGCATGATCGGCGTGCCCTGCGAAACCTACTCGATGCGGCACGCCTCGCCCCACCAGGCGATCATCACTTTCGCCACGCAGACCGATTGCGACTTGATCGTCATGGCCTCGCACGGCATGAAGGGCGTCACCGGCGAGCTGGTCGGCTCCGTGACCGCGCGCGTCATCACCGGCTGCAAGATACCGGTGCTGGTCTACCGCTAGCGAAGTGACGACTGACCGCGGACGACTGCCGAAGGGCAAATCAACGCGTCAGCACGTCACTACTTGAAGCGGACCGATACCGCCGGATTGCCCGGCAGCCCTTCGTAGCGCACGGTGACCGCCAGCCCCGGCCGGGGCGGCATCGGCGGCGTAAACGAGCCCAGACTCAGCATGTCGCCCGCCTTGAGCTTCACGCGGGATTTCTCCAGGTCCTGTACAAGCCACAGCACCGCGTTGAGCGGATTGTCGAGGATCGCCGCGCCCTTGCCGCTCGCGAGCTCCTTGCCGCCGCGATCGGTCACGACGACGCGCATCGCGGCGAGCGCCGCGGCGAATTCGGGCGTCGCCTGCACCGGGATGCCCTTCCCCACCACCCCGAGCCGCGCGCCGAC
>DASWJZ010000297.1:0-6346 GCA_036396875.1 Propylenella sp.
CCCCGGCGCGCGATCCATCGCCGTCCTATTCCCGGTCCCAGCCCTCCTCACCGAGCAGCGGCACGAAGCGGACGGCGCCCAGATCCTCCTCCTCGTAAGAATCCCCGCGCCGCGTGATGACGCGCAGCTCCTGATGCGAATCGACGTTGATCGGAATGACGAGCCGGCCGCCTTCGGCGAGTTGCCGCTTCAGAGAATCGGGCGGCGCCGGGGCTCCCGCCGCGACAAGGATGGCATCGTAGGGCGCCCGCTCCGGCACGCCGCGTGAGCCGTCGCCTTCAATCACCTCGACGTTCCCGTAGCCGAGCTCCATGAGCGCAGCGCGCGCCTTCTCGGCCAAAGCGGCATGGCGCTCGATGCTGACCACGCTCGCGGCCAGCTCGGCGAGAACGGCCGCGGCGTAACCCGATCCGGTCCCGACCTCGAGCACGCGTGCGCCCGGCCCGATGTGGGCGGCTTCCGCCATGAGCGCGACGATGTAGGGCTGGGAGATCGTCTGCCCCTCGCCGATCGGCAGCGGGCTGTCGTCGTAGGCGTATTCGGCAAGCTCGGCAGGCACAAACGCTTCGCGCGGCACACGTTCCATCGCCGCAAGCACACGGCTATCGGTGATGCCGCGGGCGGCGAGCTGGCGCTCAACCATGGCCCGCCGGCCATGCACGAGCCGATCCGTCATCCCGTTTCCGGCGCGATACGGCGGGAGCCGACCGATGTCGCAAACACCATCACGGAAACAGCCTGGCCTTCGACCAGCCGCCCCCCTCCTCACGGCTGAAGCGCACGCGGTCGTGCAGCCGGAACGCGCCGTCCCGCCAGAACTCGATCTCCGCCGGAATTACACGAAACCCCGACCAATGCGGCGGGCGCGGAATGGCGCCGGCGGCGAAGCGCGCGGTGTAGCGGGCGACCGCCTTCTCAAGCGCAAAGCGGCTCTCGAGCGGCTCCGATTGCCGGCTCGCCCAAGCGCCGATCCGGCTCATGCGCGGCCGCGTGGCGAAGTAGGCGTCCGCCTCCTCCGGCGTAACGGGCACGACGGGTCCCCGCACCCGGACCTGCCGACGCAGCGACTTCCAGTGGAAGAGCAGCGCCGCCCTCGGATGCGCGGCCAGCTGGCGGCCCTTTCGGCTCTCCAGGTTCGTGTAAAACACGAAGCCGGTCCGGTCGAAACCCTTGAGCAGAACCATGCGCAGATCGGGCAGTCCGGCATCGTCGACCGTGGCGAGGGCCATCGCGTCCGGATCGTTCGGCTCGCTCGCGCCGGCTTCGGCAAACCACTCTGCGAAAAGCGCAAACGGATCGCTGCCTTCCGAAAGGTCACCACTTGTTAACGCTGCAGCGTCATCTTCCGCTGCGGCGGCTTCGTTGCCGTCATTCATATTAAGGGTCCTGCGTCCCTTGTCGTGTCGCCATTATACCGGCCGCTTCCCGCGCAAGGCTAGGCGCTGCTTTCTGGCCCTCGCGCTGCCGGTTGCGGTCTCGGGCTGCTCGCTTTCGATGCCGATGCTCGGGTCCGATGACGAGCCGGCGACGACCGGATCGGTCGCCCTTCCCGTCGAAGTCCAGAAGCCGCTTCCGTCGACCCTCGCCTATTCCGACGCCGCAAAGATCGGCCAGGCGGCGGCGGCAGCGATCGCGCAGGCGGAGGGCAGCGCCTCGGGCGAGTGGGTGAACCTCGCGACGGGATCGTCAGGCACGGTCGAACGGGATTTCCAAACGGCCGCCGCCGCGCCGGGTGAGTGCCGCCAGTTCAGCACCATCGTAACGAGCCTCGGCGGCGTCCACCGGTATGCGGGAAAGATCTGTCAGGGCGCGAACGGACGCCCAGTCGTGCAGATAGCCGACCAGAGCGAAACGCGCCGCTCGTAGGGTGGCAATCGCCGCCGGTTTCCACCATATCTCGGCCGGGTTTCCTCGTGAGAACTTCCACGCCGGGTGAGGTGCAATGCGCGATCCCTATGCCGTGCTTGGCGTCAGCCGCTCCGCCAGCGAAGCGGAGATCAAGCGGGCCTACCGCAAGCTCGCCAAGGAAAACCATCCCGACCGGCACGCCGGGGACAAGAAGGCGCAGGCGAAGTTCGCCGAGATCAACGCCGCCTACGAAATCGTCGGCGACAAGGACAAGCGCGCCAAATTTGACAGCGGCGAGATCGACGCGGAGGGAAAGCCCCGCTTCCAGGGCTTTGAAGGCTTCCGCGGCGGGCCCGGCGGCGCCGGCGGCGGTTTCGAGAATATCGATCCGCGCTCCTTTGCCGACATCTTCTCCGCCTTCGGCCAGCGCGGCGGGGCCGGCGGCGCCCGTACCTTCCGCTTCAGCAGCGGCCCCGGCGGCCGCAGCTTCGAAACGGGCGGGCCGGAGTCGGAGGAGGATTTTCTGCGCTCGATCCTCGGCGGACTCGGGGCGCGGCCGCGCGGCGGGCCGGCGGGCGCGCCCGGCGCCGACGTTCGGGGCGAGATCGCGGTCACGCTGGAGGACATCGCCGCCGGACGCCGGCCGCAAGTCAGCCTGCCGACCGGCCGCACGATCGCACTCACCCTGCCGAAGGGCGTGACGGACGGACAGGTGATCCGGCTGCAGGGCCAGGGCCAGCCGTCGCTCTCCGGCGGCGCGCCGGGCGACGCGCTGGTGACGGTCCGCTTCGTGCCGCACCCGCTCTTCAAGGTCGAAGGCTCCGATCTCCGCCTCGACCTGCCGGTCACGCTCGACGAGGCTGTCCTCGGCGCGAAAATTGCAGTCCCGACGCTCTCCGGAAAGGTTCAGGTGACGGTGCCGCCGCATTCGAGCAGCGGCCGGGTGCTCCGCCTCAAGGGGAAGGGGCTGCCGAAGAAGACGGGGGCCGGCGACCTGCTCGTCACGCCCCGCATCGTGGTTCCGGAACGCGCCGACGGCGAGCTTGAAGCGCTGATGCGCCGCTGGCGCGAGGAAAAGCGACCGAGCCCAAGGGGGCCGGCCTTCGATTAACCGGTGAGCCGCGATCGACGGCCTCGGTCCAGGCCTGGCGGTGGAAAATACGTCCGCCGGATTTTCGGGCGCGGGCGTGCTGGGCTGCGGCATCGTCTATCTGTTATGCTGCACATGCTACCGGCCGCCAGGACGCGGCGAGGGGGGCTGTTCGCAGGCTCGACAAAAATCGCTCCCGCGTCTTTGCTAGTGTCAGCCGCAACAGGTGAGGAACCGACAATGACATTTCATTCCATGACAAAGACCACGATGCTTGCAACGTGCGCTCTCTTTGCATTCGGAGCCACCGCGCAGGCGGAATTCATGCTCGATTCCCGGTTCACCGACGCCGATGGCGACCTGATCGCCGACATCCCCACCGACGAAAGCCAGCTCGTCGATCCGGACACGCTCATCTTCGCCTACACGCCGGTCGAGGATCCGGCGGTCTATGCCGGAGTCTGGGCGGGGTTCCTGGACCACATGAAAGAGTTGACGGGCAAAAGCGTGCAGTTTTTCCCGGTCCAGTCGAACGCCGCCCAGCTCGAGGCGATGCGCGCCGGGCGCCTGCACATCGCCGGGTTCAACACCGGCTCCAATCCGATCGCCGTCGCCTGCGCCGGGTTCAGGCCGTTCGCCATGATGGCATCGGCGGACCGCAGCTTCGGCTACGAGATGGAGATCATCACCTATCCGGGCTCCGGGATCGAAAAGGTCGAGGACATCAAGGGCAAGCAGATGGCCTTTACCCAGGAGACCTCGAATTCCGGCTTCAAGGCGCCGTCGGCGCTGTTGCGCAGCGAATTCGGCATGGAGGCCGGAACCGACTACGAGCCCGTCTTCTCCGGCTCGCACGACACCTCGATCATCGGCGTGGCCAATAAGGACTACCCCGCGGCGGCGATCGCCAACTCGGTCAAGACGCGGATGATCGAGCGCGACGTCGTGAGCGAAGACCAGCTGGAAGTGGTGTACAAGTCACAGACGTTCCCGACGACAGGATACGGCTTGGTCTACAACCTCAAGCCGGAGCTGCAGGAGAAGATCAAGGAAGCGTTCTTCTCGTTCCCCTGGGAAGGTTCGGCGCTCGAGGCCGAGTTCTCGAAATCCGGCGAGGCGCAGTTCATCGAGATCACGTTCAAGGACGACTGGGCGGTGATCCGTCAGATCGACGAAGCCAACGACGTCTCCTACGAGTGTCAATGACGGCCTAGCGCCAAGCGGAGGAGCCGCCCGGCTCCTTCGCCAGTCGCACCGCGCCCCATCCGGCAGGACGGGAGGCGCGACACCGATCGGCCGGACGGAGATCGCCGACCAGGATGCTGCGCATAGATCGGCTTCATAAACGGTACAAGACCGGCGATCACGCGCTACGAGGCGTCTCCTTCGAGGTGACGGCGGGGCAGGTCGTGGGCCTGATCGGTCCATCCGGCGCCGGAAAGTCGACGCTCATCCGGTGCATCAACCGCCTGGTCGAGCCGACTGGCGGCCGCGTCTTCCTGAACGATCTGGAGATCAGGTCGCTGACCCGCGGGGCGCTGCGGCGCGCCCGGCGCCGCATCGGCATGATCTTCCAGGAATTCGCGCTCGTCGAGCGGCTGACGGTAATGGAGAATGTGCTTTCAGGCCGCCTCGGCTACGTGCCGTTCTGGCGCAGCTTCTCGCGCCGCTTTCCGCAGTCGGATATCGACAAGGCGTTCCTGCTTCTGGAGCGGGTGAGCCTCAGCGAGCATGCCGACAAGCGCGCCGACGCTCTTTCCGGCGGGCAAAGGCAACGCGTCGGCATCGCCCGTGCGCTGGCCCAGGATCCAGAGATCTTGCTCGTCGACGAGCCGACGGCGAGCCTCGACCCGAAGACCTCCCGCCAGATCATGCGCCTGATCTGCGAGATCTGCGGCGAACGCAGTTTGCCCGCCATCATCAACATCCACGACGTCATGCTCGCCCGGCAGTTCGTGGAGCGCATCGTCGGCCTCAATGCCGGCGAAATCGTCTTCGACGGAGCGCCCGATGCGCTCGACGAGGCGGTCCTCACCCGCATCTACGGCGAGGAAGACTGGACGGCGATGCGCCGCCAGGCGCAGGAGGATGCGCGCGAGGGCGGCCCCGACGAGCCCGAGCAGGAGCGAATGGAGGGGCTCGTATGAGCGCCGTCGCCGGACGCCGGTGGCGGCGCCCGCCCGTTCTCATCCAAAGCCGAACCTGGCGGCTCGCCATCTATGGCGGATTTCTGCTCTACATGGTGCTTGCCCTCGGCTCGCTCGACGTGAACTGGAACCGCATCTACGAGGGTATGGAGCGGGGCTGGCGCTTCATTCAGGGCTTTCTCGCGCCGGATTTCACCCGCCGCGGCGGCGACATCATCCAGGGCTTTGAGGAAAGCCTGACGATGACGGTCACCTCGACCGTCGTCGGCGTGCTGATCTCCGTTCCGATCGGCATCGGCGCCGCGCGCAACCTCGCGCCGCGGCCGATCTATTACGCCTGCCGGGCGATCATCGCCCTCTCGCGGGCCTTCCAGGAGATCATCGTCGCCATCCTGTTCGTGGTCATGTTCGGCTTCGGCCCCTTCGCGGGATTCCTGACGCTCAGCTTCGCCACGATTGGCTTCCTGTCGAAGCTGCTCGCGGAGGACATCGAGGACATCGACGAGAGCCAGGCGGAGGCGGTGCGCGCCACCGGCGCAAGCTGGACGCAGCTGATCAACTACGCCATCCAGCCGCAGGTCATGCCGCGGCTGATCGGCCTGTCGCTCTACCGGCTCGACATCAACTTCCGCGAATCGGCGGTGATCGGAATCGTCGGAGCCGGCGGGATCGGCGCTACCCTCAACACCTCGATGGAGCGCTACGCCTATGACACGGCCGCGGCGATCATGATGCTCATCATCCTCGTCGTGATGTTCTGCGAATACTCCTCAAGCTACGTCCGCAAGTGGGTGCGCTGATGCCGGTCCTCGCGACACCTGACGGCGCATCCTGGCGGCAACGCACCAGCCGCCAGCAGTTGGCGCTGTGGTTCGGCTGGCTCCTGCTGGTCGCGCTTTTCGTCTTCTCCTGGCAGGTGATGACGAAGAACACGATCTGGGTCTTCGTCTATGACGCGCCGCGCCAGGCGGCCGACCTCTTCTCGCGCATGGCCAACCCGAAATGGGGCTACGTCAACGCTCTGTGGTGGGCGCTGTGGGAAACGATCAACATCGCCACGCTGGGCACGCTCATCGCCATCGTGTTTTCGGTGCCGCTCGCCTTCTTGGCGGCGCGGAATACGACCCCGAGCACGACTTTCGTCCGCCCGCTGGCTCTCCTGGTGATCGTGTCGTCGCGCTCAATCAACTCCATCATCTGGGGCCTCCTTCTGGTCGCCATCATCGGGCCGGGGCAACTCGCCGGCATCTTCGCGATCATG
>DASWJZ010000298.1:0-1750 GCA_036396875.1 Propylenella sp.
GGCGACGGCGGTACGATGACCTTGCGGCTCCGTCTGGTCAACGAATCCGGTGAAGCGTTCGAGGGGTCGTGCCTGATGCGCGAGCCCGGCCAGAATGACAACTGCGGCACCTTCAGCGGCGCCTATATCCTCGACGCCACCAACAAGAAGAAATACCTGGTCGTCCGCGATGCCGACGGCCAATGCGTCTGCAGCGGCGTCGACAATCTCGACGACGGCAAGAAGATGAACATCTGGGCGACCTATCCGGCGCCGCCGCCCGACGTGCAGAAAGTCACGGTCATCGTACCGCTCTTCGAGCCGATCGAAGGAGTGCCGATCTCCGGTCCATGAGGGAGCAGCCCATGCGATGCCTCCTCGCCGCGGCTCTCGCCATCGTCGCGGTGCCCGTCGCCGCCGTTGGCCAGGATGTGGCCGGCAGGGTGCTGGACGTTGCGTTCAGGGTCGTCGATTTCGATCTGCGGACGATCGACCTCGTACTCGAGGACGCCGAGGTCGGTGGCGCGGTCGTCTCGCTCGCGGTCGAGGAAACCGAGACCGAAATCCGCATCGAGCTTTCGGCCGACGTGCTGTTCGATTTCGACCGCTCCGACATCAAGGACGAAGCGGCGGCGAGCCTGAAACAGGTTGCCGAACTGATCCGCGCCCATCCCAATCGCCCGGTGAGGATTGAGGGGCACACCGACTCGAAGGGCTCCGAGGCCTACAACCTGGGCCTTTCCGAAGACCGCGCCCAGTCTGTGGCCGACTGGCTCGCCGAAGTCGAGGGTCTCGACGACGGCACCTTCGAGGTCGTCGGCTTCGGCGAGGCGAATCCGGTCGCAACGAACGAGCAGCCCGACGGTTCGGACGATCCCGAAGGCCGCCAGAAGAACCGCCGCGTCGAGATCGTCATCGGCAAGTAACCGCCGGCCGCCCGGCAATCCGCCGCCCTGCTTCCGTTCTCAGACTGGCTCAACATTCGGGAGGGGCACCCCTTCCGGGGCGCCCGCTTCGTTTGAGGACGAACGAGGCGCCAGTCAGGGACGTTCCGTTCCCGCAGCCGCCAGCGTATTGACATACAAGCATACAATGCATATGCATAAGCATATGAAGGTCAGGACCACGGTCAATATCGACGACAACGTCATGCGGCGTCTGAAGCGCGAGGCCGCGCGCCAGGGCCGCACGATGTCCGAAATGATCGAAACCGCGGTGCGCCGCCTGACGAGCGAGCAGCGACCGCGCGCCGAAATCGAGCCGCTGCCGACATTCAGCAGCGGCGGCGCCCTCGTCGATATTTCCGACCGCGACGCGCTCTACCAGGCAATGGAAGGGCGATAGTGATCGCGGTCGACACCAACGTTCTGGTGTACGCCGCCGACCGGGACTCGCCATTTCACAGTGCCTGCCGCGAGTGGCTGGAAAACCAGCGCGCGGCTGCCGGCGCGTGGTACACCACCTGGTCCATCATCTACGAGTTCCTGCGGGTGACGACCCACCCCCGCGTCATGCGCCGGCCGTGGACCGGAGGGGACGCCTGGACATTCGTTGCCGGTCTGCTCGCTTCGCCCGGACTGGAAGTGCTCGTGGAGACGGAGCGCCACGCGGCGGTGGCCGCGGAAGTCATCGGGGAGCTTCCATTTCTTTCCGGAAACCTGCTCCACGATGCCCACACGGCCATCCTGCTCCGCGAGCACGGGGTTGCCCGGATATGCACGCGGGACGCCGACTTCAACAGGTTCCCGTTCCTGGAGGTTTTCGATCCCGC
>DASWJZ010000299.1:0-11842 GCA_036396875.1 Propylenella sp.
TCGCGGTCGAGCCGCTGCCGGGCGATCATCCCTTCTGGGCCATGGACAACGTGCTCATCACGCCGCATCTGGCGAGCATCACCGTGCCTGAGAAGGCCGCCTGCGACGTCGCCGAGAGCATCCGACGCGTCAGCCAGGGAAGGCCGCCTCTTCATCAGGTGGATCCCCACCAGGGGTACTGACGGCGGCGCCGCCGGCGCCAAGTAGGAGCTCGCCCTCCTTGCCGGCAAGATCGTAGCCGGCTTCAGCGTCCTTCCGGTCTGCGCTGCTGATCAGCAATATATCGCGGATTCAGCGCGGACGGAGGCTTGCCCCTCTCTTCAAGAAAAACGAGCACCACAACTGTATCCAAATTGGATTTCCATGTCTACAAAATGACCAGATATGTTTCCCGCCGCGACCCGAGAACGCGGCGGCACAGGGGACGAAGGCGCATGGATCTGGGATTGTCCGGAAAACGGGCGTTGGTGACGGCGGCGTCTCGCGGCCTCGGCCGCGCATCGGCGCGCGCGCTCGCCGCCGAAGGCGCTCGTGTGGCGGTGGCGGGGCGCGATCTGAAAGTCATGCGGGCGCTTGCCAAGGAATTGCGCGACGGCGGAGCGGCCGACGCGGTCGCGGTTCAGATGGATCTGTCGTCGGCCAGTGCCGGCGCGTCCGCCGCGGCTGCGGCCGCGGAAGCCTTCGGCGGCCTCGACATCCTTGTCGTCAATACGGGCGGGCCGCAGTCCGGCCCCTTCCTCAGCATTTCGCGGGAAACATGGGAAAGATCGCTGAATGAGATGCTGCTTGCGGCGGTGGATGTGTCGCGGGCGGCGATCCCGCTCATGCAGGCGGCCGGCGGCGGCCGCATCATCTTCATCACGACGGTGGGCGTGAAGGTCGTTCAGCCGAACATGGTCCTGTCGGATTCGATCCGCCTCGCCATGGTCGGGCTGGCCAAATCCCTCTCGCTCGAATTCGCGGAGGACGACATCCTCGTCAATTGCCTCTGCCCCGGGCCGATCGCGACGGACCGGATGGAGGATCTGATCGTCGCCAGCATGGATCGGCATGGCATCGATCGCGCCGCGGCGGAGGCGATCTGGCTGGATGAGGTGCCGCTCCGCAGATTCGGCCGCCCGGAGGATTTCGGCGCCGTGGTGGCGATGCTCGCCTCGCGGCAGGCGTCGTTCATCACCGGCTCCGCCGTCACCGTGGACGGTGGGAAGTCCCGTGCCTACTAACCGACGCACCGATGGAGGAGCCGCCGTCGTCCGGTGGCTGAAGGCCGCCGGCGTGGCGAACGTGTTCTCGGTCTCCGGCGGACCGATCAACCCGATCTACCATGCCTGCTCGAAATACGGCCTGCCGCTGGTCCACACCCGGCACGAGGCGGCGGCCTGCTTCATGGCGGAGGCGGCGTCGCGCGTGACCGGCAAGGCGGGCGCCGTCGTCGTCACGCTCGGCCCGGGTGTCACCAACACGGTGACCCCTGCGCTCGTGGCGATCATGGCCGGCACGCCGCTCATCATCATCGGCGCCCAGGCCCCCACCGACACGTTTGAGCGCGGCGCCGGCATGTCCTGGGACACGCTCCCCATCCTGAACAGCGTAACGAAGTGGTCGGCGCGCATCCTCGATGTCGAGCGCATCCCGGAATATCTCGACATTGCCTGGCGGAAGATGTGGGCAGGCCGCCCCGGCCCGGTCTTCCTGGAGATTCCGGCGAACATCCTGTCGGCGCCGCTCGCCCGCGACCCCTCCTTCGCAGCCCCCCCGCCGCCGCCGAAATCAGGGCTTGCGGCGACTGACGGAAAGCGCATCCGGGATGCGCTCGCAAGCGCGGCTCGCCCGGTCCTGCTCCTCGGCGACGAACTGTTCTTTGACCGACCGAGCGATCTTGTGGAGGCGGTGGAACGCCACCGGCTGCCCTTCGCAACCATGAGGCTTGCACGCGGCATCCTTCGCGAGACGCATCCGCTTTGCATCGGCCCGGGATATTCGCCCTGCAATGCGACGCTCCGCAGGGCGATGCGCGAGGCGGATTGCATCGTGCTTGTCGGGCACCACTTCGAGTTCGACCTCGAATTCGGGGCGGGCGTGGGGAAGGGTGCGACAATCGTCCAGGTGGCGTCCGATCCGGAACTCCTGCACCGCAACCGGCGCGCCGACATCGCCGTGGCCGCGTCGCCTTCGAGCTTCTTCTCGATGCTCGCGCAAGCGCCGGCCATGAAGGTCGAGAAACGCTGGTCTGAAGCGCTCGCGCAGGAATGGCAGGCGGAACGCGACGCGCAGGGCGAGAACGGTTCGGAATCCGGCCTGCACCCGGTGGCGGTCGTCGACGCGGTGACCGCCGCCGCGCCGGAGGACGCCATCTATGTCACGTCGCACGGCAACGTCGATTTCTGGGCCGATGCGCGGCTGCAGATGACGAAGCCCGGGCGCTACCTCCGGGCCGGACAGTCGGGCGCGCTCGGCGCCGAAGTGCCCTACGGGCTCGGCGCGAGTTTTTCCGACCCCGGCGCTGCGGTCATCGTCTTCGTCGGCGACGGCGGCGTCGGCTATCACGTCACCGAGCTCGACACCGCCGAGCGCTACGGGAAAGCCCTCATCGTCGTTGTCCTCGACGACGAGATGTGGGGCGCGATCGCCCTTCCCCAGGTCGCCAGATACGGGGAATCCTACGAGATGGAACTGCCCCGCCGGGATTGGGCGAAGGTGGCGGAGGGGCTCGGGTGCCGGGGCTGTCTCTGCACCGACCTGAAGGCGGTCGGGGCAGCCGTGGCCGACGCTGTCGCAGGCGGAAAGCCGGCCCTCATCCAGGTCCCGGTGCGGAGCGTCATCAGTCCATACATGCAATACATTTCCGGATAGCCGCCAATCGATTGGCACGCTGAAAAGAGGAAATCCGCCATGAGAATCTGGAAGGATGGAAGCGCAAGGGGGGTCACGCCGCCAAACCACTTTGGCGGGCTGGAGGTGCTCGATGTGGTGCCTTTCGCAGGCCACAACTTCAGTGTGCAGGTTTCCAAGGCCCCGCCGGGCGGCGGCGGCGAAATGCATCACCATGACACCTGGTCACAGGTCTTTTACGTCGTGGACGGCGAGATGACCTTCGACACCGGCGAGGAGCGCTTCACGCTTCGGGCCGGCGAGGCCGTCCTGTTCGATCCGAAGGACCCTCATCACACGCTGAACGAATCGGGGAGGGACAGCCTTTGTCTCGTCATCACGGTGCCGCAGGGCTGAAGTTAAGGAGATGATCATGGGCCAGACGGCGGACGCCAAGGAAAGACTCCTTCCGTCATCTTCCACGCTCATCCGTTTGCTGGAGGACGAGATCCTCTCCAACACCCTGCAACCGGGAACGCGCCTCGACGAACAGTCCCTCGCCAATCGCTTCCGCGTGTCGCGGACGCCGGTACGCGAGGCGCTTCGCCATCTGTGCTCGAGCGGGCTTGTCGAAATCCGCCGCAACCAGGGCGCCACCGTGAGACGCCTCAACACCGGCGAGTTGATCGAGATGTTCCAGGTGATGGCGGAGCTGGAGGGGCTTTGCGCCCGCCTCTCCGCGCGTCGAATGAACGAAACGGAACTGGCGCGGATGCGTGAATTGCACGACGTCTGCGCAGCGCGCGCGTCGGAGGGGAAGCACGAAGCCTTCTTCGAGGCGAACAATGCATTCCATGAGGCGATTTCCGACGGCTCGAGGAACAGCTTTTTGCAGGAAGAAACCCGCAAGCTCCGCAACCGGATCAATGTCTATCGCTGGCACATCACCTTTCAGCCGCGGCGAATGACGCGCTCGATTGCCGAGCATTTGCGGATCGTCGAAGCGATCGAGTCGGGCGACGACGAGATGGCGCACCGCCTGATGCGCGAGCACGTGGACCTGCTCGCCGGTTCGGCGGCGGACGTCATCACCGCGCTCAATCTGCGGACCGCCTCCTGACCATTCCGCCGGCCGCCGGCGGCGGCGCGCCAAACCCATGCCGCGGGGAGGATCCGCGCAAATTTTCTGGAGCGAGCACCGAATGCGGGACGAACTCACGGACAGGATTGCAGACACGGAAGTCTATCGGCGCGCGGTCGGGCATTTTCGCAAGTCCGGCATCACGCTTCCGACCTTCGGCCAGCTCATCGATCCGACGCGCTTGGACAAGGACCTTCGCACTGCCGTCGAGGCCGTCGATGCGGACGAGCCGGCGCCGCTGAACCTGTTTCGGGTGCACTGGTTCAACGACGCGGAGCGCAAGTCGATCGCAGCGGTGCCCGGCCACGTCGTCCTCCCTTCGGCGCTCACTGGCGTCGCCGCCAGGATCATCGTGGCGATCGGCAGCCGGTTCCCGATGATCCATGCCCACAAAGTGCTTGCCGCCTATGCGTGTCTTGCGCCCCGCATCGTCACCGGCCGGTTCGACCCGACCAGCCAGCGCGCCGTGTGGCCTTCGACCGGCAATTATTGTCGGGGCGGCGTCGCCATCTCGCGCATTCTCGGCTGCCGGGGACTGGCGATCCTGCCGGAGGGGATGAGCCGCGAGCGCTTTGATTGGCTGGAAGCATGGGTCGCCGACAAGAGCGATATCCATCGCACGCCGGGCAGCGAAAGCAACGTCAAGGAGATCTACGACGCGTGCAACGCGCTCGCCAAGGATCCGGATAACGTGATCCTGAACCAGTTCGCCGAGTTCGGGAACTACATCGTCCACCGCGCCGTGACCGGACCGGCGCTCGAAAAGATCATCGATGCGGTAAGGGGCGACACGGCTTGGAACGCACGCGCCTTCGTCGCAGCCTCCGGATCGGCCGGCACCTTGGCGGCCGGCGACTATCTGAAGGAGAGGCACGGGACCGCGATCGCGGTGGTCGAAGCGGCCGAATGTCCGACTCTTCTTCTGAACGGCTATGGCGAGCACAACATCCAGGGCATCGGCGACAAGCATGTGCCGCTCATCCACAACGTCCTCAACACCGATTACGTGATCGGCGTCTCGGATCGCTCGACCGACGCGCTGAACGTGCTGTTCAACACGGCCGCCGGGCGGGCATTTCTCGCCCGGCGTAAGGGACTGCCGGCGCCCGAGATCGACAAGCTCTCGTGCCTCGGACTTTCCGGAATCGCCAACGTCATCGCTGCGATAAAGCTTGCAAGATACATGCAGCTCGGCGCGGAGGAGGCGGTGATCACAGTGGCGACGGATGACGCGACGCTCTATCGGACCGAGCTGGAAAAAAGCGAGGCCGAACTGGCCGGCGGCCCGATCGACGAAGTGGACGCGGCGGAAATATTCGGCCGGCACCTTGCGGCGATCACGACCGACAATCTCATCGAGACGACGCGGCGCGACCGCGAGCGCATGTTCAATCTCGGCTACTACACCTGGGTCGAGCAGCAGAACGTCAGTCTCGCCGACTTTGACCGAAGGCGGGATCAGGCGTTCTGGGACGATCTGATGCGGATGGTCCCGGCCTGGGATCGGCTGATCGAGCGATTCAACGCGGAAACCTCAGGGAACATGTAGAAGGGATTTCCTACGATCGGCAGGGCGACCTGCATTCAAAAATCGCTCGCGCCGCCCTTCACCTCCCAGTCGCCGTAGCGGACCGGATCGGGGCCGGCGCGCCCGCCGATCTCTTTCGGCCGCTCGGCGGCGTCGGAGGCTGCCCTGCGGCGCGCTTCCGCCTCCTTCAGCGCCCGCGCCGCGGCAGCGCGGATGCGCCCCTCTTTCGCCCTCTCC
Source organism: Propylenella sp. (assembly GCA_036396875.1). GTDB lineage: Bacteria > Pseudomonadota > Alphaproteobacteria > Rhizobiales > Afifellaceae > DASWJZ01. The sequence goes on from DASWJZ010000299.1 coordinate 5,718, forward strand.
GTGTCGTCCATGCCGATCGCCCTGCCGGTCGCGATTGAACCTGCCCCACCCGCTTCCCATCATATAGGCGGATTCCGGGCCGGCGCCGCCGGTCCGTCGCGAGGTGGTCGCATGAACGTCATCAAGACCGGAATGCTCCTGGCGCTGACGGCGCTCTTCATCGGGGTCGGCTATCTGATCGGCGGCTCCGGCGGCGCGCTTGTCGCCTTCCTGCTCGCCGCCGGCATGAACCTCTTCAGCTATTGGAACGCCGACAGGCTGGTGCTGCGAATGCACAGGGCGCGTGAAGTGGACGCGCGCACGGCGCCGGAGCTGCACGCCCTCGTCGCCGAGCTTGCCGGCCGCGCCGGGCTGCCGATGCCGAAGGTCTATCTGATCGACAGCCCGCAGCCCAACGCCTTCGCCACCGGCCGCAATCCGGAAAACGCGGCGGTCGCCGCGACCACCGGCCTGCTCGACCAGCTTTCGCGCGAGGAGGTGGCCAGCGTCATGGCGCACGAACTGGCGCATGTGAAGAACCGCGACACGCTCACCATGACCGTCGCCGCCACGATCGCCGGCGCCATCGCCATGCTGGGGAATTTCGCCTTCTTCTTCGGCGGCAACCGCAACAATCCGCTCGGCTTCATCGGCGTGATCGTGGCCGTCATCACCGCGCCGCTCGCTGCCGCGCTGATCCAGATGGCGATCAGCCGCACGCGCGAATATTCCGCCGACCGCGCCGGCGCGGCGATCGCCGGCAATCCGCTCTGGCTCGCGTCCGCTCTCGCCAAGATCGCATCGGCAGCGCGGCGCGTGCCGATGCCGACGGCGGAGCGCAGCCCCGCCACCGCGCCGCTGTTCATCGTCAACCCGCTGAGCGGCGAGCGCATGGACAATCTCTTCTCCACCCATCCGGCGACCGAGAACCGCATCCGCGCGCTTGAAGAAATGGCGCGCCAAGGCGGCGTCGACTGGCAGGGAGAGCGGCGCTTAAACTCCGCGGCAGGGGCCTTGGCGGGACCGGGCCCATGGTCGCGCGTCGCCGGCAGGCGCGGCCCTTGGGGCTGAGACCAAAAGCAACCGCACCGCAATCCGGCCGGCCGGGCGGTCCTTCCGCCGGGCCGCGAAGCGGCGCTGACGGAGAAACGCCGGGCCTGGCGGTCCGGCGGACCGCGGCGGCGATGCTTCGCCAGATGATCGAGCGAAAGACGCCGCTTGATGCGCTCCTGGACGAGGCGCATGGCAACCCGCATTTCTCGGCGCTTGATGCGCGCGACCGCGGTCTTGTGCGGGCGATCCTCGGCGTCGCGCTCCGCCGGCGCGGCGAGATCGAGGCGGCGCTGGCGCGGATGCTCGACCGGCCGCTGCCGGAGGGCGCGGGAGCGCTTTCGGCGATTTTGCATGTTGCTGCCGCCCAGATCCTGTTCCTCGACACGCCGCATCACGCCGCCGTCGACACAGCCGTGCGGCTTGCGGCGAGCGACAAGCGCACCGGGCGGGCGCGCGGCCTGGTCAACGGCGTGCTCCGCCGTCTCGTCCGCGAGCGCCGGGAGATCCTTGCGCAGCCCGACGCCGCGCGGAGAAACACACCCGACTGGCTGTTCGACCGCTGGCGCGGCGCTTACGGCGACGCGACGGCCGAGAGAATCGCGAGCGCGCATCTTGCGCCGCCGCCCCTCGATCTTTCGGTTAAGACCGACCCCGAAGCGTGGGCGGAGAGGTTGGGCGGCATTCCGCTGCCGACCGGCTCGGTGCGTCTCGCCGGATCGCATCGTGTCGCCGAACTCCCAGGCTATGGCGAAGGCGCCTGGTGGGTGCAGGATGGCGCCGCCGCTCTTCCGGCGCGCCTCCTTGGTGACGTGGCCGGGAAGCGGGTCGCCGATCTCTGCGCGGCGCCGGGCGGCAAGACGGCCCAGCTCGCCGCAGCGGGGGCCCTTGTCCACGCGGTCGACATGTCCGCGAACCGCCTGCGGCGGCTCGCCGCCAATCTCCGGCGCCTCGACCTGTCCGCCGACCTCGTCGCCGCCGACATCCGCGAATGGGAGCCGCCGCATCGGTTCGACGCCGTGCTGCTCGACGCTCCCTGCACCGCGACCGGAACGATCCGCCGCCACCCGGACGTCGCCTGGCTGAAGCGGCCTGAGGATGTCGTCGCGCTCGCCGCGTTGCAGCGCGAGATGCTGGACCGTGCGGCCGCGCTTGTCATGCCGGGGGGCGTCCTCGTCTATTGCTCCTGCTCGCTGGAGCCGGAGGAGGGCGAGGCGCAGATCGCGCCCTTCCTCGACCGTCATCCCGATTTCCTCCTCGCGCCGGTCGCCCCGCCGGAGGTTTCGGGTCTGGCGCACCTTCTTACACCCGCCGGGACGCTCCGCACGCTCCCCTATCACGCCTTCGGGGAAGCCCCGCTGATGCGGGGCATGGACGGGTTCTTCGCGGCCCGGTTCCGCCGGCGATAGGTGCGAAGGGTGCCGCGCTTGCCAAGACCGCCGAACAGCGTTACCCGCGCCATCATGTTAGCGATCGCCCCGGTCGATCAGCTGCGGCTGGCGCTCCATCGCGCCGGCCGGCTGGGCCGGCGGTTGAGGCTCGGCGCGGTCGCCGGACCGATCGGCCGCTTCCGCGCCGCCCGCGGCGCCCGCTCGCAGCTTCTCATCGCCCCGCCCGACCTTCGCACCGCCGATCCGACCATCGCGGTCGAGATCTACGCCGGCCGCTTCTCCTTTGCGGGGCACGTGGTGGAGAGCGGCGGGGACTCGCCCTTCGAGGCCGGCCCGCCGTCGGAAGACTGGCTGCAGGAGCTGCATTCCTTCGGCTGGCTTCGCCATCTGCGTGCCGCCGACACGCCGCTCGCGCGCTCCAATGCCCGCGCGCTCGTCGAGGACTGGCTCTCGCTCCACGCCCGCCCCGGCGGGGAGTTCGTCTGGGACACCGACGTGGCGGCCCGGCGCGCCCTCTCCTTCCTCGCCCAGTCGCCTTTGATCCTGCACGACGCGGATCACGAGCTTTACCGCGATTTCGTGCGCTCGCTCCTGCGCCACGCGAACATGCTCCGCGCCGCCATCGGCACCACCGAGTCGGGCGTGGCGCGCATCCGCGGCGCCGCCGCCGTCGCGCTGATCGGCCTCTCGCTCTCCGACCAGGAGCGCCTCGCCCGCGCCGGCCTCGACCGCGTCGATGCCGAACTGCAGGCCCAGATCCTCCCGGACGGCGGCCACGTGTCGCGCAACCCGGCGGCGCTGGTGGAAATCCTGGTCGACCTTCTGCCGCTGAGACAAGCCCTGATCTCGCGCGGGCTGAGCCCGTCCGAGAGCCTGCTGCATTCGATCGACCGGATGATGCCGATGCTGCGCTTCTTCCGGCATGGCGACGGCGCTTTCGCCCACTTCAACGGCGTTGCCTCCTCGGCGGGCGGGCTGGTGGCGACGCTCATCTCGTATGACGAGACGCTCGGGACACCGGCGCCGAGCGCCACCTATTCCGGCTACGAGCGCGTCGAAGCGGAATCCGGCCTGCTGCTTGTGGATACCGGCGGACCGCCGCCTATTGCCCATAGCAGCGAGGCGCATGCCGGGACGCTGTCCTTCGAGTTCTCGCACGGCCCGCACCGCATTGTCATCAATTGCGGCGCCCCCGCTTCCCGTCACCACCACCTGCGGCGCGCCGCCCGCCGCACGGCGGCGCATTCCACCGCGACGCTCAATGAGGAATCGTCGAGCCGCTTTTCCAGCGCCGCCGCCAACGCCCAGATCATGTCGGGGCCGCGCGACGTGACCGTCAGGCGGCAGGGCGCCGCCGACGGCTCGACCGTGCTCCAGATGAGCCATGACGGCTATGTTCGCCGACATGGTCTCGTCCACGAACGCAGTTTGAGGATGACGGCCGACGGGCAGACGTTGGAGGGCATCGACCGGTTCGCCGAACCGGCGGATCAGTCCGATCTCGCCTTTGCCGTCCGCTTCCACCTGCACTATTCGGTCGCCGTCCGCCCGATCGAGCGACGCACCGGCTTCGACCTCCGCCTGCCGGACGGAAGCATTTGGCGCTTTGAAGCAAACAGTGCCGTGGAGCTTGAGGACAGCGTGCACCTGTCCGACGTCTTCGGGAGCCGAGGCACGCACCAACTCGTCATCATGAGCCACACCGGGTCCAATGCGCCGGTGAAATGGCGTCTCTCGCGGTCGTCATGACGGTTTGCCCCCGCCGCACGCCGTGCTAGTCGCCGGGCCGGCCCGCCGCTTCTGAAGGCTCCCAGGATGCCCGCTGCCGATATCGCCGGCCCGGAGACGCTGGAGATCAGGCGCGCGCTCATATCGGTCTCCGACAAGAGCGGTATCGCCGAGCTTGCGCGGGCCCTTGCGGCGCATGGCGCGGAAATCCTGTCGACCGGCGGGACGGCGAAGGCGCTCGAGGCGGCGGGCGTGCCGGTCACCGACGTGGCGAGCGTCACCGGGCTGCCGGAAATGATGGATGGGCGGCTGAAGACGCTGCACCCCGCGATCCATGGCGGCCTGCTGGCGCTCCGCGACGATCCCGGCCACCGCACCGCGATGGATGCGCATGGCATCGAGACCATCGACTGCCTGATTGTGAACCTCTACCCGTTCGAGGAAGCGATCGCGCGGGGCGCCGGTCGGGCCGAGGCGGTCGACAGCATCGACATCGGCGGACCGGCAATGATCCGCGCCGCCGCCAAGAACGCCGCCTGGGTGGCCGTGCTGACGGACCCGGAGGATTATGCCGAGCTGCTCGCCGCGCTCGACAGCGGCGGCGTCGCGCGCGCCTTCCGCGCGCGACTCGCGGCAAAGGCCTTTGCCCGCACCGCCGCCTACGATGCGGCGATTGCACGCTGGTGCGCCGGCCGGCTCGACGAGCCCCTGCCGGATCGGATTCTCGCCGGCGGTCGGCGGCGCGAGCGTCTTCGCTACGGCGAGAATCCGCACCAGTACGCCGGGCTCTATCTGAGCGGCGAGCCGGGTCCGTCGGTGGCGACGGCGCGTCAGCTGCAGGGCAAGCCGCTCTCCTTCAACAACATCAACGACGCCGATGCGGCTTTCGAGCTGGTCTCGGATCTTGTGTTCGGCAAAGCCGCGGTCGCCATCATCAAGCACGCCAATCCCTGCGGCGCGGCGATCGGCGACGACCTCGTTGACGCCTACAAGAAGGCTTTCGCCTGCGATCCCGTCTCCGCCTATGGCGGCGTCGTCGCCGTGAACCGTACGCTCGACCGGGCCTCGGCCGAGGCGATCACCGGCATCTTCACCGAGGTCGTCGTCGCGCCCGACGCCGACGCCGACGCCATCGCGACGTTCGCCGCGAAACCCAATCTCCGGCTGCTCCTGACCGGCGGCCTCGCCGATCCCGCGGCTCGCACGCTGACGATGAAGAGCGTCGCCGGCGGCCTGCTCGTGCAGGAACGCGACTTCTACGCCGTCACCCGGGCCGACTGCCGCGTCGTGACGCGGCGCTCGCCGGGGGAGGAGGAGATGGCCGATCTGCTCTTCGCCTTCCGGGTGGCCAAGCATGTGAAATCGAACGCCATCGTCTATGCGAGGAACGGCGCCACGGTCGGCATCGGCGCCGGGCAGATGAGCCGCGTGGACTCCGCGCGCATTGCCGCCATCAAGGCGGCGGAAGCGGCGAGCGCCGCCGGCCTCGACCATCCGCTGACGCGCGGCTCGGTCGTCGCTTCCGACGCCTTCTTCCCCTTCGCCGACGGGCTTCTGGCCGCGGCGGAAGCGGGCGCCACGGCGGTGATCCAGCCGGGCGGATCGCTGCGTGACGGCGAGGTCATCGCCGCCGCCGACGACGCCGGCCTCGCGATGGTCTTTACCGGCATCCGCCACTTCCGGCATTGACACTCTTTTGACAGGCCTCCGACCGCACCCTATGCCCATTTACACGAATGGGATGTCGGACCGGCTCACCTTGGCCCGCAACCCGCTGAGGCGGACGAAATCCATTAGTGCGTCAGCTCGCCTCTTCTGTTCCGATCCTGGCCCCACTATTATTTCTATCACTGGAAGGATATGCTTGCCACCCGCAAAAAGCCGGATGAACGATGTGACAAGATCACCCTTTCTCTTGAACTCAATCTGCTTTATAGCCTTCTTAGAGCGTGTTTGAGAAGGGGATTCCCAGAGTGA
>DASWJZ010000300.1:0-5160 GCA_036396875.1 Propylenella sp.
AGCGGGCGCATGGAGACCGCCGGCCCGGTGCTGAAGACACTCGGCGTCGATGCGGACGTAGTTCCGGTCATCACCCGGGACATGGTGCGGCACGCAAAGCCCGACCCGGATCTCTTTCTCGCCGCAGCGGCGGCGCTTGACCAGCCGATCGAAAGCGCCTGCGTCGTGGGCGACAGCGTCTGGGACATGCTCGCCGCCCGCCGCGCCGGGGCGCTGGGCGTCGGCCTGCTTTCCGGCGGCTATGGCGAGGACGAGCTGGTGCGCGCCAGCGCCTACTGGGTCTACGAGGATCCCTCCGACCTGCTGCGTCACATCGACGAGGTCGGCGGGCGGCGGTGAGCGCAAAGTCCGGACGCAACGCTGTCATGTAGTCGACCTGCGCGCGGCGCCGTCAGAGGCCGCGCCGCTCCGCGGCGACCGGCGGGATGGCAAGAAGAACGCCGACAGCCGCCATCGTGCCGAGCACGGCGGAGACGCTCATCCCGGCGGAGAGGGCGGCTCCGAAAACGAAGGGGGAGAGCGCCGAGACGAACACCATGTACATTGCGATGGCGCTGCGAATCGTCCCGAGGGTCTCGGGGCCGAAAATCTCCGCCCACATCGCCGTCATCGTGGTCTTCGTCAGTCCGCCGCTGAAGCCGATGCATGCAAACGTCACGGGAAGAACCCACGGCGCGCGGAACGCCGCGAGCAGCGCCACGCCGGCGAGCAGCGGCGCGGACTGAACCAGAAACAGCTTCTTCGCCGAAAGCCGGTCGATGATCTGCCCCGACAGGAACAGGCCTGCAACGCTCGCGGCGGCGCTCGCGGGAAAGCTGGCGGCGATCAGGCTGAGCGGCCAGCCGCGATCCGCCGCAATGTTGGTGATATGGAACATGATCGCGGTGGAATGGAAGGGCATCAGCGCCATGGCGGGCAGAGCAGCCCAGACGTAGCGCGAGCGGAGCAGACGGCTCAGCCCTACCAGCATGCGGCGCCAGGCGCCCGGACCCGCCCCGAACTGCCTCGGCGAGCGGGAGATTCCGTAGAGCAGCCACTGAGTCGCCGGCAGCAGCACCAGAAGCGCGACGACGCCGAAGAGAGCGTAGGTGGGACGCCAGCCGAGGACGGCGATGCCGGCGACGGCAGCCGGCGGAAATGCGAGCTCAGACAGCGGCAAGCCGAGCGCCGTGACGCCGAGCGCGCGGCCGCGCTCGGCATCAAACGCGCGCGCTGTCGCCGTCGCCTCGACGTGCACCATCAGGCCCTGTCCGGTGAGCCGCAGCAGATAGAGGGCGAGCAGAAGCGTCGCGGCGCCGCCCGCCGCCGATGCGAGGAAGCAGGCGGCGGCAAGGCCGACGATACAGGCGGCGCTGTAGTAGACGAGGCGGATATGGTCGATCCAGTGTCCGAGCAGGAGCAGCGTCGCGGCGGCGCCGAGCGTGGCGGCGAGGTAAAGCGCGCCGAGGCTCCCGGGCGTGAGGTTGAAGCTGGCTGAAAAGGAGGCGACGAACAGGCCAATGAAGAAGGTCTGGCCGGGCGCGGAGTAGAAGGAATGGAGGACGCCGAAGGCAAGCGGGCGTGCGTGCCGGCGCACGAAAACGAGGAGATTCACTGATCCTGGTCCGATGGGCCCGGCGGATGAGAGCGGTTTGCAACCCGATCTCCGCCTCTGCGGCGAAGCTCCGGCACCCGCCCAGCCGGGGATGATCGGCGCCGCTTATGACACGGGCGACGCGACGTGGCTAGCCGGCGCACCGCACGCAACGATGGGCGGCAGCATCAGCGTCCAGGCGCGCGTCCGGAATTTCTTCGCCGCATCCGGCACAGAACCCGAATTCGTCCTCCTCCATCCGCGCCAGCGCACCGAGCACCTGCCGGCGCCGCAGCTCCCGGCGCCCCTGCGTTGCCGACGCCATCGCCTGCCGCTGCATGGCGTCCATCCTCGACAGGCGGCCCACGCTCTGCTGGTCGAGCTCAACGGGGCGCGCATCCTCGGCCGCAAGCTTTGCTAAATCCTCAAGGCTTTCCAGTTCCTCAAGAAGCCGAGGCCGGTAGCGGTCAAGCCGCTTCAGGTAGCCGTCCTTCATCTCGGCAGAAGGACTATCAGCCTTCACGGGACGCGAGCAACGGCGGACGCGGACGAAACCCGGGCGCCGGCCGGCGGGAAAGGCGTTCAGCCGGGAGGTCAGGCCCGGGCCGACAGGGCGACGGGGGCGTGCCGCGGAGTCTCCGCGGGCGAAGGCGCCGACTGCTTCGCGGTGGCCGCCATCAGCCCCCACAGTACGCCGACGACCAGATAGAAGTGCCGCCAGTGGTCGGTATCGATGATCATGCCTTCCAAGGCGAGGCCGAGGAAGGTGGCGTAGACGGCAATCATGAACGGCTGCCACGGACTTCGCCGGAACAGATAGATGCAGCCGTAATAGAGCGTCGACAGAACGACCATGATGTAGGCCGCGCCGCCGAGCCAGCCATAGGCGAGCAAGGCCGCGATATAGACGTTGTGCGGATCCGCCGCGAAGAATGTCGTCCGGAACATCTCTTTGCTGAACTGCCTCGGGCCGAGGCCGTTCGGTTCCTCAACGACAATGGCGAGGCCGGCGGACTGGCCGGCGAAACGTCCTCCGGCGCCCGCATCGTACGACTGGACGAGATTGGCGCGTATCTCGAACATCTCCTGCACCGCGCCGAGCGACAATAGAAAGGCGAGCAGGCCGACCGCCATGACGACAAGCACGGTCACCATGCCGACCATGCGCGCGCGCCGGCGGGCTGAGGATTCCGTCAGGAACAGCAGCACGATCATCACGGCGAATGAGAAGGCGAAGTGCCCCCACGCACCGCGCGAGAAGCTCAGCAGCAATCCGACCAGAATGATAAGGGCGGCGACGGCCTCGGCCACCCGCAGCCTTCCCCCGATAACACTCTGGGTGATCAGGAGGAGCGGGAGGATCAGGAACGGGCCGAAGACATTCGGGTCCTTGAAGGTGCCGCGGACGCGGCCGTATTCCATCAGCGTCTCGCTGCCTGGAATCATGCCGAAATAGGCGAGCGATCCGACCGCTGCGACGATGACCGCGGCGAGGATGTAGGCGGCGCGGAGCGTCGCCAGCCGGCGCATCGTATCGACGGCAAACAGTCCGGCGAACAGCACGGTCGTCACCTCCAGGTAGAAGGTAACGAGGTAGTGCTTGAGCGCATCTCCGTCGTGCAGCACGGGCATCGTCGCGAGGAGGCCGCCAACGGCCCAGACCACCAGGAGCACGATGAGCGGGACGAAGAGCCGATGGACGCGCAATCCGAGCGCGACCGCCGCGGCGCCGAGAACGAGAACCAACGCTTCGTATGGGGCCGGCTCGATGAAGACGAAGGGACTTCCGAGAATTGCGACGAAGAGGAGCACGTCGATCAGCCGCGAACCGGCCATCGCTGACGAAGCGCCCGCCCGGGCATCGTGAGGCGCAACGGCCGGCGGGCCGGATGCCGGCTGCCTTTCCGGCGGGTAGGTGTTGCTGCTTGCGGGCGCCATTTCTCCTCCGACGGAGGAAATGGCACCATTTCGCTAATCCCGGATTAAGCGGGGGCTTCGACCGGAATGCGGCCTCAGGCGGCGCCAACCGGTCCGGAGGGCGCTCGCCGAGCGGGCGCCCTCCCCTGTTCGTCAGATCGGATGCTCGTCGAGCGACCGCCGGATCGACTCCGTGCTGCCGTGCCGGGCGATATCCTCGCCGAACTCGGCGTTCTCCTGGCGAATCTGGATGACGTGCCAAGCGATCCAGCCGACGACCGCCAGCAGGACCATGATCACTTCGAGACCCTGCCAGGGATAGACCGCCCCGACATTGGCAAGGTCGACAGCCCAATCACTACCCATGTCGATCTCCTGTACGTGTGTCGTCTAAGCCAATGCCTTCTCGGCTGCTCGGACATCCGCCCGCGCGCGCTCCTCGTCGTTCAAGGTCTTGAAGTCGAGACCCATCAGCTCGACCTGGCGCGGGACGCGGAGCAGACCGAAGCTGTTCAGGATCTTCGACACGACGTAGGCGGGCAGGAATCCGAGCACGAAGAACATGATGATCGCACCGATCGTGTTGCCGAGCGGATTGACCGTCGCATAGCCCTCATAGGGCGACGACGGATAACCCCACAGCACGAACCCGGCGATGACCAAGCCGGCAAAACCGGCATAGCCATGCACGGCCACCGCGCCGACGGCGTCATCAATCTTGAAACGCCGCTCGACCCAGTAGTGCATCTTGTAGGCGACGAACGCGCCTATTCCGCCGATGAACAACGCCTGGACCGGGTGGTAGAGATCGTTGCCAGCCGAGGCCGCGATGATTCCAGCGAGACCGCTTGAATAGGTCCAGAACGGATTGCCCTTCGCCATCAGATAGCCGATCAACAGGCCGCCGGACAGCGACATCAGGAAGTTGAACGTAATGGCGCTGAGTGTTGTCGGCGTGAGATAGATCGTGGTCGCGGTCCACGTCGTCCCGGTAATCTGCCCGGCGATGACCTCCGGCGATATGATCGGCACATTGCACGCAGCATAGAAACCCCAGAAGCCGGTGTAGATCAGGAACAGCCCGATCGTGACCAGCCAGGGATTGTGCGGGACAAATTCGCGGGCCGTTCCATCCGGCGCAAAACGTCCGAGGCGCGGACCGAGCACGACCAGCACGCCGAGCGCAGTGCCGCCGGCAATCGCGTGGATGACGCCCGAGGCGTAAGCATCGTGATAGCCGAGCAGCTTCACCATCCAGCCATCGAAATGCCAACCCCAGGCGGCGTCGATGATCCAGGTGCAGGAACCGATCATTACGGCGATGATCCAGAACGCGCCGGAGCGGATGCGCTCGATCACCGAACCCGACACGATGGAGGCAGCGGTCCACGAGAAGAGCAGGAACGCCGCCCAGAAGACGCCGGTCAAATGATCGCCGAGATGGGTGCCCATCTTCGGTGAGGCGGGCCCGAACTGGTTCGCCCCGACCGCTCCATCGAGAATCAAGCCGTTGCCCTTGTAGATGAAGGGCCCGTTCGGAAACGCCCAATAAATCCACCAGCCGAAAAAGAAGAACGTGATGGTGACCAGCGGGATCAACATCGTGTTCTTCATCAGCGTGTGGAGATGGTTGCGCCGCCGGCTCGCCCCCACCTCGTACATGCAGAACC
>DASWJZ010000301.1:0-4055 GCA_036396875.1 Propylenella sp.
TGCGCCCGGACTTCGTCCGCGCTCGCCTCGTCGGTGAAGAAACGCATACGGTCGCCGATCGTGACGTAGCCACCGTAGCGGGCGAACTCCGGCACGCTGCCGTCGTCAAGCATCATGGTGACGCGGTCTTCGTAGATGCCCTGCGGCTGGGGACCGGCGACGCTGGCGCCGTAGCGGACCCACTTGCCGCCCTCGAACTTCATCATGTCGTGGTAGATGCCGGGCTGCGCCGACGGCCAGCGATAGCGGAAGAACATGTCACGCCCGTTAAACGCCGCCTTCACCTGCAGCGGCATCGTCAGTTCATCGGGGATGTAGATATTGCGGCTGATATCGTTTGTGACGACACCGGTACCGTGCGTGACCCATGCGATCGCGAGTACTCCGACGAAAACGAGCCCCGCCAGATAGATGAGCACTCGCCTCATAGCTGCCCCCTTCGCTGCTTGTAGCCGAACGGCCAATGGGTCGTTCGTACGCTAGCCGTGCTTCCGGTCTCTCGGTTTGATCAGAATCAAGGACTCTGAAAACGCCAACTCTTCAAAGGGCGATGTCCATAAGTCTCTCCAGTGCGCATATTCGCCGTTGACGCTATAGGCTTACAGCCTTTGATCGGTTCTCGATATCGATTTTCGATTGTGAGGACCGGAGGGCGGAGCGAAATTGTGGAATGGAGCATCACGATCTGTTCAGCGGACTTATCCGCCTTCATGTGCTGCACCACGCCGCGGAAGGGGAACTCTATGGCGCGTGGATGATCGAAGAGCTCGCGCGGCACGGCTACAGGCTGAGCCCCGGCACGCTCTATTCCATGCTCCGATCGATGGAGAAGAAAGGCTACCTCCTGTCCGAGGGGCGGCGCGTCGGGCGTACTTCGCGGCGCGTCTACAAGGTGACGCCGCTTGGCAGGGAAGCCTTGGATCTGGCCCGGGGCAAAGGTGCGCGAGCTGTTCGGCGAAATGATCGAGGAACTCTGATCGCCCTCTCCCAGGCAGGAGGCCTCAGATGAGAGCCAATCATTCTGCCGCCACGCCTACCCGCCGTGGCTCGGTCCTTGAGGTCTTCCGCGTCTTCCTTGGCCTCGGCCTGACGTCGTTCGGCGGACCCGTCGCGCATCTCGGATATTTCCGGGAAGCTTTTGTCGTCCGGCACAAATGGATCAGCGACCGGGCCTATGCCGATCTCGTCGCGCTTTGCCAGTTCCTTCCCGGCCCGGCATCGAGCCAGGTCGGGATGGCCATAGGACTCATGCGGGCCGGCTATCTTGGTCTGCTTGCCGCATGGGCGGCCTTCACGTTGCCGTCGGCGATCGTCCTCGTCGCCTTCGCCTATGGCGCAGGGACACTGGAGGCTGCCGCCGGAACCGGCTGGATACAGGGCCTGAAGGCCGCGGCTGTTGCCGTCGTCGCCCATGCCGTGCTCGGCATGGCGCGCAGCCTCACGCCCGACAAGGAGCGCGCCACGATTGCCGTGCTCGGCATGATCGGCGCCATGCTGATCCCGTTTGCCGCCGGGCAGGTTCTCGTCATCGTCATGGGCGGGCTGATCGGACTTGCGTGGCTGCGCCCACCGGTCGGACCCGCGCAGGAGGACGAGGCGTTGGCCGTGGCGGTGCGGCGGCGCACGGCTTCCCTGTTTCTCGTTGCTTTCTTCGCGTTGCTGGTGATGCTCCCGATTCTCGCGGCGGCGACATCGGACGGTACGCTGCGGCTTATCGACGGCTTCTACCGTGCCGGTTCGCTTGTCTTCGGCGGCGGCCATGTCGTGCTGCCGCTGCTCCAGGCCGAGGTGGTCGAGACGGGGCTGGTGGACCGTGAAGCCTTTCTGGCCGGCTACGGCGCGGCGCAGGCAGTGCCCGGACCGCTCTTCACCTTCGCCGCTTATCTCGGCGCGGTGATGGCCGCGCCGCCCAACGGGATCGCCGGGGCGGCCATCGCCCTCGTCGCCATCTTCGTTCCCTCTGCTTTGCTGATTATCGGTGGGCTTCCCTTCTGGGACCGTCTGCGCAGCGCCCCGCTGGCGCAGCGCGCGCTCGCAGGCATCAATGCCGCCGTGGTCGGACTGTTGGCGGCGGCGCTCTACAGCCCTGTCTTTACCGAAGGCATCACGTCGCCGGTCGCGATGGCCATCGCTGCGGTCTCATTCGTCGGGCTCGCAGCGTGGGGCGTACGGGCCTGGGCGGTAGTGATCCTCGCCGGAATCGCCGGTTTTGCGGCGCTCTAGCCGCCGCCTTGCAGCCCGCCGAGACAGTCCGTGATCCCGATCACGTTCAGCCGTCGTGCCTTGGATAAACCGCAATCGTGAACGATATTTCAGCATCGGACTTGGCCAGACGACTGGGCCGCTCGCCTTTGCTTGGTTGGGCGCACGTTCAGACTATCTCTCCAAATCTCGACTGAACCGGGCAGGTGTTCGCGCACCTGGCCATCTTGCATCCACAGCAAAGGACTCGACCATGCCGACAGGAACGGTAAAATTCTACAACAGCACAAAGGGCTTCGGCTTCATCGCCCCGGATGACGGCGGCAAGGATGTCTTCGTGCACGCCACCGCGCTCGAGGCGGCCGGCATGCGCGGCCTCGTCGAGGGGCAGAAGATCTCCTTCGACGTCGAAGCCGACCGGCGGTCCGGCAAGCAGGCGGCTGCAAATCTGCAGCAGGCCTGAGCCTGAAAATCCGGGAGCGCGGGCCCCGCGCTCCCGCCAGCCCGCCGGTCGAGCAAAAGGAGATCTCGATGCCGCACAAATTCAAGATCGGGCAGCGGGTGCACCTTTCCGCGTCCGGCCTCAACCGGCACGTCGGGGGAATCTACAAGGTTCTTGCCCAGCTCCCGGAAGAGCGCGGCGACCGGCAATACAAGGTTGAGAACATTGCCGGCACTCAACAGCGGGTCGTCTGGGAAAGCCAGCTCAGAGGGCTCGACCCGGTTTGATGGGGAGCATCGTCATGGCCAAAGGGCAGAAGCGCAGCACCAAGGAGCCGAGAAAGCTGAAGAGCGCGGAGAAAAAGCCGGCAGGGCCCAAGTACCTGCGACCGGCCGATCTTCTGCAGCCTGCGAAGCTTGGCCCCCAGCGTCCCGGTCGCAAGTAGCGCCGCACGGATCGTCTGCCCGGCGCGGGTCGCCCCGACACACTCGCCATCGCGGCGTGGTCGCCGCCAACCGTTTATCGCGGGTTCCGCGGCTGCGGCAGAAGCGCTTGCATCCTTCTCGCCCGACTTGAATCGCGCGGGGCCGCGCCGGTCCAGTGCGAGTAACCCGGCGAAAAAGGACCCGCCGGCGAGGCCGGCGGGCCGAAGGCCGGGCGTCGTGAGGCGCCCGGGGTAATTTACCGGCCCGGCTACTGGGCCGGCTGCTGGACTGCCGCCGTCTCGTCGAAGGACGGCGCCGCCTCCAGCTGCTCCTCGGTGGCGTTGACCATCAGCGTGAGATCGCCGTCCACGTCCTTCTGGACGTTGAGCGAGTCGAACTGCACCGCCACCGGCTTCGCGCCGAGACCCAGGAAGCCGCCGACATCGATGACGACGGCTTCGATCTCGCCGGTCTGGTCGAAGAGCACGTCGCCGACCTCGCCGATGTTCTGATCGTCCACGCCATAGACGGCCGAGCCGATGAGCTCCTCGGCGCTCAGGGCCTGCGTCGCGAGCTCAAAGCCTTCTGCAGTCGGCTCGGTGGTGACATCCGCGTCGGTGCCGGCCGCGACGTCGGCCTGTTCAGTGGCCTCCATCTCAGCCGCCGCCTGGTCCTCGGTCGTGGCGTCGGTCTCCATCTCAGCCGCCGCCTGGTCCTCGGTCGTGATGTCGGTCTGCATGTCGGCGGTCGCCTGATCTTCGGCCGGCGCAGCGTCGGTCTCCGCCGCGACGTCCGTCTCCTCAGCGGCCTCCATGTCGGCCGCGACCTCCTCCGAGCCCATGGTGCGGTCCTCGAAGGCCGCCATCTGCTCGAGATCCTCGCGGCTCATGGCGACCAGAAGCTGCGGCTCGCCGCCATCTTCGGCCGGCCGAATCTCGATCTCGTCGAAGCGGATCGCCACTTCCTTTTCTCCGACGCCGAGGAAA
>DASWJZ010000302.1:0-2088 GCA_036396875.1 Propylenella sp.
GGGCGCGCCGGGAGGACACCACTGCAAGCTCCGACATGGCGAAGAAGCCGTTCAGGAGAATGAGGCAAAAGACGACAACCAGTTCCCAAACGGGCATCGGATCAGACGATCTCCTCGGTGGCGGCGGCGCGGGGGCCGCGAAACAGCCACGAAACGCGTTCACGGGCAAGCGCCGGGGGTGGCGTCGCCCGAACGGTTCGAATCCTAGGCGGAAAAGCCGCCAATGTGGAGGCGGAAGAACGCCGGCGCTTCGCAGCGCCAGGCGCGGCGCCACCGCTTTCGCGGCCGCGGCGCGCCTTGTCGGTTCAGCGCGCGATGCGCAGCGAGGTCAGATCCTCGCCGATCGCCTTGAAGGCGGTTTCCAGCTGCGAGGCGTCCGGCACGTAATAAAAGAGCGGCTGGCCGTCCTCGCCGTTCGACGCGCAGGCCCGGAACAGGTCCTGCGTGCGAGCGAAATCCACCTGGAACAGGATGGTGTAAAGGCGGATGCCCTTGGCCTTGATCTTCTCGCAGATGCGGCCGACCTTCGCATCCACCTCACGCTCGGCGACCAGGTAGTTGTCGTTGCTGCCGAGGCGGCCTTCGGCGAGGTAGCCGTAGGAGGTGTAGTCCGATTCGGTCACGTCGTTGTTGGCGACGATCTGGTTGCGTCCGTCGCTGAGGAGCACCAGCACCTTCTGCGTCTTCCCGTCGTCGTAGGGCGCGCCCTGGTCATAGGGGGCTTCCGGCGACAGGACCCGCCAGGCCCAGACCAGCCCCTGCGCGACATTGGTGCCGGAGTTGTTGCCGCCGGTTTCGTTGTGCGGCTTCATCAGCTCGATCTCGTCCTGCATCAGCTGCGTATCGCTGGTCAACGGGACGATGGCGCGCGCGCAGGCGGCGTTCGGACCGAAATTCGTCCGGTCGGTGACGCGGGTGCCGGCGTCGACTTCATACTTCCGCACATCCCGCAGCAGTTCCCAATCGGACGAGCGGCGCGAGCCCTCCTCCTCGAGATAGCTGTTGTTGAAGCCGCGGTCGTCCGGCTCGTCCGGCCACAGATAGGGGAGCCACCGCGTTTCCTTGCTGGTCGGCGGCGTGTCGTCCTCGTCGTGGCCGCCCCGGCGGGCTTCGACGCAGCCCCTCCAGGGCACCCCCATCCGATCGAACAGTGCGAGCTTGTCGACCGTCTCGCTGTAATTCACGCCGGTGTCGTCGATCGGCTCGATCCAGGTGTCGACGTCGATCGCGCCCGGCGAGTTGATGTTGACCGCCGTGACGAAAGGCACCAGCGCCATCTTCACGCGATCGCCCGCGCCCTGCTCGCTGTAGAGATCGTCGACGAGCTGGCCGGCCGCGTCGCGGAGCGCCTGGATCCGCCCGTAATTGCGCATCGACCCGGTATTGTCGAGAGCGAGCGCCACCTCGAAATTGCCGCCCTCCATCAGCACCTCGCTCTGCAGGTCGAGCGACATCGCGTCGATGCCGACGACCGGCAGGAAGGCCGTGTGCATGGAGGCGCCTGATATGACGCGATAGCCGCCGTCGATCTTGACGGCGTCGAACGATCCCATTTCGAGCATCGGATCGCGGTTGTCGGCGGGGATCATCGCGGCGATGTAGTCGTTGACGAAGCGGTCCGCCGCTTCCTCCTCCTCGATCCCGCTCCGCACCAGCGCGATCGCCGCGGCGTCCATGGCGTTCAGCAGCGCGGTCTTGTGGCGGGCGTGGCGGGTCACGTCGACGGCGCCGCCGAGCAGTCCAATGAGCGGAATGACGGCAAACGCGAACAGAATCGCGATGTTGCCGCGTTGATCTCGGTCAAAGCGATCCCGCGCCCGGAAGAGCACTTTCTGCACGACGGCCTCCGATATGTCTTTGCTGGCGGCGGTTTCCGCAGCACCGCTCTTTACTGACCGGTGACATAGCTTAACGGCCGTTAGGAGGTGTTAATTTTCGGCGGATATCGCGGCTAATTTGCTGTTAATTATAAACATTCGCGATTAACGTCGGGACCGCGCCGGCATGCGTCAGAGCCGCTGCGAGGAAGATGATGATCGCGGCAAGCTGACGCTGGAATTCGGCGGCCCTTCGGGCTTAAAAGGGAAG
>DASWJZ010000303.1:0-16763 GCA_036396875.1 Propylenella sp.
CGACCGGCGCGCGGTGATCGGGGATGACTACGACATGTATGCCGTTGTCGAGCGTGAACTCGATCGCATTCGGCGCCATCTGCGGGATTTCCGCCGCCGCGGCGGGCGCCCGGGTCTCGGCGAAGGCGGGGACTGAAGACATCGACACTCCAAGCACAAGAGCCAGTCGAAGCAGACTCGTCATCGGGCGGAGCCCTCCGGCATAGATACCATGCGGCAATATAGGCCGGCAGCGAAGAGACACGAGTGAACTTTCCTTCATCATCGGGAGCCGCGCGTCCCGTTCGGTTGACGCGGGGCATTCGCCAAGGCTACCCCCGCCGCGCGTAGGACACGGGAGCCGGAATGCGGCGCGTAAGGGGCCTCGGCGAGCTGGCGGACGGATATCACGGCCTCCTCTGCGATGTCTGGGGCGTTGTGCATAACGGCGTCAGAGCGTTTCCGGCGGCCGCCGAGGCGCTTTCGCAATTCCGCAAAAGGAGGGGTCCGGTCGTCCTCGTCACCAATGCGCCGCGGCCGTGCGGCTCCATTGCCGAGCAGCTCAAAGGTCTCAGCGTGCCGGACGACGCCTACGACGCCGTCGTCACGTCGGGAGACGTGACGCGCGCGGTGATCGCCGAACGCCCCGGCGTCAAGCTCTTTCACATCGGTCCGGACCGGGACCTGCCGTTCTATGACGGGCTCGACGTGAAATTCGCCTCCGCCGAGGAGGCCGAGCTGATCAGCTGCACCGGCCTTCTCGACGATACGAACGAAACGCCGGAGCACTATCGCATGCTGCTCGAGCGGCTGCGCGCGCGCGGCCTGCCGATGGTCTGCGCCAATCCGGATCTGGTGGTCGAGCGCGGCGATATTCTCGTCTATTGCGCCGGTGCGCTCGCGCGCCTTTACGATGAGCTGGGCGGGCGCGCCATTCTCGTCGGCAAGCCGCACCGGCCGATCTACGAGGCGGCGCGCAAGGCGCTCGCCGGCCTCGGCGCCGGCGAACCTATCCTCGCCATCGGCGACGGCCTGCCGACCGACATCCGCGGGGCGGTGGACAACGGACTCCCCGTGCTCTTCGTGACCGGCGGAATCCACGCGGCGGATTTCGGACCGCCGGACGATCCGGACGGCGAGCGCGTTGCCGCCCGGCTGCAGGCCGAGGGGCTGCAGGCGGTCGCCTATCTCCCGTCGCTCGTATGGGACGCATGATGGCGGACGCCGACCGGATGCATGTTTCCGGCCTCGACGACCTGCCAGCCGGCTGGCGGAACGCGGTGGTCGCGATCGGCAATTTCGACGGCGTCCATCGCGGCCACCAGGCGGTTCTGGAGTCGGCACGCGTGGAGGCCGAGCATCTCGATGCCGCCTGCATCATGCTGACGCTCGAGCCGCATCCGCGCGCCTTCTTTTCGGGCCGCCCGCTGTTCCGGCTGACTCCCGAGCCCATCAAGGCGGCGCTCGCTACCGCGCTCGGCCTCGACGGCATGATCGTGCTCCGGTTCGATCGCGACCTCGCGTCGATGAGCGCCGAGGATTTCGTGCGCGACGTGTTGGTGGAGCGGCTGGCGATTCGAAGCGCCGTCACCGGTTACGATTTCCAGTTCGGCAAGGCCCGCCGCGGCACGCCTGAGTTCCTGCAGGACCAGGGCGTGCTCCACAGCTTTTCGGTGAGCGTCGTGCCGGCGCTGGAGGAGGGCGGCGACGCCGTGTCGTCCACCCGCGTCCGCGAGGCGCTTGGCAAGGGCGACATCGACGCCGCCAACAAACTGCTCGGCTGGCGCTACTCGGTCGCGGGCACGGTGGTCGAGGGCGACCGCCGCGGCCGCGACCTCGGCTATCCGACCGCCAACATGGTTCTCGACCCCGCCACCGAACTTGCGCACGCCATCTATGCCGTTCGGTTTCTGCGCCTGGACGGCAAGCTCTACGACGGGGTTGCGAGCTACGGCCGCCGGCCGACCTTCGGCGGCGGCGATCCGGTGCTCGAGACGTTCCTCTTCGAATTTTCAGGCGACCTCTACGGCGAGACGGCGCTGGTGTCGTTCCACGCCTTCATCCGGCCGGAGGAGCGGTTCGACAGCGTGCCGGCGCTGGTTGCGCAAATGGAGGAGGACTCCATCGACGCCCGCGCCCGGCTGGAGCGGCTGCCGCCGAGCGACCTCGATCGGCGCATCGCCGCCGCCTGGTCCGGCCGCCCGCAAGCCGCGTCGCCTCAGAAGGCGTAGCGCGCCACCACGAAGCCGCCGATCAGCAGGACCATAAAGATCGTGAACATCAGGCCGAGGCGCTCCTCGATGAAGGAGCGGATCGGCGGGCCGAAGTAATAGAGGAGCCCCGCCACCGCGAAGAAGCGGATAGCGCGGGCGACGATGCTGGCCACGATGAAGATTGTGAGCGACAGCTTGGTGGCGCCCGAGGCGATGGTGATCACCTTGAACGGGAACGGCGTGATGCCGGCCACCAGCACCGCCCAGGCCCCCCAGGCATTGTAGGTCTCGGCGAACTCGGCGAACTTGTCGAGATAGCCGTAGAATCTCAGGATCGGCTCGGCCACCGCCTCATAGAGGAATGCGCCGATCAGATAGCCCATGAGCCCGCCCGCCACCGACGCCACGGTAGCGACCAGGGCAAGCCACCATGCCTTGGCGCGGTTGGCGAGCACCATCGGAATGAGCAGCACGTCGGGCGGGATCGGGAAAACGGAACTTTCGATGAAGGAAACGAAGGCGAGCGCGCCGGTGGCGTCAGGGCGCGCCGCGAGCCGCATCGTCCAGTCGTAAAGCGAGCGGAGAATCGCCGTCGGCCCCCTCATGCGGCGGCTCTAGCCAATTCGCAGCGGCGGCGCCAGAACGGCAGAGGCGCCGCCCGGCAATCTTCCCTTGCCCGTCCCCCTCCGTTAAAAGCGCGGCAATGATGCGTGCCCTGGCAGCGATTTCCCGAATTACCGTCCCGGCCTGACCGGGCCGGGTGCCTATATTCGCCAATCCGCCGTGCCTGCGGCGGATCTTTCATGCATGACGACGAGCCTTGAAGGCCAGACATGAGCGACAAGAGGGCCGCATCCGGCCGCGACTATTCCGAAACGCTCTTTCTTCCGCGCACCGCTTTTCCGATGCGCGCCGGCCTGCCGCAGAAGGAGCCGGAGATCCTGGCGCGCTGGGAAGGAATGAACCTCTACCGCCGCCAGCGCGAGGCGGCGAAGGGCCGCAAGAAATACATCCTCCACGACGGCCCGCCCTATGCCAACGGCAACATTCACATCGGCACCGGCCTCAACAAGATCCTGAAGGACGTGGTGGTGCGCTCCCACCAGATGCTCGGCCTCGACGCAAACTACGTGCCGGGCTGGGACTGCCACGGCCTGCCGATCGAGTGGAAGATCGAGGAGGAATACCGCGCCAGGGGACAGGACAAGGACGCGGTGCCCGTAATCGAGTTCCGGCGGGAATGCCGCGAGTTCGCCCGCCACTGGATGGGCGTGCAGGCGCGCGAGTTCAAGCGGCTCGGCGTGATCGGCGATTTCGAACATCCCTACACGACGATGAGCAACGAGGCGGAGGCGACGATCGCCGCCGAGCTCATGAAGTTCGTCATGTCGGGGCAGCTTTATCGGGGTTCGAAGCCGGTGATGTGGTCGGTGGTGGAGCGCACCGCGCTGGCCGAGGCGGAAGTCGAGTACCACGACTACACGTCCGACACGGTCTGGGTGAAGTTCCCGGTGACGTCGGGCCCGCGCGCCCTGCGCGGCGTGTCCGTCGTCATCTGGACGACGACGCCGTGGACCATTCCCGGCAACCGCGCGGTGAGCTTCTCGCCGAAGATCGCCTACGGGGTCTACGAAGTGACCGCCGCGCCGGACGGGAACTGGGCGAAGCCGGGCGACCGTTACATCCTCGCCGATTCGCTTGCCGCCGACGTGATGCGCGAGGCGCGGGTGGAAAGCTACGAGCGGGCGGCGCCGGTGCCGGCGGATGATTTCGACACGCTCGTCCTCGCGCATCCGCTTCGCCCCTCGGGGCTCGGCGGATACCGGTTCGACGTGCCGCTGCTTGCCGGCGATCATGTGACGGACGAGGCCGGAACCGGCTTCGTCCACACCGCCCCAGGTCATGGCCGCGAGGATTTCGACATCTGGATGGAGCACCGCCGCGAGCTGGAGGAGAGCGGCGTCGACACGACGATCCCCTACACGGTCGACGCCGGCGGCGCCTTCACCGGCGACGCCCCCGGTTTCGAGGGGCGCGAGGTCATTACAGAGGCGGGGGAAAAGGGCGACGCCAACCAGGCGGTGATCGAAGCGCTGACCAAAGCGGGCATGCTGATCGCGCGTGGCCGGCTGAAGCACCAGTACCCGCACTCCTGGCGGTCGAAGAAGCCGGTCATCTTCCGCAACACGCCGCAATGGTTCATCCACATGGACCGCGACATCGCCGGTCCGCGCGACACGCTGAGGGCGCGAGCGCTGAAGGCGATCGACGCGACCCGCTTCGTCCCGGCGGCGGGACAGAACCGGCTGCGCGGCATGATCGAGAGCCGCCCCGACTGGGTGGTTTCGCGCCAGCGCGCCTGGGGCGTGCCGATCACCGTCTTCGTCAACAGGAAGAGCGGCGAGATCCTGAGGGACGAGGCGGTCAACGCCCGCATCGTCGAAGCCTTCCGGCGGCACGGCGCGGATGCCTGGTTCGCCGAGGGCGCAACGGAGCGCTTCCTTGGAATCCGCTTCGGCGGGGAGGAATGGGAGAAGGTCGACGACATTCTCGACGTCTGGTTCGATTCCGGCTCGACCCACGCTTTCGTCCTCGAGCAGCGGCCGGACCTGCAATGGCCCGCCGACCTCTATCTCGAAGGCTCCGACCAGCACCGCGGCTGGTTCCACTCCTCGCTGCTTGAGAGCTGCGGCACGCGCGGCCGGGCGCCCTACGACGCCGTTCTCACCCACGGCTTCGTCGTGGACGAGGAGGGCCGCAAGATGTCGAAGTCGCTCGGCAACAACGTCACGCCTCAGGAGGTGATCGAGCAGTCGGGAGCCGACATCCTCCGCCTCTGGGTGGCGTCGTCGGATTACGCGGAAGACCTGCGAATCGGGCCGGAGATTCTCAAGACGAACGTCGATTCCTACCGCAAGCTCCGCAACACCATCCGCTGGATGCTCGGATCGCTTGCCCATTTCAGCACCGAGGCGCGCGTCGCCGAAGCGGACGTGCCGGAGCTCGACCGGCTGATGCTGTCGGAACTGGCCCGGCTCGATCCGCTGGTCCGGCAGGCATACCGGGACTTCGACTACAAGCGCATCTACTTCCTGCTGTTCAACCTCATGACGACGGACCTGTCCGCCTTCTATTTCGACATCCGCAAGGACCGCCTCTACTGCGACCCCGCCTCATCGGCCGAGCGCTACGCGGCGCTTCACGTCATCGACCGGCTTTTCGATTGTCTGGTGCGATGGCTCGCCCCGCTCCTCCCCTTCACCTGCGAGGAGGCGTGGATCGAGCGGCACGGCGAGGCGGCGTCCGTGCATCTGGAGCTGTTCGCCGACATCCCGCCGACGTGGCGGGACCGCAAGCTCGAGGCGCGATGGGCGAAGATCCGCGAAGTCCGCCGCGTCGTCACCGGCGCGCTCGAAATCGAGCGCAAGGAGAAGCGCATCGGCTCCTCGCTGGAGGCGGCGCCCCGCATCTTTGTGGCCGATCCGGAGCTGTTTGCGCTGCTCCGGACGGTCGACATGGCGGAGGTCGCGATCACCAGCCAGGCTTTCCTGGAGGCGGGGGAGGGGCCGGAGGAGGCATTCCGCCTGGCGGACGTGCCGGGCGTGGCCGTCGTCCCCGGCCTGGCGACGGGCAAACGCTGCGCGCGGTCGTGGAAGGTGCTGCCGGAAGTCGGACTCGATCCCGCCTACCCGGACCTGTCGCTTCGCGATGCGGCCGCCATGCGGGAATACGAGGCCGCCCGGCAAGCCGCCGAATAGATGCCGCGCAAGGCACGGATTCTCGGCTTCGCCGCGGCCGGCGCGGCCGTTCTCCTCGATCAGGCGCACAAGGCCTGGATGCTCGGCCCCTTCGCGATCGAAACGAAGGGGCACGTGGCGGTCACGCCCTTCTTCGACCTCGTGTTGGTTTGGAACCGCGGCATCAGCTACGGCCTCCTCGCCGGAGAGGGACAACTGGGCCGCTGGCTGCTGATCGCTCTGGCGCTCGCCGGTGCGCTGCTTTTCGGCTGGTGGTTGTGGTGGACGCGGGGCCTGCTCGCCGGTCTTTCGCTCGGCCTCGTCATAGGCGGCGCCCTCTCCAATGCGATTGACCGCTTCGTACATGGCGCCGTCGCCGATTTCTTCCTGTTCCATGTCGGCGCCTTTGAATGGTACGTCTTCAATCTGGCCGACGTGTGGATCGTGGCGGGGGTCATCGGCCTCGTCCTCTCCTGGGCGCTGGAGCGCCCCGAAATCGCCACGGAGGGGTGAGATTCCGCCAGCCGATCCGCGCGCGGGGGCGGGTCGCGCCGCCGCCCGCTTCGTGCTAAGAAAGTCGGATTCGCGAGAGGTCGAAGGCATGGGGCGTCGCGCCGTTTCCCGCCACACATGGACATTGACGCTTGCGGCGCTGACCGCCGGCTTCGGCGGCTGCTCCTCGACCTACGGGACCGGGGAGGCGCCTGAAATGGCGCTTTTCCGCGAGATGACGGGAGGTTTCCTCAACCGGGAGAAGAAGGAGCCGATCGCCTATCAGCCGCGCGCGCCGCTGGTCATGCCGCCCTCCGCCGGGGAATTGCCGCCCCCGGTTGAGACGGCGGCGGTGGCCACTGCCGAATGGCCGAACGATCCGGATCAGCAGGCGAGGGCCGCCAAGGGGTTCGATTCGGAGAATCCGCGCGAGGACATCGACCAGGCGGAATACCGCCGCTTGAAGCCGCTGACCGGCATGTTGCCCTCGGCGCCGCGCACGGAACGGGAATCCGACATGCACGACGAGGCCTACGACATCGTGCGCAGCAAGCAGCAGCGCGAGCAGTTCAAGCAGGCCCTGGCGGAATCGAAGGGATATGCACGGACGGAGCGCCGCTATCTGACCGATCCGCCCACCACTTATCGCGAGCCTACGGCCACCGCCCCGACCGAATTCGAGGAAATCCAGAAGAAGAAGGGCTTCTTCCTCACGCGCTGGCTCAGCGGCGGCAGCTGATCGGCCTTTTGCCGCGGCGATTCCTCCGCCACAGTCGTCGGCGATTCGCCTGAGGCGGAGGGCTGCTTGACCATTCGCCGCCTGCCCGAACATGTCGTCAACCGGATCGCCGCCGGCGAGGTCGTCGAGCG
The DNA here is from genome assembly GCA_036396875.1 of Propylenella sp. GTDB lineage: Bacteria > Pseudomonadota > Alphaproteobacteria > Rhizobiales > Afifellaceae > DASWJZ01. The sequence goes on from DASWJZ010000303.1 coordinate 7,292, forward strand.
CCCGGCGAGCGTTGTCAAAGAGCTGGTCGAGAACGCCCTCGACGCCGGCGCCGGCCGCATCGACATCGTCACGGCGGGCGGCGGCAAGAGCCTCATCCGCGTCGCCGACGACGGCGGCGGAATCGACAGCGCCGATCTTGCACTCGCCGTCTCCCGCCATTGCACCTCGAAACTCTCCGGCGACGACCTCGCGGCGATTGCAACTCTCGGCTTCCGCGGCGAGGCGCTTGCCTCGATCGGCGCGGTCGCCCGCCTTTCGCTTCTTTCCAGGCATGCATCTTCGGCGCACGCCTGGACGATCGATGTGGACGGCGGGCGCGTCGGCGACTTGCGGCCGGCGAGCCATGCCGCGGGCACGCAGGTCGAGGTGCGCGACCTTTTCTTCGCGACGCCTGCGCGGCTCAAGTTCCTCCGCTCCGACCGTGCCGAAGCCCATGCGGTCACCGAAGTCGTGCGCCGCCTGGCGTTGGCCAATCCGCGCGTGCGCTTCACGCTGGCGGGGCCCGACCGGACGCCGCTCGACTATCCCGCCGCCGACCGCGGCTCGCCGCTCGAGGCCCGCATCGGCCAGGTGATCGGCCGCGACTTCGCCGAGAACGCCATGCCGATCCACGCCGAGCGCGAGGGGATCAGGCTCGCCGGATATGCCGGGCTCCCCACCTTCAACCGGGCGAATTCGCTGCAGCAATACATGTTCGTCAACGGCCGGGCGCTTCGCGACCCGCTGCTCGCGGGGGCACTTCGCGCTGCCTACGCGGACGTGCTCGCCCGCGACCGCTATCCCGTGGCCGTGCTCTTCCTCGACGTGCCGGCGGCGGAAGTGGACGTGAACGTGCATCCGGCGAAGACCGAGGTGCGCTTCCGCGATCCCGGTCTGGTGCGCGGCCTGCTGATCGGCGCCATCCGCGATGCGCTGGCGGAGCACGGTTTTCGGGCGGCGTCGACCGGAGGCGCCGCGACGCTCGCCGCCTTTCGGAGCGGGATGATGCAGACGCACGTGCCGCCCGGCGGCCCACCGGACTGGCGGCGTTGGGCGGCACCTTCCGGGGGCGGCTTTGGGGAGGCGGAGCAGGCCGGCTTTGCGGTCGTCGACCGGCCGTCGGCGGATGGGCGCGCCTCGCGCGCGGCAGCGGACGAGGCGTCGCTCGCCAAGCCGCTCGGCGCTGCCCGCGCGCAGATCCATCAGAACTACATCGTGGCGCAGACCGCGGACGGCCTCGTCATTGTCGACCAGCACGCGGCGCATGAGCGGATCGTCTACGAGAAGCTGAAGGCGGGTCTCGAAGGCCGCCCGGTCGCGCGGCAGATTCTTCTCATTCCGGAGGTGGTCGAACTGCCGCGCGATGACGTGGAGAGGCTCGTCGGACGTGACGGCGAGCTGGCCCAGATGGGGCTCGTGGTGGAGCCGTTCGGGCCGGGCGCGGTGGCGGTGACCGAAACGCCTGCGATGCTCGGCCAGGCGGACGCCGCGGGGCTCGTCCGCGACATCGCAGACGACCTTGCCGAATGGGATTCCTCGACGCGGCTCGCCGAGCGCCTCGACCGGATCGCCTCCACCATGGCCTGCCACGGCTCTGTGCGCGCCGGCCGGCGCCTGAAGCCCGAGGAGATGGACGCGCTGCTCCGCGAGATGGAAGCGACGCCGCAATCCGGCCAGTGCAACCACGGCCGACCGACCTATGTCGAGCTGAAGCTAGCCGACGTCGAGCGGCTGTTCGGCCGCCGTTGAAACCTCGGACTAGCCGCCGCAATACGCACCGTCCCTGCCGCGCGCGATCGGTGCTAATATCATGCGGACCGAGGGGATCGGCCATGCCGGAAATCAACGAAGGCCTTCTCGATGAGCGCCTTGCCGCACTTGAGGCGGCAAAAGCCTGGAGTCCCCGCGTCGTGTCAAAGCTTGAGAATCACATCCGTGCCGCCGACGACGTGGACCTGTTTCGCATCAACCCATGCACGTTTGCTGTGCGGAAGGGCGTCGGCGAGGCCGAAACAATCGATCTCTTTCTGCACGCATCGGCTCTCGGCCTGTTCGTGATGGACTGGATACTGCTCTGCCCGCTCTGCTCCTGCGTGATCGACAGCTTCCAGGCATTGCGCAACCTCGACAGCCATTGCCGCTGCAACATATGCCATGTTGATTTCGACGCTGCGCTCGACGACCAGATCGCAGTCGCGTTCACCATCAATCCCGACATCCGCAGGATCGCCTACCACGATCCCGAATCTCTTTCGCTGGCCGACTACAGCTACCGCTACAAGGCGGCGCTGGAGGGCCTCATGCCGGACGGCGCGCCCTTCACCGCGCTGAAGGAGATGGCCACCGCGGCCCTGTCGCGCCTGGAGCCGGGGACGACGGCGTCGATGGACGTCTCGGTGGAGGGCGGGCTGTTGCGCGGGTTCAGCGTCGATTACGACCCGGGGTTCTGGCTGACGGTCGATCCGGCGCTTCCGGCCGCCGAGCAGCGGATATCCATGCGTTGCGACGATACGGCCTGCGACCCGGCGGAGGGTACCGTTGCGCCCGGTCGGGTGACGTTCGACATCATCAACGCTTCCACAAGACGGCATGTTTTCGCCATCTTGGCCCTGCCGCCCGGCGCGACGCTGCCTCCGCTTCATTTCGCGCCGTTCCTGTCCGGCAAGCAATTGTTGACGACCCAGACATTCCGCGATCTCTTCCGCTCCGAGGCGACGAGCCACGGCATCGGCATCAGGGACATCGCGCTGCTCTTCACCGATCTCAAGGGCTCCACAGCGCTCTACGACCGGATCGGCGACCTCAACGCCTTCTCGCTGGTGCAGCAGCACTTCGACCGCCTTCAGCATGTGACGGTTCGCCATGACGGTGCGATCATCAAGACGATTGGCGATGCGGTCATGGCCGCATTTCGCACGCCAACCGACGCCGTGCGCGCCGCGCTTGAAATGCGCGCGGAGATCGCATCCTTCAACAGCGGATCGCCGGACGCGAAGCTGATCCTGAAAATCGGATTGCACAATGGTGCGGTGATCGCGGTGACCCTCAATGATCGACTCGACTATTTCGGTCAGACGGTGAATATCGCCGCACGCGTGCAGAACCTTGCGGACGCGGACGAGATCGTCGTCAGCCAGGATGTCTATGAATCGGCGGGAGTGCGCGACGAGCTGGCGCCCTTCGCGGTCGAGCCGAGTAAGACGCAGCTGCGGGGGGTCGAGCAGGAGTTTTCAGTGTTTCGCGTGAGTTCCGCTCGGATGGCCGGGCAGCTGGCAGTGAGCGGAACGCCGACCTGACGGAAGTCGGCTGAGTTCATCCACCGGCGTTGCCGCAACGGATGAACACGAGCTGGCTATCGCCCGTCGCGCGTCGGTCAAGCAGCGTGAAGCCGTCAGGGATTTCGACCTCGACGCCCTCGCGCTCCTCCAGCACGCAGAGCGCGCCGGGCTTGAGCCATCCGCCCGCGGCGGCGGAAGCGAGCGCCTTTTCGCCGAGACCCTTGCCGTAGGGCGGATCGCAGAACACGAGGTCAAACGGGAAAATCGTGCCGGCGCGGCCGAGGTCGGTGGCGTCGCGGCGTAGGATGCGGGTCGCGCCGGTGAGGCCGAGCGCCTCGATATTGGTGCGGATCAGACCGCGGCCCTCCACACCGGTCTCCACGAAGAGCGCCTGCGCGGCGCCGCGCGAGATCGCCTCCAGCCCGAGCGCACCCGTCCCGGCGAAGAGGTCGAGCACGCGGGTGTCCGGCCGCGGGAGTCCGTAGGCGTGGAAGAGGATGTTGAAGAGCGATTCCCGCAGCCGGTCGCCCGTCGGCCGGATGGCGCGGGAGCGCGGGCCCGCGAGCGCCCGTCCCCTAAGGCGTCCGCCGACGACGCGCATCGCGGCCGGGCTTCTGCCGGCGCGGTTTGGCTGGCGGGGGCGCTGCCGGGGCCGGCGGCCGGACCGCTGTGGAAAAATCGGCCCCGGCGGCCAGCGCCAGCCTCTCCCCGAGCTGATCCTTGAGGACCCGGCCGCGCACCTCGCGCACTTCGCCGGGCTTCAGGTCGCCGAGCTGGAACGGCCCGAACGAGACGCGGATCAGCCGTGTCACGTCGAGGCCGAGATGCTCGAGCACGTGCTTCACCTCCCGGTTCTTGCCTTCCCGCAGGCCGACAGTCAGCCACACGTTACTGCCCTGCACCCGGTCGAGCGCCGCCTCGACGCCGCCATAGACCATGCCGTCGATCGTGACGCCGTGGGCGAGCGATTCCAGCGCCCCCGGCGCCACCCGGCCGTGCGCCCGCACCCGGTAGCGGCGGAGCCAGCCGGTCGAAGGCAGCTCCAGCACGCGCGCAAGACCCCCGTCATTGGTCAAAAGCAGCAGGCCTTCCGTGTTGAGGTCGAGGCGTCCGACCGTCATCACGCGCGGCAGATCCGCGGGCAGGGCCGAAAAAACGGTCGGCCGTCCCTCCGGATCGCGGTTGGTGGTGACGAGCCCCTTCGGCTTGTGGAACAGCCACAGGCGCGTACGCTCGCGCGCGGCAAGCGGGGAGCCGTCGATCTCGATGCGATCTCCGGGCCCGACATTGAACGCCGGCGTGGCGAGCGTGCGGCCGTTCACCGCGACGCGGCCCTCAAGGACCAGCTTCTCGGCGTCGCGGCGCGAGCAGCGGCCCGCCCGAGCGATGACCTTGGCGATGCGTTCGCCCCTGCCGGCGTCGCGGCCGCCCGCTTGTGTTTTGTCGATCGCACGGCCACTCATGGCGTCCACTTATCAGAGCGGTTTCGGCGACGCGAGATGACGAGAACCGGCGCGAGCTTCATGCAGCGGGCGCTTCTGGAGGCGGAGGCGGCCGGCGCGCGCGGCGAAATCCCGGTCGGCGCGGTCATTGTGCAGGCCGGCGAAATCATCGCGGCGGCCGGCAACCGGACCCGCGAGCTGAAGGACGTGACCGCCCATGCCGAGATTCTGGCGATCCGGGCGGCGGCGCGGCAGCTCGACGCGGAGCGCCTGCCGGACTGCGATCTCTACGTGACGCTGGAGCCCTGCGCCCTATGCGCGGCCGCCATTTCCTTTGCCCGCATCCGCCGGCTTTACTACGGCGCCGGCGACCCCAAGGGCGGGGCGGTCGAGCACGGCGTCCGCTTCTTTGGCGCTCCCACCTGCCATCATGCGCCAGAGGTTTATTCCGGTATCGGCGAGACCGCGTCGGCGGCGCTTCTTCGCCGCTTTTTCGTCGAGCGGCGATGACAGGGACGGCAGTTCGAACGGCGTGTTGATCGCATGGTCGAGCCGGCGCTTCAGCTCATCCTTGAAGGCGCCGTTCATCTCGATGATCGCCTGCGTCTTCAGAAAATCCATGATGAACACGCCGTTGATCTCGGGGCGCACGAGAACGTCCGGCTGATGCCATTTCAGTTTCTCGCGGATCACCGATTGCATGGAGATCTGCGCCGCGCCGACGATGCATTCGAGGACGCCGGGATGCCGGTCCGGAAGCTCCGTCGGGCCGCCGGCGACGTCGCAGGCCACGGTGAGCTCGCATTCGGCGACGTGGTCGAAGGGGAGCGGGTTGCAGGCGCCGCCGTCGATCAGAAAGCGGCCGTCGAACTGCACCGGACGGAAGAGGGCCGGAATGGCGATCGAAGCCGCGATGGCCGGCCGCAGCGGCCCCTCCGACAATATGACTTCCGTCCAGGCATAGAAATCGCAGGCGACGACCTTCAGCGGGATCTGCAACTCCCCGAATGTCTCGGGCAGCATGTCGAAGCCCGGCACGAAGGAATCAAGGATGGTGCGGGCGTCGAATTGCGGGGTAAGGGAGCGGCCGCGCAGAAGGTCGGTGAACGCCAACGGCCGCGCTTTCCAGAGGCGCGCCAGAACCTCGCGGCGCTTGGCGTAGAAGCCGCAGGCGGCCTCCCGCATATCGCGGCCCGAGAAGCCCGCCGCATAGCCCGCCCCGATGATCGCGCCGATCGATGTACCGGCGATGAGGGCGGGCTTGAGGCCGAGTTCGTCGAACGCCTCGCAGACCAGAACATGCACCATGCCGCGGGCGCCGCCGCCGCCCAGCGCAAGGCCGATACGCAACTCCTCCGACATGGCGACTTACCTCTATGCGGGGAATCTGGCCCGGGCCTGCGCCCCGCACAACACAAGTTTAGACATAATATCAATACGCTGGGTTAACCGGAGGATCATCTGCGACCTTCGCGCGCAACGGCGCGCCAGCCGATATCGCGCCGGCAGAACCCTTCCGGCCAGTCGATCCGGCCGACGGCCTCATAGGCCCGGGCCTGAGCCTCGGACACTGTCCGGCCGAGCGCCGTGACGTTCAGCACCCGCCCGCCGGCGGCGAAAATGCGCCCGTCGTCGCGCCGCGTCCCGGCGTGAAAAATCTCCACGCCGGGCACCGCCGCTGCTTCGGCGAGCCCATGGATCTCCGACCCCTTCAGGTAAGCGCCCGGATAGCCGTTGGCGGCCATCACGACCGTCAGCGCGGCTTCCTCGCGCCAGCGCACGCTCACCCGGTCGAGCACGCCGTCGACGGCGGCGTTCAGGATGGTCAGAAGGTCGTCCTTCAGGCGCGGCATCAGCGCCTGGCATTCCGGGTCGCCGAAGCGAACGTTGTACTCGATGAGCTTCGGGCCGTCCTCGCCGATCATCAGCCCGGCGTAGAGCACGCCGCGATAGGCGATGCCGCGCTTCCGCAGCGCGGCCACCGTCGGCCGCACGATCTCCGCCATCGCCCGCTCGACCAGCGGCTCGGGGAGCACCGGCGCCGGCGAGTAGGCGCCCATGCCGCCGGTATTCGGTCCGGTGTCGCCGTCGAATGCGCGCTTGTGATCCTGCGCCGTGCCGAAAGGAATCACCGTTTTGCCGTCGGAGAGCGCGAAGAGGCTCGCCTCTTCGCCGTCGAGAAACGCCTCGACGACGGCCGACGCGCCGGCGGCGGCGAAGATCGCGTCGACCGCCGCCAGGGCCTCGACACGGTCGGCCGCCACGACGACCCCCTTGCCCGCCGCCAGCCCGTCCGCCTTCACGACGACGGGCAGCGCGTGCTGTTCAACGTAGTCGCGCGCGGCGCGCCGGTCGTCGAAGCGCCGGTAGGCCGCCGTCGGAATGCCGGCCTCGCGGCACAGATCCTTGGTAAAACCCTTCGAGCCTTCCAGTTGGGCCGCCGCCTTCGACGGCCCGAACACGCGGATGCCGGCCGCCTCGAGGTCGTCGGCGAGCCCGGCGACAAGCGGCGCTTCCGGTCCCACGACGACGAGATCGATGCCCTCGCGCCGGCAGAAAGCGGCGATTGCGGCATGGTCGGCCGGGTCGAGCGGAACACAGTCGGCGGTCCCGCAGATGCCGGCATTGCCCGGGGCGGCGAAAAGCTTGGTCAGGATCGGCGAAGCGGAGAGCGCCCATGCGAGGGCATGCTCGCGCCCACCCGAGCCGATCAGTAGGACGCGCATCGCCGGATCATCCTGAAGGCCTCCGCTGTAAGCATGTCGTTGACATAATTCATGTAAGCAAATAGCTTACGCGCTGTGATCCGGTCCTTCAAAGGCAAGGCTCTTGCCGATCTTTGGACGCTTGGAAAGACCGGAAGGATCGACGCGAGGCTGCGCCGGCGCATATGGGCGCGTCTCGATCGGCTGAATGTCGCCGAGACACCACAGGAAATGAATCTTCCGGGGTTCGATTTCCACCCATTGAAGGGGTTCGCGCCGGTCCGCTACGCGGTCCATGTGAACGGTCCGTGGTGCATTACATTCGAATTCAACGACGGCGACGCCTATCGTGTCGATCTAGAGCAGTATCATTGATGAGCCCAAAGCCGAGGAGGGCGTATGACCGAATATGTCGCGGAGCGGAACCCGAAGCGGTGCCCCACGCATCCTGGCCGGCTCTTGCGCGAGGACGTGATTCCCGCCACTGGCCGCAGCAAGACCGAGATCGCCTCGCTTCTCGGGGTGTCCCGGCAGCATCTCTACGACATTCTTCTTGAGCGGAAACCGGTATCTCCCGCTGTGGCCGTGCGCCTTGGCAAGCTGTTCGGCGATGGACCAGGAATCTGGATCCGCATGCAGGCGGCCTACGATACATGGCAGGCGGAGCAGGCGGTGGACGTGAGCGGCATCCCGACGATCCGTGCCGCGTAATTTGTCCCTCGGCATGACCGCCCGTCCGCTTTCGCTCCCCGACGCCGCGCCGAAGAACTGGCTTGATCTCTACGCGCCGGAATGGCTGAAGCCGTACGGCAGGCTGGCGCGCTGGGACCGGCCGATCGGCTGGTGGCTGCTCCTGTGGCCGTGCTGGTGGTCGGCGGCGCTGGCCGCGATCGCCGCCGACGCCGGCGCGCCGAACCTTCCGCATCTCGCTCTTTTTCTGATCGGCGCCATCGCCATGCGCGGCGCCGGCTGCACCTACAACGACCTCGTCGACCGCGATCTTGATGCGCAGGTGGAGCGGACGCGGAGGCGGCCGCTTCCCTCCGGGGCGGTAGAGCCTTGGCAGGCTCTGATCTTCCTGATCCTCCAGGCGCTCGTCGGAGCCCTCGTGCTTCTTAAGTTCAACGGCTTCACGATCCTGCTTGGCCTCGCGTCGCTCGCCGTCGTTGCCGTTTACCCCTTCGCCAAGCGCGTCACCAACTGGCCCCAGGCTGTGCTGGGGCTGGCCTTCTCATGGGGGGCGCTGGTCGGCTGGTCGGCCTATTTCGGCAGCCTGTCCGCCGCGGCCGTCATTCTCTATGCCGGCGCGGTGCTCTGGACGATCGGCTACGACACGATCTACGCGCTGCAGGACAAGGAGGACGACGCGCTGATCGGCGTGCGCTCCACGGCGCGGCTTTTCGGCCGCCATTCACGGGTGGGAATCGCCGCCTTCTACGTCGCCGCCTTCGTGCTTTTCGGGTTCGCCTTCGTGCTCGCGGATGCCGGGCTCTTCGCCTTCGCGGCGCTCGGCGCGGCGCTGCTCCACGCCGCCTGGCTGATCGCCACGCTCGATCCCGACGATCCGCAGAACTGCCTCAGCCGCTTCCGCGCCAACACGGTCACGGGCTGGATAATCTTTGCCGGGCTCCTCGCCGACTCGGCGTGGCGCTTCTGACCACGCGTCAGGTGCGGGCGATGATCTCCCGCCCTTCGATCCTGACGATCGCCGCGATCCGGCCCGCCCGGCGGCGCGCCAGAAAGCGCGGCCGGCGCTTCCGATACGCAACATTCCGCCGCGGTTGCGGCAGGCTCCCGGCAGCTGCATCGCCGTCCGACGGCAGGCCGGCGGCGATCGTCAGCGTCGGCAGGTCGAGGAACCGGGCCAGCCGGTCGCAATAATCCTCGGCCGTCTCCAGCGCGCCGAATTCCTCGACGTCGATCGAAAACGCCGGGTCGCGATGCATCAGCCGTATCGCGTGGCTCGTCGCGCAGGCGACCACGGCGACCGCCTGATAGTGGCGAACGGGGATTCTGATTCGGCAGGCAAGTCCGGCGACTGGGCGTGACATCAGAACTGTTCTCCGG
>DASWJZ010000304.1:0-4614 GCA_036396875.1 Propylenella sp.
CTGCCGGATGTCGCTCGGCTGAACCTCCGCGGTTCGCAAGGATCGCGGACAACAAGAGTGGACGAATCGGGTTCGTAATCGCCGCGCGGGGCGCTTCGGAGAGCGCCACCAATACAGAGTTGCGGCGTTTTTCGAGCGCCCCGCTCCCTCGCCTGCCGCTCCCTCGGGTCTTCTCCGGCCGCGAGCCGTCGGGGCGCGTACTTTTGCCGGCGCGCACTTTTCGCGGAGGCGCGTACCTTTAATGTCGTCATTGCCGGACTTGATCCGGCAATCCATTCCGTGACCGTCGAACCAGGGGCGGGCCGTTCCGGAATGGGTGCCCGGTCGTGGCCCGGGCATGACGACAGTGATTGAAGGCGCCCGCATTTTTGTCGTCATTGCCGGACTTGATCCGGCAATCCATTCCGTGGCCGTCAATCGCACGCGGCCGCTACGGAGTGGGTGCCGGGTCGAACCCCCGGTTAGACCCGGGGGGCGGGCATGGCGACATTGGAGGTTATGCGTCTCCCCGCGCCGCCGCCGCGTGCTATCAAGCGGCGGTTTTTTGGAAACGGAGCGAAAGCATGGCGGGCGAGGCGGGCGGACAAGCGGCGGGGGGAAAAATGACGGGCGGAAAAATGGCGGGCGGCGAGAAGGTGCGGGTCGGAAGGACCGGGCTGCAGGTGACGAAGATCGGCTTCGGCACGTCGGGGCTCGGCGACATGCCCGACACCTATGGCTACGGCGTCGACGCGGCGCGGGCGCAGGCGACGGTCGAGGCGATCTTTGCCGGGCCGGTCAATCTCCTCGACGCGTCGCGGAATTACGGTTTTGGGCGGAGCGAAGAGCGCGTCGGCGACGCGATCCGCGCGCGGGGCGGGCTGCCGGCGGGGTTCGTCGTCTCCACCAAACTCGACCGCGACATGGCGACGAACCGCTTCGACGCGGCGCGCGCCCGCCGCTCGCTGGAAGAAAGCCTTGAGGCGCTCGGGCTCGACCGCGTCCAGATACTGCACCTCCACGATCCGGAATATGCCGCCTCGCTCGACGAGATCACCGGCAAGGGCGGGGCGCTGGCGGAACTCTTCCGCATGAAGGAGGAGGGGCTGGCGGAGGCCGTCGGCCTCGCCGCCGGGCGCGTCGACATCATGATGCCGATTCTGAAGGACTGGGATTTCGACGCGCTGATCACCCACAACCGTTTCACCCTCACCAACCGCAACGCCGAGGCGATGATCGACTTCGCGCACGCGAAGGGGATCGCGGTGATGAACGCGGCGCCCTATTCCGGCGGGGTGCTGGCGAAGGGCTCGAAAGAATATCCGCGCTACGTCTACCAGGAGGCGTCGGAGAAAATGCTCGACCCGGTGAGGCGGGTGGAGGCGGCCTGCGCGCGGCACGGCGTGCCGGTCGGCGCGGCGGCGCTGCAGTTCTCGATGCGCGATCCGCGCATCGCCGCGACCATCTGCGGCGTGAGCAGGCCGGAGCGGGTGAAGGAGACGCTCGACTGGGCGGCGTGGCCGATTCCCGCCGCGCTCTGGGACGAGCTTGCGGCGCTTCCTTACGCCAGCGACGATCCGGAGGCGACGCGCGACTACAAGCCGGGATAGCGGGAAGCGAGCGGCCGGCGGGGAGGGGACGAAGGGCGGCCGCGGCTCAGTTGGAGGCGGTGCGCTCCTCTTCGGCGATCAACTCGTCGATCCGCTCGCGTTCCTGCTCGAAGGCGACGAGCTCCGGCCCCAAGAGCTCGCGCCCGCGCGGCACGCGGATCTTCATCGGGTCGACGAAGCGGTCGTTGACCAGCACTTCGTAATGGAGGTGGGGGCCGGTGGAGAGGCCGGTCGAGCCGACATATCCGATCACCTGGCCCTGCGCGACGCTGTCGCCCTTCTTCAGCCCCTTCAGGTAGCCGCTCATGTGGTTGTAGGTGGTCTCGTAGCCGTTCAGGTGCTCCAGCGTGATCGACCGCCCGTAGCCGGAGCGGCGGCCGATCTTCTCCACCACGCCGTCGCCGGCCGCCATGATCGGCGTCCCCGACGGCGCCGCCCAGTCGACGCCGGAATGCATGCGGTAGCGGCGCAGAATCGGGTGGCGGCGCATGCCGAAGGCGGAGGAGAAGCGGCCCTGCGCGATCGGCTTGCGGACGAGGAATTTCTGCGCGCTCTTGCCCGCCTCGTCGTAGAACTCGACCGTCCCGTCCGCCGGGTCGCGGAAGCGGTAGAAGCGGTGGGTGGCGTTGCCGAGCGTCAGCGCGGCGTAGAGGATCTCGGCGCTGCCGGCGGCCTGGGCGTCGCCCTCGGCGGAATAGATCACCTCCAGCGCGTCCGACGGGCTGAGCCGCGTCTGGTAGTCCACGTCGTAGGAGAAGACGCGGACGAGGCTCCGGATCAGCTCCTCCGCGAGGCCGAGGCTGAGCGCCGTGCCCCAGAGCCCGTCATGCAGCGTCGGAAGCGCGCCGATCGGTTCGGCCTCCGCCTCCGCCACGACCAGCTCGGCGTCGACCGCCGGCTCCTGCGCCGCGACGTAGCTGCCGGTGTCGGAGAGCGCGACGGTGGCGATGTGGCGGTCGTTCGGCTGGTAGAGGCTGACCCGCACCGGTCGGATGGCGCCGGTGTCCGGGTCGGGAGCGAGGCCGAGGCGGAGTTTCTGGCCGGCACGGAAATCGAACGAGAAATTGGCGACCAGCGCCGACTGGATGGCGCTCGCCGCGTCGGGATCGGAGCCCTCGGCGATCAGAAGCTTGCGCATCGAATCGCCCTCGGCGATCCGCACCACCTTGTCCTCAATGCCGAACTCGTCGATGTCCTCCGTCTTCTCGACCAGCGACATGTTCTCCGGAGCGATCGCGATGGCGATTGCATTCAGCGCGTTCGGATCGGCGCTCGCCAGTTCGAAGCGCGCCGGGTCCACATAGGGGAGGGAGGCGACCTCGACGGCGCCCTCCGCCAGAAAGGGCGCGGCGGCGCGCACGCTGCGCTCGACGTCGTCGTCGCTGAGTTCCGCCGTCTCGTCATAGACGGCGCCCTCGAGGGGGAAATCGACGACCTTGATCGCCACCTCGCCGTCCACCTCGGCGCCGTAGATGGAATCGCTCGCCGCCACCTCGGCCGGCGCCTTCGCGCCGCTATCGGCGAAGACGTCGAACGGCCGGAAGGGAGGCACGCGAAGCGCCACGTCGGCGGGTACGGGCGCTGCCAGGTTGGTGTGGACATGCGCGAAAGGCCGCACGCGCACGATGTCGCGGTCCTCGGAGCGCGTCACGGTGGAGATCTGGATGACGCGGCGGGTCACCTTGCTCTCCGGCACCGGACGGAAGCGGTCGCTCTTCTCGGCGACGGTTCCCGAATCGCCGAACGTCGTGGTGGTCGCCAGCGCCGGCCGCACGACCGAATATTCGTCGAGGCCGATCGCCGCCTGCAGCGCTCCGCCCACCAGCGCGGTGGAGAAAATGCCGGTCAGCACGGAGCCGGCGAGCCAGCGCAGGCTGACGCGCCGCCGGTCGGGCGGGCCCTTGGAAAGGTTGCGCGTATAAAGGGGGTCCTCGTCGCCGAGGTCGATGATCGGCCGATGCGGATGCTTCTGGAAAACCGCCAAAGCCCCCGTCCCCATTCTCCGGCCCGCCGCGCTTCCGCCAGTAGGCGAGCCGAATTTGACCGCTTCGTGACCGGCTTCCTGACCGAGCCACCGGCTTCTGTCAAATCGTGTGCGCGGAACTCTTGCGGAGGGCGGGCCCCGTTCCCATCTACTCATTCGGCGCCGGTCCCCAAGCCGGCGTCGCCTTCCTGTCCGCTTCACGAGGAAAAAGTGACGGCCCTCTCGGTTCGGGCTGTTGACAGGCGGTAGGGCGGTGAATATATCAGCCTGACACCGGCTGCGGGGCCTGAGATTGCTCGGCTCTGCGGTTTGGCTTTCCCGACAAGCAATGGGGTCGACCGGTCTTGCCGGTTCGCCTGTTGCGGCCGAGAGAGTTGATCGATCGGCTGGGCGGCCTTTCTGTCTTCGGACAGTCTGGCCGGTTCTTTGACAATCTGGTTTGAAGAAAGAGAAGCGTGGACGGCGAGGTCTTTGCGGGCGCCGCGACTGCGGCGCCGTGAAAGAGACTTCGGCGGTCGACGTATTCTCAGAGAACTCACTATTCGACGGTTCGGCCTCACGGCCGAGCGGTCGGGTGTGACCTCGTCAATGCGTGACCAGATGCCGGATGAAACTCATTCAACCTACGAGTTTGATCCTGGCTCAGAACGAACGCTGGCGGCAGGCCTAACACATGCAAGTCGAACGCGCCCTTCGGGGCGAGTGGCAGACGGGTGAGTAACGCGTGGGAACGTACCCTTCGGTTCGGAATAACCCGGGGAAACTCGGGCTAATACCGGATACGTCCTCCTCTGGAGACAGTGGAGGAGAAAGATTTATCGCCGAAGGATCGGCCCGCGTCCGATTAGCTAGTTGGTGGGGTAATGGCCCACCAAGGCGACGATCGGTAGCTGGTCTGAGAGGATGATCAGCCACACTGGGACTGAGACACGGCCCAGACTCCTACGGGAGGCAGCAGTGGGGAATATTGGACAATGGGCGAAAGCCTGATCCAGCCATGCCGCGTGAGTGAAGAAGGCCCTAGGGTTGTAAAGCTCTTTC
>DASWJZ010000305.1:0-2120 GCA_036396875.1 Propylenella sp.
ACCTCGACGACGTTTCCCTTGCGGATCTGGCTGGCGATGACTCTCAAGGAAACCTCGACTATTGGGATGGCGGCCGGCATCGGGCGCGGTCGTTTTCGGCGCGCACCATAGCGATTTCGGACGCTGAGGCTAGGGGGACGAGAGCATGAATCGAAGCGCGGCGCGGGCCGACGCTCCATTGAACCTCCCCCTTGAGGGGAGGTCGAAAGTGCCGAATGAAAATGAGGCACTTTCGGGAGGGGGTCGGGATTTCGATGCGTAGCACCCCCTCCCGAAATCGGCTGCGCTCACGCTTGCCGATTTCGACCTCCCCTCAAGGGGGAGGTTTAAGAGCAGCGGCGTCGGCTGCGAGGGCGGCGTGACCTTGCCGTCGCCATTCTGGGACCCTGCCCGCCACCGCGACCGGCGGCCGTTCCTGATGGCGCGGAACCGAATTGTCGCGGCGCTCCGCCGCTGGTTTGAGCGCGAAGGCTTCGTCGAGATCGAGGCGGCGGCGCTGCAGGTCTCGCCCGGCAACGAGACCCACCTCCACGCGTTTGCGACCGAATGGATCGGGCCGGACGGGAGGCGGACGCCGCGCTACCTGCACACCTCTCCGGAATTCGCCATGAAGAAGCTGCTGGCGGCGGGCGAGGAGCGGATCGTGAGTTTCGCCCACGTCTTCCGGAACCGCGAACTGGGGCCCCTGCATGCGCCGGAGTTCACCATGCTCGAATGGTATCGCGCCGGCGTGGCGTATGACGCGATCATGGACGACTGCGCGGCCGTCGTGGCGGAAGCGGCGCGGACCGCCGAGGCCGGATCGCTGACCTGGCGCGGCGCCTCCGCCGATCCGTTCGCGGCGCCGGAGCGCATCACGTGCGCCGAGGCGTTCGCCCGCCACGCGGATATCGAACTCAGCGCCTGCCTTGGCGACCGCGACCATTTCGCTGTGGCGGCCGAGTCGGCCGGCGTCAGGGTCGCCGACGACGATACCTGGTCGGACATCTTCAGCCGCGTCCTCAGCGACCGCGTCGAGCGCCACCTCGGCATCGGCCGGCCGGCGATCCTTTACGAGTATCCCGTTTCCGAGGCGGCGCTGGCGCGACCGAAACCGGACGATCCGCGCTTCGCCGAGCGCTTCGAGCTCTACGCCTGCGGCGTCGAGCTCGCCAACGGCTTCGCTGAACTGACTGACCCCGTGGAGCAGCGCCGCCGTTTCGCCGCCGACATGGACGAGAAGCAGGCGATCTACGGCGAGCGCTATCCTGTCGACGAGGATTTCCTCGCGGCACTTGCCCAGATGCCCGAAGCAAGCGGCGTCGCGCTTGGGCTCGACCGTCTGGTCATGTTGGCGACCGGGGCGACGCATATCGATCAGGTGCAGTGGACGCCGGCGGATACCGGCGGATTGGAGTGATGATGTTTGAGGATGCAAGCCATGGCGGAGGCGAAGAGGCGTCGCCTGTCCGTCCCCGTCATTCCGGCGAAAGCCGGAACCCATTGACGAGTGCTCGACTTCGCGAAGCGTCAGAAGGCACAGGATCGTCAGTGGGCCCCGGCTTGCGCCGGGGTGACGGACGAGGGGAGGAGCGGGCATCACGCACTCCATCCACCCTCCGCACCCCCGCCGCCCTTGCCGAAGCCGGCCTCATCCCCCAGGAGCGGATCACAGAGCTGGAAAAGGTGGCCGCGCGCTACGCCGTCGCGATCACGCCGGCGATGGCCGGGCTGATCGATGTCGACGATCCCGCCGACCCGATCGCACGGCAGTTCGTGCCGGATGCGGCTGAACTGACGACCACGCCGGACGAGAATGGCGACCCGATCGGTGACGGCGCCCATGAGGTGACGCCCGGATTGATCCATCGCTATCCCGACCGCGTGCTCCTGAAGCCGGTTTCCGCTTGCGCCGTCTATTGCCGCTTCTGCTTCCGCCGCGAGACGGTGGGGCAGGGCGAGGCGATGTCGAAAGCCGACCTCGCCGCGGCACTTCGCTACATCCGTGGCCGCCCCAAAATCTGGGAGGTTATCGTGTCGGGCGGCGATCCGCTGGTTGCCGCGCCGCGCCGGCTGGCGGCGCTGACGGCGGCGCTGGCGGGAATCGATCATGTGAAGATCATTCGTTTCCACACCCGCGT
>DASWJZ010000306.1:0-2223 GCA_036396875.1 Propylenella sp.
TCCTTCGCCGGCGCTGAGAGCCTCGCTCTGTCCCTCGGCGTGCACGCGAGCGGGCAAGGGCACGCAACCGTCTTTGGCCGGCTTCTGGCGCGCCAACTTGGTATCCGCCCGGGCCAGGTGGCCGTCCGCGAGGGCGACTCCGATCGCGGACTGAAGGGCTGGCCGGCCGTCGCTTCGCGCTCCGCCATGACGGTAAGCGCCGCGATGGCGAAGGCGGTCGAGGAACTGCTCGCGAAGGGGCGGCGCGCAGCCGCCACGTTGCTCGAGGCGGCGGAAAGCGACATCGTCTATCGGGATGGCGCATTCGAAGTAGCTGGCACCGACCGGCGCGCCGGTCTCTTCGCCGTCGCCGAAGCGGCGCGCTCGATGAAGGCGCGCGGCGAGAGCGGCGGGGATCTGGATACGCGGTCGACGACGGAGGTTCCGCAGTCCTTTCCGAACGGCTGCCATGTCGCCGAGGTGGAGATCGATCCGGAGACGGGACATGCCGAAATCGTCGGCTATGTCGCGGTCGACGATTGCGGCACCGTGCTCGACCACGCGATCGTCGAGGGGCAGGTGATGGGCAGCGTGGCGCAGGGGCTCGGCCAGGCGCTGATGGAACGGCTCGCGTACGAGCCGGCGAGCGGGCAGCTCCTCACCGGCACGTTCAACGATTATGCGATGCCCCTCGCTGCGCAGATGCCGCCGCTTGTCACGGAGGAGCATCCCGTCCCCTGCAGCACCAATCCTCTCGGCGTGAAGGGCGTCGGCGAGGCGGGGACGACCGCTGCCATCGCCGCGATCATGAACGCCATCGCCAATGCAATTCCTAATCGGCGCGGCCTTAACCTGGACATGCCGGCGACGGCCGAGAAAATTTGGCGGGCCTGCCGCGGCTAACGGATCGGAGGCGCTGACGCGTGCGTGCCCCGCGGCGCGGCTCGCTTTACTTCCGGCGGCCTGGTCGAGCCGCGGACGATAAGCTCGACCGGCAGCACGAGATGTCGAGGCTGCCGCTTGGCAGGCTCCGTCTGCAGCGAGGCGTAGAGCAGCTCGGCCGCCTCGAACCCGGCGCGATATTGCTGAATGCGGATGGTGGTGAGCGGCGGCACCAGGCGGTCGACCATCGGCATGTCGTTATAGCCGGTGACGGAGATGTCCTCCGGGCAGGAGAGACCGCGTTGGCGCAGCGCGGCGATCGCCCCGATGGCCAGCCGGTCGTTCGAGCAGACGATGGCGGTGAAGGACGGGCAGGCCGTGAGCAGCGCGCCGGCGCAGCGCTCGCCCTCCGCTTCGTTGAAGAGCGCGGCGAAAACGACGAGCCCCGGATTAAGGTTGAGCCCCAAAGCGGCGCGGTGCCGCTCGAAGGCGCGGTAGCGCGCCTCGCCGGTCGAAAGCTCCTGCGGCCCGGCAATGTTGGCGACGCGCCGGTGCCCAAGCGCGGCAAGGTGCCCGAGAATGCGCCGGATGCCGTCATCTTCGTCGTGCGCCACCGACGAGACCTTCGGGTCGTCGAGCTTCCGGTTTACGGTGACGATCGGCATGCCTTCCGCGGAAAGCCGCATCACCGCCTGGTCCTGGCGTTCGACGCTGGCGAGGATCATGCCGTCGACCCCGCGGGCGCGAAGCGTCTCGGCGATGTTTTCCTCCCGCCGCAGATCGCTGTCGGTGTTCGCCAGGATCGCCACATAGCCGTGCGCGGCAAGGGCGTCTTCCACGCCCCGGATGATCGGCGGAAAGATCGGGTTGGTGATGTCGGGAAGCGTAACGCCGATGGTGCGGGTCCGGTTTGTCTTCAGCGAATAGGCCGCCACGTTCGGACGATATTCGAGCTCTCGGCTGGCTCTCAGTATCTGGTCGGCGACCTCAGGCGTGATCAGATGCCGCGTCTTTGAATCGAGCGCGCGGGAAACGGTGGAGACGTGCACTCCCACCGCCTGGGCAATGTCCTTCAGGGTGACGCGCTTGCGCATCCGAAGCCTCACGATCACGCAAGGCTATATTTGACGTGCAAACGAATGCAAAGACGTTCAAGAAAGCCCCGGCCGCCGAAGCGGCGGCCGGGAGTTCGATCCGTTATCCTTGGCCTCCCTCGCCTCAGAGCGAGCAGAGAGCGTAGGCCGTCGCCTGGGCGGTGTTCCCTCCGCCGATGTTGGAGTTCACGACGCCGACCACCGTCCATTCCGTCGTGCGGCTCGGGTACGACTCGATGATTGCGACGCGTCGCTGGTTGTCGCCGGT
>DASWJZ010000307.1:0-19117 GCA_036396875.1 Propylenella sp.
CCAGTCGGCGCACTTCGCCGGCGCCGCCTCGGGCCCCCATGGCATGATCGGCACCGCGGAGGTGGCGTTCTTCGGCGAGCCCTCGATCAGGTAGTCGGAATAGGCCATGTAGACGAGGACGTTGCGTCCGGTGTCGCAGCCGCGCACGATCTGCATCTTTTTGAAGAGGATCGAGCGGCTTTCCCGGAAGACCACGTCGCCCTGCCCGAACGTGGCGCTGAACCGGACCGGGCCGATCTGGTTGCAGGCGAGCGAAATGTCGGAAACTTCTTCGGCGACGCCGAGCATGCCCGACACGCCGCCTTTCTCCGGCAGCGTAAAATGGCAGGCGACGCCCTCCACCAGCGGATCGTCGATGCCGTAGGTGGCAAGCTTGTGGTCCGGCGCCAGCAGCTTGAATACGGTCGACTTCTTGAAGATGAGGTCGGGCTCCTGCGCCGTTGCGGGCGCGGCGAGAAGGAGCACAAGCAGAAAGGCGGCGAAAAGCGGCATGAGCATCTCCGAAAGGCCGGCGGGATAGATGGGAACGACGGCGGGCAAGTGCGATAGGATGGTAGCCACGCGCCACGCCGCCGCCTCAAAGCGGGGAAAGGGTTGCGTCCCGGTTCATCGCGGGTTCAGCTTGGAACCGCAGGTTTTCTAGGCTGTTATGTGTGCGTTGAGGGAGTTTCCGTGCATCGCGCCGCCACTGTCCTGACTGCCGGAATAGCCGGGCTCTCGGTACTCGCTGCGGAAGTCGCCGAAGCGGCCACCTGTTTCACGCTGCAGGCCGAGCTGATGCATCTCCAGGCGCGCTCCGGCGGCGGTTTCGGGGATGGCGCCCGCTACGAGCAGGCGTGGCAGGAGCAGGCGCGGGTGCTGGCGCGAACCGAAATGCGGGCGCGCGACGCCGGCTGCTTCGGCGGCTTCTTCATATTCCGCCGCGAGCCGGCCCGCACCTGCCGGACGCTGGTGCCGAAACTGCAGGAGATGCAGACGAACCTTGTCCGCCTCGACCGGCTGCGGCGGCAGCGCGGGCACGGCAACGCCCGGCGCATCCACGAGCTGCAGGGCATGCTTGCCGCGCGCGGCTGCGGCCTGCCCAACCGCGACTTCTATGAGGGGCCGGACGGGCAGGAATGGACGCGCGAGCAGGATGTGCGCCTCTATCCTCGAGGCACCTACAGGACGCTCTGCGTCCGCAGTTGCGACGGCTACTACTTCCCGATCAGCTTCTCCACGACGCCGGACCGCTTTCCCGACGACGCCAGTGCCTGCGAAGCGATGTGCCCGGGCACGGAGGCGAAGCTGTTCTACCATTCAAATCCCGGCGGCGGGCCGGAGAACATGACCTCGATCGCCGGCGAGCCCTACTCGTCGCTGGAGACGGCCTTCCAGTACCGCACGAGCTACAACCCCGCCTGCACATGCAGGCCCGCAGGGGGCTATTCGGTGGCCGCAGCCACGGCGGGCGGCGACGCCGGGGCGGGCAATGCGGGCCCGCCGCTGCCGCAGCCGCGTCCAACGCCGGGCGAGGATCCAGAGACGCTGGCCAATCGCGCCGGCCATTTCGTCCCGCGCCCCTTGTCGGCGGAGACGGCCGAGGCGGTCTCGGCCATGACGACGGAAGGCGGACGCTCCGTGCGGGTCGTCGGGCCGGCCTATTGGGGCGCCCGGTCGGCGGAGGATGTCGTGCTGACCCCGGTCCCCAACTGAGCGGGTCGGCGGAAGCTGCGGCTATGATTGGTCGCGGAACCTGTTGGTGATCGGGTAGCGGCGGTCGCGGCCGAAATTCTTCGCCGTGATCTTGACGCCGGGAGCTGCCTGCCGCCGCTTGTATTCGGCGAGATAGAGCATTCGCTCCACCTTCCTCACGGTGGCGCGGTCATAGCCGAGCGCCACGATCTCACCCACCTGCATCTCCTTTTCGACGAGGCATTCCAGAATCGCGTCGAGCACCTCGTAAGGCGGCAGCGAATCCTCGTCCTTCTGGTTCTCGCGAAGCTCCGCCGTCGGCGCTTTCTCGATGATCGAAACCGGAATGACCTCGCCGTCCGGGCCGAGGCAGCTCGCCGGCCGCTCGCGGTTACGGTAGCGGGCAAGCCGGTAGACCTCCGTCTTGTAGAGATCCTTGATCGGGTTGAAGCCGCCGTTCATGTCGCCGTAGATCGTCGCATAGCCGACCGACACCTCCGACTTGTTGCCGGTCGTCACCAGCATCAGACCGAGCTTGTTCGAAACGGCCATCAATGCGGTGCCGCGGACCCGCGACTGGATGTTCTCCTCGGTGATATCGCGCGGGAGATTGGCGAAGAGCGGCTCCAGCACCTCCGAAAAGCCCTCGACCGCAGGGGCGATCGGCAGCACATCGTATTCGACGCCGAGGCGCGCCGCGCAATCGGCCGCGTCCCGCAGGCTCGCCTCGGCGGTGAAGCGGTAGGGCAGCATGATGCAGCGGATGCGATCCGCGCCGAGCGCATCGACAGCCATCACGGCGCAGATCGCGGAATCGATGCCGCCGGAAAGCCCGAGCACCACGCCGCGAAAACCGTTCTTGTCGACATAGTCGCGCAGGCCCAGCACGCAGGCCTGCCAGTTTGCCGCGTCGAGCGCCGGAAGGCCGGCGTTCGGCCCATCCGTGCAGCGCCAGCCCCCCCTCCCCCGCTGCCAGCGCGTCAGCGCGATCGCCGCCTCGAACTGCGGCATCTGGAAGGCGCGGCTGCGGTCGGCGTGCAGGCCGAAGGACCCGCCGTCGAAAACAAGTTCGTCCTGTCCTCCCACCTGGTTGGCAAAGACGAGCGGCAGGCCCGTCTCCACCACGCGGGCGACGGCGACCTGCAGCCGCTGGTCGGTCTTGTTGCTCCAGTAGGGCGACCCGTTCGGAACGATAAGAAATTCGGCGCCGGTTTCGGCGAGGCACTCGGTCACGTCGGGAAGCCAGATGTCCTCGCAGATCGGCAGACCCAGGCGCATGCCGCGGAACTCGACCGGACCCGGCAGCGGGCCCGGCCTGAAAACCCTGAGTTCGTCGAACACCCCGTAATTCGGCAGTTCGACCTTATGGCGGGCCGCGGCGATTCTGCCCTCGTCCATGAGGAGAGCGCTGTTGTGCAGGCCGCTTTCGTCCACCCAGGGCGAGCCGACCACGATTCCAGGCCCGTCGCGCGTCACACCGGCCAGCGCTTCCGCCGCGTCGCGGCAGGCGCGCTGCACCGCCGGCTTCAGCACCAGGTCCTCGGGCGGATAGCCGCACAGGAAGAGCTCGGTCAGGACAAGAAGATCGGCGCCCATCTCGCGGGCTTCGGCCCACGCCTCGCGCGCCTTCTCGAGATTGCCGGCGATATCCCCCATCAGCGGGTTGAGCTGGCCAACGGCGATCGCAAGCCCGGAGGCAGAATCCTCGGTCATGGCGGCGGATGTAGCGGCTGCCGGGAAGGGCGGCAACGGCGGTTCAGACAAGCAGGCCGAACCGGTCGAGCAGCGCCACTATCCACACCAGGCCGGCGAGGCAGAGCGCAAAGAGGACGGCGGTCGAGGCCAAATCCTTGGTGGCGCGGATCGCCTCGTGCCGCTCCGGCGTCACGTGGTTGCAGAGCCGTTCGACGGCGGTGTTCAGGAACTCCACGATCAGCACGAAAAGGACGCTTGCGACGAGGGCAAGCCACACCCAGACGTTCGCCGCCACGAAGAAGGAGGCGGGCAACAGCACCGCAGCGAGCGCCATCTCCTGCTTGACGGCGGCCTCGGTCACCAGCCCTTCCCGCAGACCGCGCCAAGAGTTGAGCGCGGACGCCGCGATCCGCGCCAATCCGCCGCGGCCCGGGAGTGCGGATCGCGACCGGCTGCGCGGATAAATGGCTTCGCGCGTTCGCCTCCCGGCGGCATCCCGCTGTGTCGTCATCCCCCGGTCGTCTCCAACAAACGGTGCTTCGGTCCCATTCTGCCGGAACCCGAACCCCTGGGGTAGCCCCTGTCCCGCACGCTCCGTTCCGGCGATTCGGGCGAGTGCCAGCGGCGGGCATTCGCGGTGGGGCTCAGTCGATTGCGAGTTGAGCGCCAGGCGCAACGGCCTGCGGCGGAGGTGCGGCCACCAAGCGATGGCGCCACACGCCAAATACGACCGCCGGCAACAAGATCGCGGCGGCCACAATGGCGTAGGTATCGTTGGGGTGAAAGATCACGACGAATGCGACGAGCGCCATGGCCGCGCGAAGCAGGATATTGGCTCCGTGATTCGCAACGAAGTGCCCGAACATGGCGAAGGTGACGCCGCAGGTGCCGATGGCGACCAGGAGCGTGTCGTGGATCTGCGCCCAGCCTGGATTCACCACCATGTCCTCACGCACGAAGATGGCGAATGACATGAAGGTGATCGGCAGGCAGATTTTCAGCGCCTCCAGCATGGTCCGCATGAAGGATGCGTCGGCTATTCGCGAAGCGACGGCGGCGGTCAGCGAGGTCGGCGGCGACAGCTCGCCCCAGATCGCCAGAAGGAAGGCGAAGAAATGGGCGACCCAGGGGTCGATGCCAAGCGCCTGCAGCGGCCGCACGATGATGACGGCGACGATGATATAGGTCGCAGTCGGCGGCAGGCCGGCCCCCGCCAGCCAGCCGAAGACCCAGGCCATCAGGATGGTCGCGAGGATGTGCCATTCGCCGAGATCAAGCAGGATTCCGCCCATGCGGTTGATGAAGCCGGTCACCGTGAAGAGCCCGATCATGATGCCGAGCGTCGCCATCAGGAGCGTCAGGTAGGACGTCATCTCGGCATGCGTCTCGATGGTGATGCGGATATTGCCGAACAGCGTTTCCTTTTCGACCGCCTCATCCTTGAGCACAAACTTGAAGACGAGGAAGGCGGCGAGCAAGGCGAAGAACAAGGCAATCGCGGTGAACAACGCTGCCCTGAGCGCACCGTAGCGGAACCACCCCATCAACACGATGAGGAAAGCGATACCGAGAAAGAAGATTCCCGTCTTGACCTGGTCGTAACGGGCGACGGGCGGCACAACAACCGGGTCGCTGGGCAACAGCCTGACGCTAATCAGATAGACGGCCAGAATCAGCGAGGCGAAATAGACGAAGGCCACGGCGAAGCCGCGTATCACTACTTCCCAATAGGGCACGCCCAGAAACTCGGCCATGAGGAAGCCGGCGACGGCCATCAGCGGCGGCATGATGAGCCCGCCCATCGACGCCGCCGTCTCGACCGCCCCGGCGAATACCGGAGGCACGCCGTAGCGCTTCATGAGGGGGATGGTGAAGCTGCCGGTCACCGCCGTATTGGCGGCGCCGCTTCCGCTGATCATGCCGACCGACACCGAGGCCAGCACCGCCGTCTGCGGAATCATGTGCCGCGAGCGCCCGGCGAGGCGCCGCATCACCTGGACCATGGCGCTCTGCGCTTCGAAGCCGCGCGCCGCCGCCGCCAGCAACAAAAAGGCCGCGATCACCGTCAGCGCCAGCTGCGCATAGAGGCCGTAGACGCCGGTGGCCAGCTCGACCGTGCTGGACACGACGACGCGATAGAAGCCGGTGCCAGGATGCCAGAAGAAGTCGACCGGGCTCAGATAGCCGTAGAGCGTGTAGACAACGAGGACGACATTGACCCAGAACAAAATCGTGTGAAGCTTCCTCGACAGCTCCATGACCAGCAAGAACATCAACAGCCCAACGACGAAGTCGGTGCGCGAGTAGGAGCCCTGGCGCCAGATGGCGATATTCTCGTATTCGAGCCAGAAATGATAGAATGCAAAGAAGCAAATCCAGATATAAAACGCGACGACGAGGTTATTGAGAAGGGGAGACAGTCGTGGATAGATGTATTGCTGTTGGTACAGGAGCAGAATTTGCAGGACCAACGCTATGGGCAGCAGTCTGGTGGCCAGTTGGCGAGGGCCGCCGAAACCCGTGTAAAAATACCAAGACAACCAAGCGAACAGGATCAGTGAGAACAGGAACGTCAGGTTTCTGAGATTGACGTAGTTCTTGTAATCGTCCTTCAGCAGGAGCGAGGCGAATGGCGCAAGAAGCAGAGCGACCGCCCCGATGGCAGCGAAGGGATAAAGGAAGCCCATGATCATCTCGGCGGCCCCCCTGTGGCGCCGGGCGTGTCGGATTCAACCTGCCGCTGGGCGCCGCCCCCTGACGTGCGTTTCTGTGGGCAGCGCGCTGCCGAAAAGAGCCTTTATCGGATCATCGCGGATTACACTCCGCGCCCAGTTCCACCTGCGAGATTCGAACGGCTCAGGGCGGGAGCTGCGACATGCGGGCCCCGCCCCTTGCACTGCTCAGGTTCCTCGCCGATCAGGCGTCAGGCGCCGTCGGCGATCGTCCAGCTGTCGTTCCAGGCGTCATTTTCCTTGAGGAAGCGGGCGAGGCCCGGATGCACCGGAATGTCGGGATTGGCGCTGATGCCGTCGACCTGCATTTTTACAAAGCCGCTGGCCAGCGGCGTGAAGCCGGGGTCGACCTCGGCCAGCTCTTCGCGCCGATCATTGAAGGCCGTCAGCATCCGGTAGACGACATCCTCCGGCAGGTCGGCGCGCACATTGTAGGCGAACAGGATCGGGACGCCGAGAACAGTCTCGACACCGACGTCCTGGCTGAATGCGATCGACGGATCGACCTCGGCAACGGAGAGCCCGGCCTCCTCGAGTTTGGCGACCTCTTCGGGGCACGGGTTGATCAGCGTGACGTCGGCGCGCAGCTCCGTTTCGCGCCAATAGGTGGCCAGTGAGCGGCCGGCGGTGGTGTACGAGGCAGAGCCGACAATCGTTCCCGCCTCGAGTGCGTCCGCATTCGTCGCGGTGTCGATCTCGACGTGGTTGAACTCGTAGCCAAGGGCGTCGTAGATGCGCCGCCAGTTCAGCCAATTCATGAAGCCGGCGGTGGTGTAGAAGACCGGCTTTCCCGAGAAATCGCCCCAGCAGCTGAACTGGTCGGCGGTAGCCGCCGGCGCCGCCATGAACGACTCCATCGGATAGGCGTACCAAGTATGGACGAGAGGGCCGGCGGCAGGATTATAGCCCTGGAAGCCGCCCTCGCCGCCATAGGCCTCGCGCATGCCGACATCCGCGGTGTATCCAATCTCCGCCTCGCCGTCCATCGTCGCTTTCATGGCGCCGGTGGTCGAGGGGTAGGGATTGACGGTGACGGTGTATTCGCCACCGAGCGCCTCTTCCAGAATGCCGGTCATGGCGCTCGCCACCGCGTAGCCGTAGGAGCCGACGTTGGACGTCGCCCACCGAATTGACTGGCGCTGGGCGTTGGCGGAATGCAGTATGGAATCCGCTGCAAGGACGCACGCGAATGTCGCCGCGCTCGCGCCAAAGAGAAATAGTGTGCGCTTCTTCAGCATAGGCTTCTCCTCCCGGAATTGACCCTTTCGCAGCCAGGCCAACGTTTCCCGCAGCCCGTTTTCGGCAACGTACCGGTCATGGTGTGGAGGGTCCAGAGGAAATACCGGGAAAATGCTCGGTCGCGTACATCGCGATGCACGCGGTCCGCACTGGCGACGCCGACCGGGCATCGAACCATGATCGGTCCATGATCGGTCCGTCTGATGCCCGTCAGGCCGACTGCGGGGCCTGCGGCAGCCCGTCCGCAATGTCGTAATAATCGCCCTTCTCGGCAACGTAGATGTGCTCGGCAAGACGGATGCCGGTCGGCTCGTCGAGGCAGCCCATCCAGATCGAGATACGTTCCGACCCGTTGCGATGCCAAAAAAGGTGGGCGCCGCAGGTCGGGCAGAAGCCGCGGCGGGCGTGCGGCGTAGCCGAATACCAGACGATCGCATCCTCCCCGGCGACCGCGAGATCCGCCCGCGCGACCTCGGTGGCGGCGACGTAATGGCCGGATTGGCGGCGGCACGATTTGCAATGGCAGGCCTTGGCCGGGCGGAAAGGCCCGGTCGCGACGAAGGTTATCGAGCCGCAATTGCAGCGGCCGGTCAGCCGCGCCGCATCCATTCGCGCCGCCCCATCACGCCTGCGCGGCAACCTTGACCTCGCGCTGCAAGCGCTCGCGCTTCAGAAGCTCGGCGACAAGGAAGGCGAGTTCCAGCGCCTGATCGGCGTTCAGGCGCGGGTCGCAATGCGTATGGTAGCGGTCGGAAAGCTCGGCGTCGGAGACGGCGCGCGCGCCGCCGGTGCATTCGGTGACGTTCTTCCCCGTCATTTCGACATGGATGCCGCCGGGATGCGTCCCCTCGGCGTGGTGCACGGCGAAGAAATCCTGCACCTCGCGGAGGATCAGTTCGAAAGGCCGCGTCTTGTAGCCGCTTGTCGCCTTGATCGTGTTGCCGTGCATCGGGTCGCAGGACCAGACGACCGCCCTGCCCTCGCGCGCCGCGGCGCGGATCAGCTTCGGCAGGCCGTCGCCAAGCTTGTCGGCGCCGAAGCGGGTGATCAGCGTCAGCCGTCCCGGCTCGTTCATGGGATTGAGGATGTCGATCAGGCGGATCAGGCCATCGGGATCGAGCGATGGTCCGCATTTCAGGCCGAGCGGGTTCTTGACCCCGCGGCAGAACTCGACATGCGCATGGTCCGGCTGGCGCGTGC
Organism: Propylenella sp.; assembly: GCA_036396875.1. Lineage (GTDB taxonomy): Bacteria > Pseudomonadota > Alphaproteobacteria > Rhizobiales > Afifellaceae > DASWJZ01. The sequence continues at coordinate 8,541 of DASWJZ010000307.1, forward strand.
GGTCGCCGATCCAGATCATGTGGCCGGAGGTCGCATACCAGTCGCCGCTGGTGGAATCGACCCGCGTCAGCGCCTGCTCGAAGCCGAGGAGGAGCGCCTCGTGGCTGGTGAAGAAGTCCGTCTGCCGCAATTCCGGATGCGATTCCGGATCGATGCCGATGGCGCGCATGAAGTTGAGCGTCTGGCTGATCTGGTCGGCCAGCGCCTCGTAGCGCTCGCGCTGCGGGCTGTCGGCGACGAAGCCGAGCATCCACTGATGCACATGATCGAGGTTGGCGTAGCCACCGGAGGCGAAGGCGCGCAGCAGGTTCAGCGTGGCTGCCGACTGCCGGTACGCCATCTCCTGCCGCGCCGCGTCGGGACGCCGCGCCGTTTCATCAAATTCCGGCCCGTTGACGATGTCGCCGCGGTAGCTCAGCAATTCGACGTCGCCCTGCCTTTCCGTCGCGGTGGAGCGCGGCTTGGCGAACTGGCCGGCGATGCGCCCGACCTTCACGACCGGCGATGTCGCCGCGAAGGTGAGCACCACCGCCATCTGCAGGAAGACGCGGAAGAAGTCGCGAATGTTGTCGGCGCCGTGCTCCGCGAAGCTCTCGGCGCAGTCGCCGCCCTGGAGCAGAAAGGCCTTTCCCCGAGCCACGTCCGCAAGCTTGGCCTTCAGCTTGCGGGCCTCGCCTGCAAAAACGAGCGGCGGATAGGTGGCGAGCCGCGCCTCGACCGCGGCGAGCGCCGCCGCGTCGGCATAATCCGGGACCTGCTCGATCGGCCGCGTGCGCCACGTGGCCGGGGTCCACTTCTCGCTCATGACAGGCTCCGAAGGGCGCAAGATTTCCTGCGCGCGGCAACACTTTACGCGCGTCTATAGTCCTTTTGCCGGGCCGCCGCCAGCCTGCGGGGCGCTTCCTGTCGGTAGCACACGAGTTGTCCGGGTTAGGTAGCACACGAGTTGGCCGGTTTTGTCGTCTCGCGAGGAGGCGGGGCGATGAACCGGGCGACGTGGCTACAGGACCGCAGGATGCAGAAGTTCAGGGACGTTTTGAGCCGCTGGGAGCGCCGCGAGTTTTCGGCGCTTGAGGCGGGCGAGATTCTGGGCTGCTCGGAGCGTCAGTTCCGCCGCTTCCGGGCGCGCTACGAGGAGGAAGGGTTTTCAGGGCTGATCGACAAGCGGCTGGGCAAGGCCTCGGCCAGGCGCGTGCCGGTCGATCGGATCGCCTGGATGCTTGACGAGTACCGGACGCATTACATGGGCTGGAACGTGAAGCACTTCCACGAGCATCTTCAGAAGCGGCCTGGCTTCCGCTGGGGCTATACGTGGGTGAAGACGCAGCTGCACGCGGCGGGCCTGGCGGAGCGCGCCAAGCGGCGCGGGGCGCACCGGCGCAAGCGGCCGCGCAAGCCCTGCCCGGGCATGATGCTGCACCAGGATGGCAGCCCCTTCGCGTGGCTCGCCGGGAGCCCGATCTCGATCTGATTGTGACCATGGACGACGCCACCAGCGAGATCTACTCCGCCTTCCTGGTTGAGGAGGAAGGCACCGCCTCAAGCTTCTGGGGTTTGCTGGAGACGTTCGCCGAGAAGGGCCTGCCGGCCAGCCTCTACACCGACCGCGGCAGCCACTACTTCCATACGCCGAAGGCCGGCGAAGCGGTCGACAAGAGCCGGCCGACCCAGGTGGGACGGGCGCTTCAGCGGCTCGGGGTGGAGCACATCCCGGCCTACTCGCCGGAGGCGCGCGGGCGCTCGGAGCGCATGTTCGGCACGCTACAGGACCGCCTGGCGAAGGAGCTGAAGCTCGCCGGCATCGCCGAGATCGACGCCGCCAACCGCTTCATCCGCGAGGTCTATCTGCCCGCGCACAACGCCCGCTTCGCCAGGCCGCCTGAGATCGCCGAGAGCGCCTTCGTCGCCGCCGATTATGCGCTGCTTTGCGAGACGCTGTGCGTGGAGGAGGAGCGCGTCGTCGCGCGCGACAACACGGTGGCCTATGAGGGCCTCAGGCTGCAGCTGCCGCAAAGCCCGCTCAGGCCGCACTATGTCAAGGCCAGGGTCAGGGTGCGCCGCTATCCCGCCGGCGGCCTTGCCGTCTTCCACGGCCCACGCTGTCTGGCGCGCTACGACGGCGCCGGGCAGTCGTGCAAAGAAGAGCCTCTGAGGGCCGCTGCGTGAACCGCTTCAACGCAACAGCCCTCACCCTGTGGATATGTGGACAGCCGCGTCCCGCGCCTGCCCACAAACCCACAGGCAAAACAGCAACAGAAGCGGACAACTGATGTGCTACAAAACCCGGACATCTTTACCTGCTACCGACAGCCTGCGGGGCGCTTCCGAGATAGCGGTCGACGGCGGCATTCCGCCCCGGCGCGAGCAGCACCGCCGGGCGGTCCACCGCCGCGACCCGCCCGTCCGCGATGAACGCCATCAGGTCGGCCGTGCCGCCGATGTCCTGCGGCGTGTGGAGGGAGATGAGCACCGTCAGCCCCCGGTCGCGGCGAAGTTGATCGACGAGCGCAACCATCTCCTGGCGCAGCCCCGGGTCGAGCCCGCCGAATGGCTCGTCGAGCAGCATGAGCGGGCGCTTGCGCACCAGGGCCCGCGCCAGGGCGACGCGCTGGCGTTGCCCGCCTGAGAGCTCGACCGGCCGCCGCTGGCCGAGACCCTCAAGCCCGACGCGGCGAAGCGCCTCCTCAACGGCGCGACGGTCATCCGGCCTGAGGCGAAGCCGCGGATCCAAGCCGAGCCCGACATTCTGCGCCGCCGTCAGATTGGGGAAGAGGTTGTGGTCCTGAAAGAGAATCGAAAGCGGGCGCTCGGCCGGGGGCAGGCCGATCAGGTCGCGGCCTGCAAAGCGCAGGACGCCGCCGCTCGGCGTCTCGAAGCCGGCGATGGCGTGGAGAAACGTCGTCTTGCCGCCGCCCGACGGCCCGATCAATCCGCAAAGCGCGCCTGCCGGGACCTTCAGGGTGTAGCAGGCGTGAAAGTCCGGGTAGTCGAGCGTCAGGTCAGCGGCTTCGAGCAAGCGGGTCCCCCGACCACCTTTGCGCTGCAAGGAAAAGCGTCAGAACGAGGAGCGCAAGGAGCAATGCAACGGAGGCGGATTCGGCGATCCGATAGACCCCCATCCGCTGATAGAGAAGCAGCGGAAGCGTCAGGATGTTGCCGGAGCCGAAGAATGCTGCGACGCCGAGGTCGCCGAGCGACAGCGCCGTCGCCACCGCCAGCGCCGCCGCGAAGGGGCGGCGGAGCAGCGGCCAGTCGACCAGCCGCAGCCGCGAGACGCCCGTTATCCCGAGGCTCTCGGCCAGGCGGCCATACCGTTCGGCGGAAAGGACGAGCGGCGGTTCTACCTGACGCAATGCGAAAGGAAATGCCATCAGCGCGTTGACGATAATGATCAAAGGGATGGCGAGCGCAAACGGGTTAGCGATCGGGCGGAGCACGACGAAGAGCCCGGCGGAAAGGGCGACCGGCGGCACGGCGAGGATGAGGCCGCCCGGCAGGCTCATGGCGGCGGCCAGGCGTGGACGGCCGACGGCGGCGAGCCGGCGCGTGGACGAGGCGAGGGCGAGCGCAAGAAGCAGCGCCAGGAGGGCGGCCGGTATTGCGATGGCGAAACTTGTCACGACCGCCTCGCCCACATCGGCGCGCCAGAGGCTGCCGAGCGCCGCTATCCCCGCCAACCCGACCGACGCGAGCGGCGGCAAGACCAGCGCCGCCGCCAGAGAGAAGACGAGCGTATCGAAAAGTCGCATCGATGCGGCGCCGGTGTCGGGGCGTTGCAGCACGGCGCCGGTCGCGGCGGCTTCGCCCGGGCGCACGGCCAGCCAGAGCGCCGGCACGACCAGGACCAGGCAGATGGCGACCTGCAGTAGCGCCAGAACGCCGGCGCGGGCGAAATCGACATCGAAGCGGACCGCGCCGTAGATGGCCACCTCCAGCGTCGCCGCGTTGGGTCCGCCGCCCAGCACAAGCACGATGGCAAAGCTCGTGAAACAGAGCAGAAAGATGAGCACCGCGAGCCCTGGCGCTTCACGCCGCAGAGCTGCAAGATCGATGAATCGGAAGACGGCGCCCGGCCCCATGCCGAGCTGCGCGGCGAGGCGCCAGTGCTCGCCTGGTACGGCAGCAAGCGAGGCGAGGAAGACGCGCGCGGCGAGCGGCGCATTGAAGAAAACGTGTCCGATCAGGATGCCCGGCAGACCGTAAAGCCAGCCGCCGGCGTCGATGCCAAGGAGGCTGAGCCCCTTCCCCACCCAGCCGGCCCGGCCGAAGACCGCGATGACGCCGAACACGACCACGATCGGCGGCAGCACGCTCGCGAGATTCAACGCCGCGATGAAGAAATCGCGGCCCGGAAACCTTGCCCGCCGCGCCAAGGCCAGCGCCAGCGCGGCGCCGAGGAGAAGGGACAGCCCGGTGGAGATAAGCGCTTGCATCAGCGTGAAGCGGACGACTCCGCCGACATAGCGCCAGGGGAGGCCGGCGGCCTCGGGGCCCGCCGCCAGAAATATTCCGGCAAACGCCACGGCTATCATTCCGGCGATGAAGGCGAGCGCAAGGAGACCGGGGAGGAACTTCATGGCGCCCGACCCCTTCCCAGCCGAAGGGGCGGGAACGCGTCGGCGGCTCACCGGCTCATGGCGGAGAGCCATTCGTCGACCCAGGCGCGGCGGTTGCTCTCCACCGCCGCGGGCTCCGCGTAGTGCGAAGTCTCGGGCTTCCTGAGCGCCTGGAACGACGCCGGCAATCCCGCCTCAGGCTCCCTCGCCGGATACATCCAGTTCCCCTCCGGAATGGCGGACTGGAACGGCTCCGACACCATGAAGTCCATGAACGCCCGCGCGAGTTCGGGATCGTCGGTCGTGCGGGTAATGCCGGCCACCTCGATCTCCAGATAGTGCCCCTCCGGAAAGATCGCCGCCTTGACGTCGTGATTGTCCTCCACCGCGATGTGGTAGGCGGGCGACGTCGTGTAGCTCAGCACCATGTCCGCCTCGCCCTGCACGAACATGCCGTAGGCCTCCGTCCATCCCTGCGTGACCGTGATGATCTTGGGCGCCAGCTTTCGCCACGCCTCCGGCGCTCCGTCGCCGTAGATGCCGCGCATCCAAACCATCAGGCCGAGCCCGGGCGTCGAGGTGCGCGGATCCTGAATGACGATGGACGGCCCATCCTCCATCTCGACCAGCGCCTTGAGACTCTCCGGCGGGGTCGGCAGGCGCTTCTCGTCATAGACGAACGCGAACCACCCCCAATCGAAGGGCAAAAAGGTCTCGTCCGTCCAGGCGATCGGGAGATCGAGCGCTTCGGGGTCGACGCCGTGCGGCTGGAAGAGACCGGTCGCCTCCGCGTCCACGATCAGGTTGGTGTCGAGGCCGAGGACGACGTCGGCGCGGGTCGATTCCCCCTCGAGCTTCAGGCGGGAGAGCAGCGTCCCGGCGTCGTCGCTGGCGACCCATTCGAGCGTGCACCCGCATTCCGCCTCGAAGCGTTCCTTGATCGTCCCGCCGGGCCCGTATTCGCTCGGAAATCCGCTATAGGTGTAGACGGTGAGGACGGGCTTTTCGCCCTGCGCCAAGGCGGGCGCGGCGGCACAAAGCCCCGCGCAGAGCGCCGCGGCGGCGACCGGCAATGTCACAAGCATCGGGTTCTCCTTCCGGATTCCTGGGGCGATCCGGGCATGGCCGATGACGATGAGACTGGAAGCCTGCGATCTGCGCGCGATCTCATCCCTCCGCCGGCATGATCCGGATCAGGTTCGACGGGTCGGCGAAGTCCTCCGCCTCTCAGCCCCTGGGGCACCCCGTGAGACAGACGGAAGCTAGGGCGGGCGGCCGGGCAAGGCAAGCACCCTTGCGAAGGGTCGCATCCGGCCACGAAACAATGCTAGGATCGGGTCCGAGACGGATGACGGGGCGGCGTCTCATCGGGCCGGCTCTGCCAGCCCGGAACGCAGCCGGTTCGGGAGGTTCAGGTGTTAGGTCTATCGATCTGGAAGATCGCAATTATCGTCGGGCTCATCGTTCTCCTCTTCGGCAGGGGCAAGGTGTCGGAGCTGATGGGCGACGTCGCCAAGGGAATCAAAAGCTTCAAGCGGGGCATGGCCGAGGACGAGGACGCTCCAAAAGTGATTGAGGAGAAGCCGGTCGAAACCGCGGCCGCCACGCCGGCAAAGGAAAAGGTCACGAGCTGACCGCCGGCTGCCGGGATGGCTGAAAAGCGGCGGCATCGTCGCTCCAGCCCCTTGAAACCCTGAAGCAGGCGGCAGGGCGGTGGGTCCCGCGGTCGTGTTCCTGGTCGCGGCGGCGGCCGCCTTGGCGGTCGGCTCGCCACTGGCTGCGGAGCTGTTGGAGGACTTCGATGGTCCCCGGCTCGATCACGGCGTCTGGAACACCTGCCAGGCGGACGAACGCCTTCTTGCATTCGCCGATTATGCGGAGCCCCGCCACCGGAGGACTGCGCTCGGGATCAGGATCGACGAGCGACGCGGCAACGTCGATATCTGCATGGGAAAGGCCGCGATTGCAGCGCCTGGAGCCGCCGACAGCGAACTCGGCCCGCCCACCGCGCGGCTCGGCGAGCGGCTCTTTGCCGGACCTGCCAAGGACTGCTTCCGCGGAGGCGCCACGCAGCGGAACGAGCTGAGGCTGCAGAACAGGCCGAACCTCATCCACGGCCTTCGCGAGCCGCATTGGTATTCGATCGACTTCCGGATCGACGGGGACATCGCCCGCTGCGGCTCCGCACGATGGATCCTCGCGCAATGGAAGGCGCCGGGCGAAGACAGCCCGTTCCTTGCGCAGCGGTTCGATAACGGCATCCTGCACGTCACCGTCGAAAACAATCATTGCCGCTGCATGGTCGCGAAGGGAAGCGGCGATCCGGACGCCATGGTCGCGGGGATGCCCGGCATCTTTGTGCCGCTGCCGCAGGGCCTGCGCGAGACGCGCCCGCTCGGCTGCATCGCGACGAATCCGGGCGATGACGCGCCGGAGACCTTGTGCGAGCCGGACGGGCTGGTCGTGGAGACGCGCGGCGGCCGCGTGCCGCCTGCCCTTCCCGATCCCAAGCGGAGCTGGGTCCGGATGACCTACCTCGTGAAGGGCGACGGCGAAGGAAACGGCCGCATCGACATCTATGCGAACGGAGAATTCGTCGTCCGCGCCCGCGGCCATATGGGACGCCGCGGCGAGGCGGGAGCGGTGAAATTCAAGATCGGGCACTATCGCGACCGCATCCCCGGCGAAGCGGTCCTCAGTGTCGACCGCTTCTGCATGTCGCCGGACGTCGGAACCTGCGCCCCGGGTCTGCGCGAGGTGGAGTGAAGTGAAAGGGCCGCCGATCCTCGAGCGCCGATCACAATCCTACGGCCTTGCCTCCATCGCCGGCCCGGAGACGCGGTCGCCCGCTTCGATGCCGAGCTCGTCGCTCAGGCCTCCATTGATCTCCAGCACGTAGCGCACCGGGCCTTTCGACGGTACCGACTTTTCCGAGAGCGGGGTCGTCCGCTCGGCGATCGATTCGATCGTCCCGTCGGCCCGGATGAAGAGCATGTCGAGCGAGATATAGGTGTTGCGCATCCAGAAGCTGGCGGGCTGTTCCTCGCCAAAATCGAAGAGCATCCCCTCATCGTCCGGCATCGCGCGGCGGTACATCAGGCCGAGCGCCCGTTCGCGCGGGTCGTCGGCGATCTCGACCTGGAAGACATGCTCGCCATCGCCAGCCGCGACCACCAGCGTCTCCCGCTGCGGTTCGGCGCCCCGGCCCGCCGCCGGCAAGGCGAAAAGGAGGAGCGCCGCCAGAGCGGCGGAAAGACGCGGGACGGGCATCGAAGAGGCTCAGACCTTCAATGGGATGACGGCAGGCCGCCAGTATCGGGCCTGATTTCGGCGGCGGTGCGGCCTTTCGGGCCCTCGCCGTAGCGCACCAGCACGCTCTGCCCGGGCCGCAGTTCCGCCATGCCGAAGCGGCGCAGCGTCTCCATGTGGATGAAGATGTCGGGGGACCCCTCCCCCTCGCTCAGAAATCCGTAGCCGCGCATGCGGTTGAACCACTTGACCGTGGCGGAAACGAGGGGGCTTGTCGGCGTAACGGCGGAGCGCTGGCGCGTCGGCGCCATCTGCGAGGGATGCGTCGCCGTCGTTTCGTCCATCGAGATGACGCGGAACGCCTGCAGCCCCTTCGGCCGGTCGACAACCTCGCAGACGATGCGCGCGCCCTCATAGGCTGTCGGAAATCCGTCGCGGCGAAGACAGGTCACATGCAGGAGCACATCCGGCATGCCGTTCTCCGGCACGACGAACCCGTAACCCTTCGCGACATCGAACCACTTTATCACGCCCGAAATTTCGATGAGCTCGAGTGGAGCCTCATCGTGTAACGCAAGTTCGGGCGCGGCGTCGGCGGTCGGTTTGGCCCCCATATACGACTCCATCCGAGCCATTTATCTTTGTTCGGTTGACTGCCTCCTGTCGCGTCCGCCTGGAGCGCAATTCCCGATTCGGAAAAAAGCGTAACATTGCCGCCACACTTCGACGCTCACAATTCTGCCACACTACCTCTTCGACGTGCATCTAATTCACAAGTTGTGGATAGAGAGCCGTGAATACGGCGCCGATCGCATTGCGGACGACAAGCTGAGCAAGCGAATCGAGTGGCGTTTTCTCCCGGTTAATGATGACGAGCCGAGCGCCGGCGTGCCGCGCAAGAACAGGCAGCGTTGCCGCCGGCTGCACCTGCAGCGAGGATCCGACGACCAGGAAGAGGTCGGAGGCAACCGCAAGGTCGCTCGCCCGGCGCATTCCCTCCTCCGGCATCGGCTCGCCGAACGAGACGATCGCGGCCTTCACCAGTCCGCCACAGGCGCAGCGCGGGGACGCGCCCGTCTCGTCGATGACGGTCCGCACCGCCGCGAGCGCCATCGGCGCGCCGCACTCAAGACAGCGGCCGCGGGTGGAATTGCCGTGGATTTCGATCAGTTTGTCGGACGGCAGGCCGGCGCGCTGGTGGAGGGCGTCGATGTTCTGCGTGACCACCGCCCGGAGCCGCCCCTCCTCGGCGAGCTTGACGAGCCCGCGATGGCCGGCGTTCGGCTTTGCCGCGGCGAAGCTCTCGTTCATGACGAAACGGCGCCGCCAGTCCTCCAGCCGCGCCGCCTCCGAGGCGACGAATTCCTGGTAGGTGATCGGCCTCATCCGCGTCCAGATGCCGCCGGGGGAGCGGAAGTCGGGAATTCCTGACTCCGTCGAGATGCCGGCGCCGGTCAGCGCGACGATGCGCGCCGCCTCGCCGACCAGCCGGCGGAGCGCGGCAATTTCCCCGTTGCCCGGCCGGTTTTGCGCCATATGGTGCCGATGCACAAAGGAGCGTCGAATGCGATATCTGCACACAATGGTCCGCGTTTCCGATGTCGACCAGTCCCTCGATTTCTATTGCGGGAAGCTCGGCATGAAGGAAGTGCGACGGCACGAGAACAAGGAGGGGCGTTACACGCTGATCTTCCTCGCTGCGCCGGAAGACGAGGCCGGCGGCCGGGACAAGAAGGCGCCGCTCGTCGAGCTCACCTACAACTGGGACCCGGAAAAATATGGCGAGGGCCGCAATTTCGGCCATCTGGCCTACGAGGTCGACGACATTTACGCGACCTGCAAGCGGCTGATGGACGGCGGCGTGACGATCAACCGGCCGCCGCGCGACGGGCGCATGGCCTTCATCCGCTCGCCCGACAACATTTCGATTGAACTCCTGCAGAAGGGCGATGCGCTGGCGCCGGCGGAGCCGTGGAAGTCGATGCCGAACACCGGCAAGTGGTGAGACGCCGCCGGCGCTGACACCGCCGGCCGCGTCGAGGCGTGCGGATTCGGGGCCGCCTCCCCATATGTCGACGCAGCTTGTGGCGCCGGACGGCTTTGCTATAAGGCGCGCGCTGCCAGCGCCCATCGTCTAGCGGTCCAGGACGCCGCCCTTTCACGGCGGAAACAGGGGTTCGATTCCCCTTGGGCGCGCCAGCTAAATCAAAGACTTAGCCTCTTTGCTGCGGGCACTGTCCAACAAATGGCCAGTAAGGCCCGCCAGCACCCGTGAGCCCTCAGCCGCATCCGGCAGGTCGGCTTAAACGACACTCCCAGTCCGACGGGCGGCTCCGATTATGGGACAGTCGCCCCACGAATCGGGGCCGCTTCCTTGAGTCGGATAAGTCACGCGGCCGGGCGGGCTCAAACTCACGTAGCGGCCTGCTGCAGAAACCTCAATTCGGCACGATGTCATCGCACGCGGCGTCGCCATCTGAGTCGGCGTCGCAGCTGATGCAGGTGACCTTGGTTCCGTTGATGCCTTCTGCGCTGACGGCGCCGGCGAGCCCCGCGGCCCCGGCATCATTCGAGTTGTCCACCCGGATCGCCGTGCTCGATGCGTTGACGCCTGCCGACTGCGAGAGCGAAAACGATGTTCCCGTCGGCACGTTGAAGGGAACGAAGTCCCCGTCCCTGTAGATCAACCTGAATTGGGTGCCGCCGAAGCTGCTCACCGCAACATGAAAATTCCACGGCTTTCCTGTTTGAAGCCGGTCGACGTGGCAGACC
>DASWJZ010000308.1:0-4302 GCA_036396875.1 Propylenella sp.
CGCGCTCAGGATGGCGGGGGCTTTGCCGCGGTTCATCTGCGGGGCGCCGGCGAGGCGCGTCGCGAAATAGGCGGCCGCGAGCGAATAGTTGGAGCTCTGGTTCCACTCCCAGTAGATGCCGAAATTCTCGTAGGCGAGGAACGCCGGCCCCAGCCGGCCCATCGGCAGGATGAGCGCGGCCGGTACGGAATCGGCCGGCAACGCGCTGCCGTCGGCGCGGGAAACACCGACCGCCGCCCAGAAGGAGCGCGGCTGGCGGATGGCGCGCGCCGCCTCTTGCCAGGGCACGGCATCGGCAACGCGGACCTCCTCAAGCCAGGGCCCACCCGGGCGCCAGCCGAGCGACCTGAGATAACTGGCGGTGGAGGCGAGCGCATCCGGCACGCTGCCGACCAGGTTGCGGCGGCCGTCGCCGTCATAGTCCACCGCGTATCTCAGATAGTTCGACGGCGTGAACTGCACCTGGCCGAGTTCGCCGGCCCATGCACCGCGCATCTCGGCCGGCGCCAGATCGCCGCGGTCAAGGATCCGGAGCGCGTCGATCAGCTGGGCGCCGAAATAATCCGGGCGGCGGCAGTCATAGGCGAGGGTCGCTAAAGAGCGCAGCGAGGAGAACTCGCCCAGGAAACCTCCGTAATCGGTTTCTAGTCCCCAAAAGGCGACGATGACGGCGCTCGGTACGCCATAGTCGCGTTCGATGCGGGCAAGGGTCTCTGCATGCCTATCGAGCATGGAGCGGCCGCGCCGAAAACCGTCGGCGGAAAGAATCCGGTCCGCGAATTCGAGAAAGCTTTGCGACAGGCTCGGCTGGCCGCGATCCTGCTTCAGCACCCGCGCGTCGAGGGTGATCCCGTCGAGCGCAGACAGAGCGCGCGACGAAATGCCGGCGCGGCCGGCCTCCTCCCGCACGCCATCAAGCCAATTGTCGAAATCCTGGCCGCCCCTGCAGCTGGTGTCCGCGAGGGCGGGGTTGGCCTCGGAGAGAGCGGATGCGGTCATCGTGAGCAGAGCCGCGGCAAGCGTCCGTCCAAACAAGCTCCGGCCTCCCCTCTTCCACAGGGACCGTCCTGTTGAGCGACGCTGCTTCAAACCGCTGCCCCGTAGATGCGCCACAGGCCTTCGAGCTCGCCGCACAACGCTTCGCGGAGTGCCGGCGGCGCCAGGACCTCCGCCTCCGCGCCCAGCCAGCGAACGAGCGGCAGGATTGCACCGGGATCGGTGTCGGGCAGCACCATGACGACTTTACCCGGGTCGTCCCGCGTAAAGACTGCATGTCGATAGTACCAGTCGCGACGCAGCCGCTCGGCCGCTGCGGCGGTCATGCGGATGCGCGTCCCCTCGCCGTCCTTGCCCCAACGCCGCATGGCTCTTTCCAGCCACTGCCGGCCGAGCATTGTCCTGATGTCGAAGTCCCGGCGCGGACGGAATGCCATGCCCGTGACGGCGATGGATCGCACGCGGTCGGCGCGCCACATGCGGATCTCGCCCACAGCGAGCGATTGTCCCACCAGGTACCAGAGATTGCGGTCGAACAGCAGACCGCAGGGCTCGATCTCATATAGCTTTTCGATTCCGCCCGAGCCTCGGTGGACCATCTCCACCCGCCGCTGTCCCAAAATGCCTTCCAGAAACAGGTCGACGGTCGCCTGCTGGTCGGTCAGCCGCTCCGCCGGCGGCGCGCCATGGAAGATATCGTCGGGCGCCTGCTCGATCCCGACGACGCGAGCGCCGTCCGCCAGAACCTCGCGCGCCGCTGAGGGCAGGGCGGCCAGGAGTTTCGCTTCGGCCGTTTCGAGGTGCTGCTTGAGCGGCATTGCCCGCAGTCCGCGCATCAAGCCAAGCGCCACCAGCAGCGCCGTCGTTTCCACGCGATTCAGTGCGATCGGCGGAGACAGGAAATCCGCCGAGAGACGGAAGCCGCCCTCCGCTCCGCGTTCGGCCTCAACCGGTATGCCGAGCGCGACCAGCCGTTCGACGTCGCGGTAGATCGTGCGGATGGAGACCTCGAATCGCCGCGCCAGCACGCTTGCCGGCAGCAGCCGGCGGCGCGACAGCAGCAGCAATATGGCGAGCGCGCGCTCGATTGTGTTCACCTTGCGGCTTCCGATTTTGAACGCACCCAAAAGGGCGCGATCAATCCTGACATCCTGCTGGCATGTATCGGAGGCCATGGTCGCCCTGCAAGACAAGGAGCGTCATCATGAATTTCGCCACATTCGAAAGGCGGACCGCCGCGCGCAGCGCAGGCCGCCGCCCGATCGGGGGCCTGACGGGCCTCATCCGCAGCCTTCGCCAGCGCGTCGCGGAAGTCCGCGAGCACCTTGCACGCCTCTACAGCGAGCGAGAGTTGCGGCAAAAGCTGGAGGGTGTCGACGACCACCTGCTGCGCGACATGGGGCTGGTCCGCGACGGCGACCGGATCGAGCGTCTCGAGTGCTGGACGCGAGACAGGGCCGGATCTGATCCGCGACCGTTCGCGAGACGCTAACCCGCCGGCTGCCCGATGATGCGCCGCACGTTCCGGCGCCACTGCGCGTCTGGATCGGCGATGGACTTGCCGAGCTTCGCGATCGGATTGAACGCCGGCAGCACGACCACGCGGGTGCCGGTCGGCACGCGATCGTAAAGATCGATGACGTCGGCATTCAGCATGCGGATGCAGCCGGAGGAGACGGCGCGGCCGATCGAGCGGGGTTCGTTGGTGCCGTGGACGCGGTAGAGCGTGTCGCGACCGTTCTGATGCAGATAGAGCGCCCGCGCGCCGAGCGGATTGTCGGGCCCGCCGTCCATGCCGTTGGCGTAGGCGCGGGCCCGCTCATCGCGCTCCTGCATCTCCTTCGGGGGATACCATGCCGGCCAGGTCCGCTTGGCGCCCACTGTAGCCGTGCCGTGCCATCCGAAGCCCTGCCGTCCGACGCCGATGCCATAGCGACGCGCCCGCCCGCCCTCCATGACGAGGTAGAGATAGCGCTGCCCCGGATCGACGACGATCGTTCCCGGCTTCTCGCCGGTCGGGTCGCGCACGATCTGTCGGCGGTACTGCGCCGGGATCGTCGCGAGGTTCACCCCCGGCACGCGGTGCGGCTCGTTGGTGTTCGGGACGAGGAGCCCGGAGCCTTCTCCCGGAGCATAGGCGAGCGGCCCCATTCCGGCCCCCGTGCAGGCGCCGGCGAGCGCGCTCGCGGCGCCGGCGAGGAAGAATCGACGGGTCAGCGCCATTCGGCCATAGCTCCGGTTTCTCGGCGGTCAGGCGGAGACACTACAGCATGCGGACTTCCGATCCGAGCCCGATCCGTGCGGCCCGCAGCAATCGAATGAGGCTCGGCCGCGATAGTTGCAGCAATGCCACGCTGCGACATAGCCGCAACGTTGATGCTCAGGTTGCCGGTTTGCCCCAGATCTCTTCCAGGCGCTGCACCCGACCGCACCCGAACTTGTAGAATTTGTAGCGGGCGGAATTGGTCTTGTAGAAGTCCTGGTGATAGTCCTCGGCCGGATAGAAAACGGATTCGGCAAGGATTTCGGTCGACACCGGCATGGAGAAGCGCGCCGCGACCTCTTCCTTGGTCGCTTCCGCCAGCTTCCGCTCCTCGTCATCCTTCACGAAGATGGCGCTGAGATACTGGCTGCCCTTGTCGCAGAACTGCCCGCGATCGTCGAACGGATCGACGTTCCGCCAGAACACCTCCACGAGTTCTTCGTAGGTCACCTGGCCAGGGTCGTATTCGACCTCGACGACCTCGTAATGGCCGGTGCTGCCGGACGATACCTGCTTGTAGGTCGGGTTCTCAACCTCCCCGCCGGCATAGCCCGATACAACCGCGGAGACGCCCGGCACCTCCTCGTACGCCTCCTCCATGCACCAGAAGCAGCCGCCGGCGAAGATCGCGGTCTCCATTTCCGCGGCGGCGGCGGCCCCGGGGGCTGCCGCGAGCAGCGCGGCGACCGCCATCAGTTTCGCTATCTTCATGGGCCTGTCTCCCTCGCGCGCTCGCATCCTATCCGGCGACGACAATCCAGGGGAGACGCTGCCGGAGCAAGCCCCCTACGCGAACTTGATCCACCGCGAGGGGCGAAGAGCGCCCCCGCAACCGTCGCGACGCCGGACGTCCCTGTCTCAGAAAAGCTGGCCGCGAAGCGCCCCGTTCGGGAAGGCGTTGTTGTGGATGTTGATGTAGAATTTGTTGGACTTGTTGCGGAGCTGGTTGCGCTGGTTAGAGGTGGCCGGAATGCAATCGGAGATGTGACCGGAGTCGCCGCTCGCCGGCGGATCCAGCGGTATGAAAATTCCTCCGTTTATCC
>DASWJZ010000309.1:0-3768 GCA_036396875.1 Propylenella sp.
CATCAGCATCCTCCCTCAAGAGGACACCTTCAGAATCCAACTCAACCCTCTTCCGCCATGCGGTGAATTGAATCACCCTGCGACAGGATTTGAACCTGTGCCCCCCAGATTAGGAATCTGGTGCTCTATCTTACTGAGCTACGGGGCCGAGCCATAGGGCGTGACTGCATCCGAGCCGGCGAGCGCGCCGGTATGTGAGAGTGCCGCCTTCGCTCCGGCGGTGCTGCGGCCCGCCTTGATGACGATGACCGGCTTGGCGCGCGCCGCGATCCGCCCGGCCGTCATGCATTTGCGCGCGTCGGTGACACGCTCGACGTAGAGCAGGATGGCGCGGGTGTGTCGGCCGTCAGCACCCATGAGACAGATTTAGCGGATTGAGGAAGGGAGGATTTCTGGCTCATCGTAGCCCTTGGAGGGAGCGAAGATGAGACAGAAGTCCAGGCCGGAGAGAGCACCGGCGGAACAGGTCGTGAGGGACATCCGCCGGTTCGCGCCCGGACCACACGCCAAAGCCCCGCGGTCGGCTCGCCCGCCTCCTTCAACATTCTCGGCAATGCAGATGGGCAACGGCGCTGCCGTACGGTCGATCAGTCGCGTCCGGTTGCGCTCTCGCGCATCGCCGCGCGGATCGATGCGGGCGAAGGCCCCGGCCCGGACCGCAGAAGCCAGCCGAAGACCATGACCGCGAGCGCGCCGCCGATCAGTTCTGCCCCGATGAAGCCGGGGAGATCGATCGGCCGAACGCCGGCGAAGGTGTCGCTCATCGCGCGGGCGACGGCGACCGCCGGATTGGCGAAGGACGTCGATGACGTAAACCAGTAGGCGGCGGTGATGTAGAGCCCGACCAGCCAGGGAATGGCGTCGGCGCGGAAACGCAGCCCGCCGAGGATCACGCCGACCAGACCGAACGTGGCCACCACCTCCGCCGACCATTCGCCGGCGCCCGCCCGCGCGGTCGTCCCGACCTGCAGGAGCGGCAGCTCGAACATCAGATGGGCGACGAGCGTCCCGCCGACGCCGCCGGCGATCTGCGCTGCGACATAGGCCAATCCATCTTGCGTGGGAATGCTGCCCCGCAGCCGCATCGCGAGCGTCACCGCCGGGTTGAAATGGGTGCCGGAAACCGGCCCGAGGATTGCGATCAGCACGACCAGAATGGCCCCGGTCGGAAGCGTGTTGCCGAGCAGCGCCAGCGCCGCATCCTCCGTCAGCGCGTCGGCCATGATGCCGGAGCCGACCACGGTTGCGACCAGGAAGGCCGTGCCGATCGCTTCTGCCGCCAGGCGACGGCGGAGGCCAAAGCCCTCCATGTCGATCGCGGAGCCTCGTCAGACGCGCTCGGAGGCGGCAACCTCGCGGCGCCGGCCGATCTCATCGAGGCGCTTCTGCAGCGACAGGCGGTCAAGGCTTTTGATCGGCAGGCTGGCGAAGATCGAGATCCGGTTGGTCATCATGCGGCAGGTGTCGGCGAAGGCGGCGCGCTTCACCGCCTCCGGCCCCTCCACCGCCGCCGGGTCCGGCACGCCCCAGTGCGCCGACATCGGCTGGCCCGGCCAGACGGGGCAGGTCTCGTTCGCCGCGTCGTCGCAGACGGTGAACACGAAATCGAGCTTCGGCGCGCCGGGCTGCGCAAACTCGTCCCAGCTCTTGGAGCGCAGGCCGGCGGTCGGATAGTTGAAGTTTCTCAAGAGATCGATCGCGTAGGGATGCACCCTCCCCTTCGGATGCGAGCCCGCCGAGAAGGCCTTGAAGCGCCCCTGCCCGTGCCGAGTCATCACCGCCTCGGCGATGATCGAGCGCGCCGAGTTCCCGGTGCAGAGGAAGAGAACGTTGTAGATTCCGTCGCTCATACCGCCTTCTCCTTCCGCCGCTTCGCGGGGGCCTTCGGGCCGCCGCAGAGCTCCGGCCGGCCGCCGCAGCAATCCTCGGTGAGGAAGGCGAGAAGCCGCCGCACCTGTTCGAACTGCGCCGCGTAGAAGATGTTGCGCCCCTCGCGCCGCGCCGCGAGCAGCCCGGAACGCTCCAGCGCCGCGAGATGGAACGACATCGCCGTCGGCGGCACCCGCAGGGCGTCGGCGATAGCGCCCGAGGGCAATCCGGAGGGACCGGCGGACACGAGCAGCCGGAAGGCCCGCAGTCGCACGTCATGCGCCAGCGCCGCGAGCCGCGACACCACCAGCGTCTCGTCAATCATGTCATGCTACAAGCATATTCGGAAGACCAGAGCAAGCCTCACGTGCGAGGCCCCGTATTGCGCTCAATGCCCCGGAAATTTGCCGTACCCGTCCTGACAGGCATCTTGATCATTCGATATTTCCCGAAATATGGTTGACCGCGGTGGCGCGGCCGAGTATCTTCATCGCATGAAGCTCAAACTCGCACAGGCCGCAAAGCAGCTGGAGGCGCTCGGAAATTCGACCCGGCTGCAGGTCTACCGCCTGCTCGTCCGCGCCGGCGACGCCGGGCTGCCGGTCGGCAAGCTGCAGGAGCGGATGGGGATCGCCGCGTCGACCCTCTCGCATCATCTGCACAGGCTGATCCTGACCGGGCTCGTCACCCAGGAGCGGCAGTCGACCACGCTGATCTGCCGGGCGAGCTATCCCGCAATGGACGTGCTGCTCGGTTTTCTTGCCGATGAGTGCTGCGCCGACGCGGTCGTTGTGACGCGAGAGTCGACGGCAGCGTAGCGGCTCTTTTTTTGCCGACTGATTCTAACATTCCGGAATTACGAATGCAACGGAGGAAGAGATGAACGCGATCCCCCTGACGTTTCGGCCGGCAGCCCGCCCCGACCACGACGCCCTTCCGGTCGCGGTCATCGGCGGCGGCCCCGTCGGCCTCGCCGCCGCCGCCCATCTGGTCGAGCGTGGCGTTTCCGTGCGGGTCTATGAGGCGGGCGACGCGGTCGGAGCGAACGTTTGCGACTGGGGCCATGTCCGCACCTTCTCGCCCTGGCGCTACAGCATCGATCCCGCCGCCCGGAGGCTGCTCGAGGCTTCGGGCTGGCAGGCGCCGCCGCCGGACGACATGCCGACGGGCGCGGAGCTCTATGCGCGCTACCTGCGCCCGTTGGCGGCGATCCCGGCGGTGGCGTCCGTGGTCGAGACCGGCGTTCGGGTGAAATCCGTGACACGTCTGGGTACGGACAAGGTGAGGAGCCGGGGGCGCGAGCAGCAGCCGTTCGTCCTGCATGTCGAGACGAGCGGCAGTGCGCGCCGGCGCGATCTCGCCCGCGCGGTGATCGACGCGTCGGGGACCTGGACCAACCAGAACCCGCTCGGGGCCGATGGCCTCCCGGCCGAGGGCGAGATCGAGAATGCCGACCGCATCGACTACGGAATTCCGGATGTCCTCGGAAGCGACCGCGACGCTTACGCCGGCCGACGAACATTGGTGGTGGGGGCCGGACATTCCGCGGCCAACGCGCTTATCGACCTCGCGAAGCTTGCGGAGAGAGAGCCGGCCACGGCGGTCGTCTGGGCAGTTCGCGGCACCGATCCGGCGCGCGCCTACGGCGGCGGCGAAGCGGATCAGCTGCCGGCGCGCGGCGAACTCGGCGCAAGCGTCAGGGCGCTTGTCGATCGGCGGCAAGTGGAGCTTGTCGCCGGTCTTTCCGCAACCTCCGTCCAGCGGGTCGAAGGCGGGGTGATCGTTGAAGGACACGCCGCCGAGGGGATGCGGCGGATCGGTCCGGTGGATCGCATCATCGTCGCGACCGGGCAACGCCCCGATCTGAGCCTCACCCGGGAGCTGCGCCTGGAGCTTGAC
>DASWJZ010000310.1:0-1895 GCA_036396875.1 Propylenella sp.
CGGCCGGAACATCGGCGACCAGGCAGTGCTGGCTGAAATCGGCGCCGCGCATGGCCTTGATGACCGGGATGCCATTGCCGCGCGCCTCGCCTCCGGCGAGGACCGCGGATCGGTGAGCGCGGAGGTCGCGGGCGCTCAGCGTATGGGTGTCAGCGGTGTGCCGACCTTCATCCTCGGCGGACGCTACGCTCTTGTCGGCGCCCAGCCTGCCGGCATTCTCTTGCAAGCGTTTCGCACCGCCGCGGCGGAGGCCGGCCGACAGCGTGTGGGGGAGACACGGTCATGACCGTCAGAGATCGGCGAGAACTTTTTCGAGCCGCGGGATCGGATGGTTCGTGAGATCCTTGTCGATCTCGCGCACTGTCCTTTCGCGCACCGCCGGCGGCAGCGCATTTCTGAGATCGGCGAGCGCCCGCGGCGCGGCGATCAGAATAAGCTGCTTCACATCCTTCTCGCGGCAAAGATCGGTGAGCGCGCCGGCCACGGTCTTTGCAAACTCCGTCTCCGCCTGGGCGTGCCAGTCGGTCTGCTCCATCGCGCTCCGCCCCGGGCTCGTCCTGTCGTGACTGCGGCCGGGCCGATCGGTTCCCTGGTCGCGCGTCGGCGGGTTCGGCTCCGCCTCGATGACGTTCCGCACCGCCAGCTTCGGCTCGAACAGCGCGCCGACATTCTGCGCGAACAGCGCCTTCCTTCCGTCCGCGACAACGACCCAGGCGTCATGTTCGATCTTCATGCTCCTCCTCACTCTGTCGCGATCGCCGGCCAGAGGCGGCATTGACGGGTCAAAGAAAACGCCGCCGGAGAGGTTCCGGCGGCGCTTCCGATTCCTCGGCTGGCCGACTCAGTAGCCGGGGGGGCACTCGACGACGACGGTGCGGCCGTACTGGTCGCGGGCGTAGCAGTAGCCCGGCCGATCGGTGACCGCGCCGATGATCGCGCCGGCGGCGCCCCCCGCCGCAGCGCCCAGAAGCGCGCCTTCCACGTCGCCGGTAATCGCCGCGCCGGCGATCGCGCCGGCGCCCGCGCCGAGGCCGGCGCCGGTCGCGACACGCTGATCATGCGCCGTGCAAGCTGCGATTGTCAGTGCGGCTGCGCCCGCAAGCGCCATTTTTCTAAGCATATGTCCCACCTTGTCCGATTTTCCCGGCAAACGCCTGGAAGGCGTAACCCGACCCGGTAACGGTACAACCGCTGCCGGGTTCCCATCGCAATGCGTCCGCTCAGATTGTCATGGTGCCCGAATCCGGCGCTTTTGGGGAGAAAGTTCACCGCCTCAGCTTCGTTTCCGAAGACTTTTCCCCTCAATTATCTCGACCGCGCGCGCTTCGGCGGCGATGCGTGCCCCGAATTCTTATTGCCATTGTTCGGAACCAAGTCCGGTGCCGATCGATTGGAGGCTCAGAAGAAGCACATCCGCGGGCGGACTCGTCGTCATGCTAACCTGTTGCTTTGCCACGCTAAAGAAAATGCGGTCCGCGACTTTCGCGGCGGCCGCGGCGTGCCTTCTCGCGTCGTCCATTCCGCTGACCGCCGCTCCGGCCGGAAATGCGGCGCCGGGCGGCCAGATCGCGTTCACGAACGCCGCCGAAACGCAAACGCCGGCCGCGGCGGAAAAGCCCGCCGCCGATTTCCTCCGCGCCATGGCGGAAGGCGACGTGGATAGCGTCTGGATGTTCGCTTCGGAAGAGGATCAGGACGCATTCGCGGTTGAGTCAGCCGTCTTTCAGGCATTTTCGGAGGCCTTTCCCGCCCTTCGCGACGTGAAGGCCGCGATCTTCACGCGATTCTGGCAGGAGGGCGACACGCCCTTCGCCGAACTTCTGATTCGCGCCGCCGATGGAGACATGTCACGGGCGACGATGGGCTTCTGGCTCGACGACGCCGGCGACTGGAAG